>JBKOZO010000163.1:0-5484 GCA_046725935.1 Acidobacteriota bacterium | reverse complement strand
GTGTTGGGTGTGACGGGCCCCGTGCCGTCGCCTCCCATCTTTCCAATGGGACCGAATGGCCTCGAAAGCAAAGTCGCGGCGGGTGGGTCCTCGATCACCGCGAACCCCTCCTTACAGTGGACCTCCAGGATCCCCCCTCGTTCCTCGAGCATGCCGCTCTGCTCAAGGGAGGGCTTCGCTCCGCGGTTTCGGCTCCCATGGCGATCAAGGGGAGGATCATCGGAACGCTGAACATCGGGAGCCGCGTGCCCGGTCAGTACGGGGCAGAGGACGCCTCGCTGCTTGCCGCGATCGCCGAGCAAGTCGCGCTCGCGATCGAAAACTTGCTCGCCTACGAGGAGATCGCCGCCCTCAAGGCGCGCCTCGAAGAGGAGAAGGTCTACCTTCAGGAGGAGGTCCGGACGGAGGCTGCTTTCGGCGACATCATCGGCGAGTCCCCTGCGGTGCTCGGCGTCCTGGCGAGCGTGCGACATGTGGCGAAAACCGATTCCACGGTGTTGGTCACCGGCGAGACGGGCACCGGAAAGGAGCTGATCGTCCGCGCGATCCACGATCTGAGCCAGCGGAAGGACAAGCTCCTCGTGAAGGTGAACTGCGCCGCCCTTCCGGCCGGCGTGATCGAAAGCGAACTCTTCGGGCACGAAAAAGGGGCGTTTACCGGTGCGCTCATGCGGAAGGTCGGCCGGTTCGAGCTCGCCAACCGGGGCACGCTCTTCCTCGATGAGGTCGGCGACCTTCCGTTGGAACTGCAGGCAAAGCTCCTGCGCGTGCTGCAGGACGGCGAGTTCGAGCGCGTCGGCGGGACTCAGACATTGAAGGTCGACGTGCGGCTGATCGCGGCCACGAATCGCGACCTCGAGCGCGCGGTGAGCGAGGGGCGCTTCCGCGCCGACCTCTATTACCGTCTCAACGTCTTTCCAATCGTCATCCCGCCCTTGAGAGAACGGAAGCAGGACATCCCGCGCCTGGCCCGGCATTTCGCCATGCTGTACGCGTCGAAGATGGGGAAGAACGTGGGTACCGTGAACGCGGACGTCCTGGAGCGGCTGGCCGCTTACGACTGGCCCGGGAACGTGCGCGAGCTGCAGAACATCATCGAGCGGACCGTCATTCTCTCGCCCAGGGGTCGCTTCGAACTCGGCGCCGTCGTTGCGGCACCGGCTGGGGGGAGCTCGAAGCCGCAGGCGAGGAGTCTCGAGGACGTCGAGCGCCAGCACATCGCCGCTGTTCTCGAGGAGACGGGTTGGCGGGTCAGCGGTGAGCGCGGCGCGGCCAATATCCTGGGCCTCAAGCGAACCACCCTCGAGGCCCGCATGAAGAAGCTCGGCATCGTCCGCCGTCCCTGAACGAGGAGACAGCACAGAGAGCGCCTCGCGTCCGGCCGGCCCGAACGCGGCCTCACCCCGTGCCATCCATTCGGCATTTTCCCAATAGGTCGTCAAGCACCGCACCCCGGGTTCGCCGGATGCGCGGTCCTCGGACCGCCCAACTGGGCCCCGCTCAGCCGCTTGCGTTCTTCCGGGCCGAGCGGACTGAGCTGGCATGTTTGTTGGGTATTTGAGCGCCCGGTAGGAGCGATCGAGGTACGGGTCGGCTGGTGGAGCGCGAGGAGAAAACACCCTTGGAGACATACATGGCTTCGCTCAGGATGTCGGTCGGAGGGGAGGAAACCGGGATCACGGGCTGGCCGCCCGCCCGCGGGACAGTCGGGGCCTGGCGCAACGAACCGCAGGTCGGCACCCTCTTCGCCGCCCGCTACGAGATCCAGTCCGTTCTCGGCAAGGGCGGCATGGGAACCGTGTACAAGGCGCGCGACCGGGAACTCGACGAGCTCGTTGCGATCAAGACCCTGCGCCACCAGGCCCTCTGGGCCGATCCCTTGCATCTCGACCGCTTCAAGCAGGAAATCCGACTCGCGCGCCGCATCACCCACGCGAACGTTCTTCGTACCCACGACCTGGGGGAGTGGAGTGGGCTGAAGTTCCTCTCGATGGAGTTCGTCGAGGGTCAGACGCTGGAGCAGGTGCTCGAGTCCGAAGGAATTCTCCCGACCCCGGTGGCGCTTCGGATCGCGAAGCAGGTCTGTGCGGGGCTCGCCGCCGCGCACGAGGTCGGCGTGATCCATGGAGACATCAAGCCCCAGAACATCATCGTCGAGCCCGCCGGTGGCTTGAAGATCATGGATTTCGGAAGTGCGCACTTGACCGACGAACGCGGGTTGACCGTAACGGGAACCGTGATCGGAACGCTCGGCTATATGTCGCCGGAGCAGGCTCGTGGATTGCCGCTCAACTTCCGTTCGGACATCTATTCCACGGGCATCGTGCTCTACGAGATTTTCACGGGCTCACTGCCTTTCGAAGGCGACACCCCGCTCGCCGTGGTCTTGAAGCATGTCCACAACGCGCCGCCGCTTCCCAGGTCGAAGAATCCGCGGATCGACGCGAAAGTCGCATCCATCATCACGAAGTGCATCGAGAAAGATGCCGCCTCCCGCTTTCAAAGCGTTGGGGAGCTTTATGAAGCTCTCGCGCAAGTGACGGTGGGACTCGAGGACATGTGCGTGAGGGGCGAGGCGGTCGCGTAAAGCCGTGCAAGACATCACGTCAGACGAGAGTCCGCCCTCGCGCTCGGATCTCTTTCGCCGCTCCGCCTTGGCGCGCAAGAACCGGGAGTCGAGCTTCCTCGGGTGGGCAAGCCAATGACGTTTCGGATCACGCGCGAGAAGGGATCACGCTCCCGGGCGACGCTCAAGCTCGAGGGCAGTGTCCTCGCGGAGTGGGCCGCCCTGCTGGAGCGGGAATGCTCCGATCTTCTTCGATCCTCTACGTCGGTGAGCCTCGATCTGGCGGGCGTCGGCTTCGTGGACCGGGCTGGCGTGGAAGCCCTCGAGCGTTTGAGCCGCGTGGGAGTCGAGATCCGCTGCCCATCCGGGATCGTCGCGAGCGTACTCTCGGGGGAAGGCGTCCGTGTCACGCACGACGCGGATGACGTCGACGGTGGGCAGCCCTGACCGCCGCGGATGCGAGGCGCACCTCGTCGAGGAGGAGAAAGCCGTTGAGTCCTGCAAATGCCAAGGCGGTCACGAGACCGGCCGCAATTTCATCCGTGCAAGGCACTGGTTGAACCGCGGATCCGCGCGCAAGCTGTCCCAATGAGGCCCCACAGCGAGATCAACCAACGCGGGGTCGCGCGCGTCGAGCATTCGTCGAAGATGCTCGAAAGCTGCGTCGAGGTCTCCAATTTGCACGGCCTGCATCGCGAGTGGAAAATCGGCATTGCTGAAGTCATCGTGTACCACATCTGACGCATGGTCACGGATGCGCTGCATAATTTCGGCAGAGCGCTCGAGATCGCCCAGCTTCCAGTGGGCGCCCGCCAGCAATTCGCTCGCGAAGTTATGATGGGGATCGCGATCGAGCGCCTTGTTGGCCCACACGATCACGTCGTCGTACCGACGCTGATAAAAGAACGAGAGGGCGATCTGCACGTGAGCGAGCACCGACATCGAGTCGCATTCCAAACCCTGCATTTTCAGGCTCAATCCCCGCTCCAGGTCGCCGAGCACCTCCTTCAAGAAGCCGTAATAAAGGTAAGCCTCAGCGTGATTCGGGTCGATGGCCAGGGCGCGCTGGAAGCTTCGCTCGGCGGCGACCCAATCCCACTCCGCAACGAACATCACCAGTCCCAGCGCCGCCCGTGCGTCGGCACTGTCATCGTCCAACGCCAGCGCGCGAAGCGCAGCGGTTTTGGCCTCGCCGAACGCTTTGACGAGCACGGTGCGATTGGTCCCCTCCGACATCTTCGCAAACGCCAGGCCGGCGTATGCGCCGGCGTAAGTCGGATCGATCAACGTCGCGGCCTGAAACGCCGACACAGCGTCGGATACCTCCCAGTAAGACCCCGAGCGCAGATGCGCCCAACCGCTGGCCACGAGCTCCGAGGCTTCCGATGAGCGCGCCGCATCGGTGGGCGAGGCATCGTCGGCGCCTGCGGGTGTGTCGGCGGCGGCGACAGGATGCGAGCCAGACCGCCTCAGGAGCTCGAGCCGCACTGCATCTGGCATCGCTCGAGCCACGTTCGCGTCGAGCTGACGCTTCAGGGGCCACAGGTCGGTCAACAGCTCGCGCGCCGACTGGTAGCGGCCGTCTCTGCGTTTGTCGAGACACTTGAGCGTGATCCGTTCCAGCTCCGGCGGGATGTCCGGGTTGAGCCGCACCATCGCTTCCGGAGCCGCGCGCAGGATGCGGTCCTTCATTTCCGCCCGCGTCGACCCGGAGAAGGGAAGCTGCTTCGTTGCCATCTCGTAGATGACGACTCCCAGGCTGAACACGTCACTGCGCGAATCAGCGTCGCCGCCCACGATCTGCTCGGGGCTCATGTACGGCGCCGACCCGACCACGCTGCCGACGGCAGTCACAGGCTCGACGGTCCACTCGCCATTCAGGCTGCCTTCGTCATGGCGGGCCAGCTTTGCCACACCGAAATCGAGCACCTTCACGTTACCGCGGTGCGTCAGCATCATGTTGGCAGGCTTGATGTCACGGTGCGTGATGCCCTTTGCGTGCGCGAGATCCAACGCGTCCGCGGCCTGCACGGCGATATCGACAACCTCGGGCGGCGTCATTCGACGGCTGATCCTCGCCAGAAGGGTCTCTCCTTCGACGTGCTCCATGACGATGAATGGGATGCCATCGCTCTCGCCGACGTCGTAGATGGTGGCCACATTCGGATGGTTCAGCGCGGATGCGGCCTTCGCTTCGCGCCTGAAGCGTTGCATGAGGTCCGCGTCAGCCGAGAGTTCTTCGGGCAGGATCTTCAGCGCGACGGTCCGGTCCAGTCGCGGATCGCGCGCGAGGTAAACCTCTCCCATTCCGCCGGCACCGAGCAACGACAGGACCTGATAGTGACTGATGGTCCTGCCGACGAGCGTCGCCTCAGTCGACTCGCTCGACGAGAGGGCCGCGATGTTCACCGCCGGCCGCTCAAGGAACGTCTCGGCATCGGTCGCGTACGCGAGAAGGGACTCCACCTCGCGTCGCAACGCTTCGTCACCGCCGCACGATTTGTCGAGGAATGCGGCACGTTCCGACGAGTCGACATCGAGAGCAGACTGATGGATGCGTTTGACCGCCGTCCAATGGTCCATCGCAGGCTGGTTCATGTCGGCCTCCTGGATGCTGGGCTGGAACCGCGTCGCCGCGGTGTACCATACCGTCCTCTATCTATAGAAGGCGCCATCCGACCGGTGAAACTGTCATGTCGCCCAATTCCGACAGCGGACCCACCGAGCTCCTCCGGGCGTGGAGCCAGGGCGACAGATCCGCCCTCGACCGACTGATCCCGCTGGTCTACAACGAGCTCCACCGTCTCGCACGGCACTATATGCGCCAGGAGCGGCCGGATCACACGCTGCAGGCGACGTCGCTGGTGAACGAGGCGTACCTGCGGCTAATCGACGTCAATCGCGTCGAATGGCGGAAT
>JBKOZO010000162.1:0-6626 GCA_046725935.1 Acidobacteriota bacterium | reverse complement strand
CGGCAACGTGATGCTGACGAAGTCGGGGGTAAAGCTGCTCGACTTCGGCCTGGCGAAGGCTCTTCCGGCGGGAGGCAAACCGGAGGGGCTCACGTCGCTTCCGACGCAGGAGAACCTGACGCAGGAAGGCACGATCCTGGGGACGTTCCAGTACATGGCACCGGAGCAACTGGAGGGTAAGGAGGCCGATGCGCGCACCGACATCTTCGCGCTCGGCGCCACCCTCTACGAAATGGCGACTGGAAAGAAGGCATTTTCCGCTTCGAGCCGGGCGTCGTTGATCACGGCAATCATGTCGAGCGATCCCGCTCCGATTTCCAGCATGCAGCCGATGACGCCGCCAAACCTGGACCGGGTCGTGAAGACCTGTCTCGGCAAGGATCCCGAGGAGCGCTGGCAGAGCGCGGCGGACGTCAAGCGGGAGCTGCGATGGCTCAGCGAGGGATCCGCGATCGGTGGCGCCGTCCCCGCCGCGTCGTCGCCGCGTGGCAGGTGGTTACCCTGGGCGACCGCGGCCCTGGCGCTCCTCGCAGCGGCCGTCGTCGCGGTCCGATCGGCGCAGCCGTCGCCGGCGGCGGCGCCGGCAGAGCGCATCCAGCTTTCCATAGTCCCGCCGGAGCGGATGGTCTTGAGCGATTTCTTCGACATTTCTCCGGACGGGAGAACGCTCGCGTTTGTCGGCACGGCCGGCGGCAAGGCTCTCCTGCGGACTCGCGCGCTCGGCTCCGACGAGGTTCGCGCACTTTCCGGAACCGAGGCGGCGGAAGTCCCGATCTGGTCGCCCGACAGCCGGTCGCTCGCTTTCTTCTCCAGGGGCAAGCTCCGGCGAATCGAGCTGGCCACCGGCTCGATCGACGACTTGTGCGACGCCGATCTCGGTCGTGGCGGAAGCTGGGGGTCGAAGGGCGACATCCTCTTCACGCAGAAAGCGGTCGGAGCGATCTACCGTGTTGCCGCCTCGGGCGGGCAGACCGTTGCCGTGACCACCCTCGAGAAGGGCGACGTGCTGCACCGTTGGCCCCGATTCCTCCCGGATGGCCGGCGTTTTCTCTTTTTCGTCAAGTCCCAGAAGCCCGAAACCACCGGGATCTATCTTGCTTCTCTGGACTCGCCGCGCCAGCGAAAGCTCCTCCTTCGCAACGGGGCGGCGGGGGAGTTTCTTTCGCCGGATCTTCTTCTCTTCGTGAAGGGCGAGACGCTGCTCGCGCAGCGCTTCGACCTGGGGCGCGCCGAGCTCGTGGGACAACCGGAGGCGGTGGCGAGACCCGTGCTCCGTGCCGATGTCGCGGCATACCGGGATCTTTTCACCGTCTCGAGGTCCGGAATCGTCGCATTTCGCCCGGGCAGCGCGGAACGGCGTCTCACCTGGCTCGATCGAAGGGGAAACGTCGTCAAGACCGTCGGACCCCCGGGCGTCATCATGAACGTCAGTCTCTCTCCGGACGACCGCCTCGGCGGGTTCACCTCTCGCTCGATCGAAACGGGCCTCCAGTCGGTCTGGATCGTCGACCTGGACCGTGACGTGGCCACGCCTTTCGCCGATCTGGGATGGATGCCGACCTTCAGCCCGGATGGCCACTCGGTCTTCTACCGTTACGAGGGGGAGACGTACGGAATCCGCCGAAAACCGATCGTCGGCGGCCGGGAGGAACAGACCGTGGTTGCCACAGGCGGCTTTCCCACTCCGTACAGCGTCTCGCGCGACGGTCGGTTCCTGCTTTTCACGGTCACCGGAGCCGGCCCGGACATCGCCGTCAGGGATCTCGAGACCGGAAAGGAACAACTCCTGCTCGCGACCGAGTTCGAAGAGAGGTGGCCGCACTTCTCGCCGGACGGCCGCTTCTTCGTCTACAGCTCCAATGAGCCGGGCCAGTGGGAAGTCTTCGTCCGCCGATTTCCGATGACCGAGGAAAAATGGCGCATTTCCAATTCGGGGGGACAGCAGCCCATGTGGAGCCCGACGGGCAAGGAGATTTTCTTCGTCGATCTGGAGGGCCGGCTCATGGCCGCTCCGGTATCTGAGGGAGCGACGCTTTCCGCGGGCACTCCCCAGCCTCTCTTCCGCACCTCGATGAGGTTGAACCCGCTCGCCAGTCAGTACGCGGTCTCGGCGGACGGGCAGCGATTCCTTGCAGTCATTCCGACCCGCGAATACGAGTCGGAGAACTTCCGCGTGCTCCTGAACTGGCAGCCGAGCGCCGCGCCGAGGTAGCCGGCCCTCCCTTAGAATCATCGGCCGTTCAATGACTCTCGTTCCCGAAATGCGACGCGCCCGCGATCTGGCGGTATCGCTCGCGATTTCTGCGATTTCATTTTGCGCGACGCCTGGCGATGCCCAACAGGACGTCCCCGCGCGCATCGCCGGGGAGGCGCTGACCCGGGGCGGTGCTTCGGCGTTTCTGGAGCGGCTCACCGACGAAGTCGGCGGCCGCGTCACGGGGAGCAAGGAGCTCCGGGCGGCGTCGGAGCTGATCCTCGCGGCGCTGAAGGAAGCCGGCTACGACAACGCGCGTTTCGAAGATTATCCGCTCGAGTCGCGCTGGACGCGCGGCCCGGCATCCGGGCGACTCGTTTCGCCGATCGATCGCGCGATCCAGGTCGGGTCGTACGCCTGGGTGCCCGGCACTCCGGGCGAGGTGACCGCGCCGCTCGTCGACCTGGGCGCTCCGACGTCGAACGCGCTCTCACTTCCCGCCGAGCGGCTGCGCGGCGCCGCCGTCCTCGTGGACCCCCAGAAGATGGGGCCCGATCCGTCCTTCGTGGCGCGCGCCGCTCTGGCGCGCAAGCTCGCGGAAGCCGGCGCCCCGGCGATGCTGATTCCGTCGGACAAGCCCTGCCGGATGGTCTACACGTCCGCGTTCGGCTTCTACCCGAAGGGACCTCTACCCGTGATCTCGGTGGCGAAGGGGGACACCCTCTTGCTGCGCCGCCTTCTCGCGAAAGGGAAGGTGAGCCTTCGACTGAACGTACAGAACACGTTCTCCACCGAGCCTTACCGGGAGCGCAACGTCGTCGCTGATCTTCCGGGCAAGACCCCCGACGAGGTCGTCCTTCTCGGCGCGCACTATGACTCGTGGGACTTCGCCCAGGGGGCCGACGACGACGGCTCGGGTGTCGCCGCGGTGCTGGAGGCCGCCCGGATCCTGAAGCGTCTGGGGAACCAGCCGCGGCGGACGATCCGGTTCGTGTTCTTCTCGGGGGAGGAGGAGGCGACGCTCGGCTCACGCGCGTACGTCGCCGCGCACGAGAAGGAGCTCGACCGGCTTCGGGCGGTGCTCGTGATGGATTCGGGAGCCGGTTCCCCTCGCGGCATCGAGCTCCACGGCCGTGCGGACCTCGAAGAGCCTGTGCGAAGGCTCCTCGGCCCGGTCGCGTCCTTCGGCGCCAGCGCGACGACGCTCGACGCGACGTTCGACCGCGATCATGCGCCGTTCATGGTCGTCGGCGTGCCCGCGCTGACCCTCTGGGTCGAGGAAGGCGACTACGACGAGCGCCACCACACCGCCATCGACACCTTCGAGAGGGTCGATCCGCGAAAGCTCGCCGTGGACACGGCGGTCATGGCGATCCTGGGCTGGGAGCTGGCCAATGCCGAGCAGCCCATTGGTCGCCGCTTCTCCTCCGCCGAGGCCGAGCAGCTCCTCGAGAAATCCGGCGTCGCGGGAACGAAGCGGATGGTCTACGGCGTGTCGGCGCGCTGAAGGGCCGCCCCCTCACCCTAACCCTCTCCCCCCGAACGGGGGAGAGGGAATTGAGCTACTTCGAGGGAGTCGCGCCGGGCGCCGGAGGGAAGTGGGCGAGCAGAACGTCGACCTCGTGGTTGAGCTCGCGTCCCACGGCGTCGGGGTTCTCGCCTTCGAGCCGCGTGATCGAGCCGCGCCAGATCAACTTCTTCGCGTGGTCCCGGATGTCGATCGTCACGCCGCGCGACTTCTCGTACATCGTGCTCTCGTAGCCGGTCAGCCAGGCGTAGTTGGGATCCTTGACCTCGTCCGAGACTCCGGTGTCTCCCGTGCTGTAGGAGATGAACATCTGTGCGGAGGCGGGATCGACCTTCTGGATGCCCTTGTTCTCGAGGCTTCGGTCGACGGCGCCGCGGATGTGATCGTCGAGGAACTGGCCGTCGATGATCGAGTCGCCGTGCGGCGGCTGGAAGCCCGGTGGGTTCCACCACGCGAACGTCTTGAGCGGCGCGAAGTCGGCCTTCGGGTCCCAGGCGTAGGTCGGCGCCGGATGCGTGCCCGCGCACGCGGCGAGCGCCGAAGCAACGACGAGAAGCAGGAGAATCCGGGAAGCAGTTCTGGTCATTTGGCCTCCGCGCCGGGGGGCGGCGGGAACTTCGAGAGCAGGTCCCCGACCGCGTCGTCGATGTTGCGGCCGAGCGCTTCGGGGTTGGTCCCCAGGATCGCCATCTTCGAGGCTCGCCATATCAGCTTGTCGCCCGAGTCGCGAATGTCGAGCGTCAGCGTGCCCTGCTTCTGATGCTTGGTGCCGCCGACGATCGTGTACGACCACCAGTAGTAGCTGCCGAACTTGTCCTGGCTGACGACTCCGTCCGGCCGCGTCGCGTACGAGACGTAGACGTCGGCCTTTCCTTCGGTCTTCGACAGTCCCTTCTTCGCCAGGTCCGCGGCCACGGCGGCCCGCACGCGCTCATCGACGAACCGCCCGTCCACGATTGAGCTGCCCCCCGGCATCTGGAAGTTCGGATCGTCGTACCACGCCCAGGTCTTCAGGTTCGCGAAGCTCGCGGCATGGTCCCACGCGAAGTGGAGCTCCGGCTTGCCGGCGCAGGCGGCTGCCAGGACGAGGACCAGGACGAACGCGCGTCGCATGTTCGCGCCATTACATCACGGACGCCGGCGTTGTATCCTCGCGCCCTCTCGGGCTCTCATCTCAGGGGTGAGGCGATGAACGAATACACGACCCTCCTGGAAGAAACCCTCGAGGCGTGGGCCTACACGCGCGAGGGAGTGATCGCGGAGGTGCGCAACGTCTCCGAGAAAGACCTGGCGTTCCGACCCCACCCCGAGAGCCGCTCTTTCGTCGAGCTCGTGCACCACATCGTCGAGTCCGGTCTGATGATGTCCGGCGAGCTCTCGCGCCCGGATGGAGACTTCCAGCGCAAATCCTACGAAGGATTCCTGAAGGAATACGGACGCGGCGTCGCGTCGAAGCGCTCGAAGCGGGACGTGCTCGACGCGCTGAAACGGACGCATCGCGACGGCGAAAAACAAATCCGACAGGCCGGCGAGCTGCATATGCTGCAGTGGATCCGACGATTCGACGGAAAGCCCGGAACCCGCCTGACATGGATGAATCACGGCATCTCTCACGAGGAGTACCATCGCGGCCAGCTCGCGCTGTACGCGCGACTGCTCGGCCGGGTGCCGGCGTTGACACGACTGATCCTGGGCGTTTGATCCGGCGATCCGCCGGCTCAGGGAGGAAGCGAACGAGTTCATGACGCTCGCGGTCGGAACCCGTCTCGGACCTTACGAAATCCTCTCGTCTCTGGGGGCGGGCGGTATGGGAGAGGTCTACAGAGCGCGAGACTCGCGGCTCGGTCGCGAGGTCGCCGTGAAGGTCCTCCCGGACCGGCTCGGCGACGGGAGCAACGCACTCGAGCGGTTTCATCGCGAAGCCCGTGCGGTCGCGGCCCTTTCGCACCCCAACATCCTCGCGCTCCACGACGTCGGCGAAGCCAACGGGAAGTCTTTCGCCGTGATGGAGCTGCTCGAGGGGGAGACGCTGCGATCCCGTCTTTCGGCCTCGGCGATCCCGCCGCGCAAGTCCGTCGAGTACTCGCTCCAGATTGCCCGAGGCCTGGCCGCGGCCCACGAGCGCGGCATCGTGCACCGGGACCTCAAGCCCGAGAACGTCTTCCTGACGAGCGCCGGCTACGTGAAGATCCTGGACTTCGGGTTGGCGTTGCTGGCGCCCGGAGCCCTGCCTACGGACCTCTCGCAATCACCGACCGCCGGCACGCAGCCGGGGATCGTCCTGGGCACGGCCGGGTACATGTCCCCCGAACAGGTGCGCGGACGCCCGCTGGACCACCGCAGCGACCTCTTTTCGCTCGGCGCGATTCTCTACGAGATGTTGACCGGCCGCCGCGCCTTCCACGGAGACAGCGCGGCGGATCTGCTCATCGCCGTCCTCCAGCAGGACCCGATGGCGGGGCATACGGGAACTCAGATTCCGGCCGACCTCGCCCGGATCGTGGCGCACTGTCTCGAGAAGGAGCCCGGAGAACGGTTCCAGAACGCCCGGGACCTCGCCTTCGCCCTGGAAGCGTGGCAGGGAGAATCTCCAACGCCGACTTCGGGGCCGGTCACAAGCGTGCCTCCGGAGGCGTCGATCGCCGTCCTTCCTTTCCGGAACCTGAGCCCCGATCGCGAGGCCGAGTACTTCAGCGACGGGATGACCGAGGAGATCATCGCGGCCCTGACCGGTGTGGCGGGGATGCGCGTGGCCGCGCGCACTTCGTCGTTCGCGTTCAAGGGGAAGGACACGGACGTCCGCCAGATCGGCCACGAGCTGGGCGTGCGCTGCGTCCTCGAAGGCAGCGTGCGAAAGGCGGGCCAGCAGCTGCGCGTTACCGTACAGCTCATCGACGTCGATAC
>JBKOZO010000161.1:0-29535 GCA_046725935.1 Acidobacteriota bacterium | reverse complement strand
TTTCCTGCGGGTCGAAGGGCCGGGGCTGCCGGCGGCCTGGATCGCGCGCGACGTCGTCGTGATCTTTCCGGCCGGCGCCGGCCCGACCCGCGATCTCGTCGTGATCGGCCGGGCGTTCGGCCGCAACGACACCAACCGGCGCCTCGCCGCTGCGATGCTTCTGAGGGCCTCGGAGAGGCTTCGCGAGGCGAAGACGCCGGATGCCGAGGTCGAGGTCCTTCTCGGCGAGACCGTCGAGTCGCTGGCCGCTTCCGGAGTCACGTCCGCGAAGGAGATCGGCCTCGTCGAGCGTCCGGGGATCCCGGGTTCCGGGCCGCGCGGCGTTTACGACGGATCCGCGTTCGGCCGGGCGCTCGAAATCCTCGCCGCCGAGAGCGCCGCGGGCCGCGCCACGCCCCCGGCCCTCCGGGAGCGCGCTGTGGCGGGCTCGCTGCGGGCGCGCTACCCGGAGCGGTCCACCTCGCTCCAGGCGCTGCAGGAAGAATCAGCGGCCTGGCTGCAGCTGGCGCAGACGGCCGAGGACCCGGACGTCCTCCGCTCGGCCGCCGATCGCGCCGGAATCGCTTCGCTCGCCCTCGGGCGCTACTACCTGGCGCTGGGAAAACCCGAGGAGCTCGCGAAGCTCGAGGAGCGCGTGCGCGCCGCCGGCGGCCGCGTTCGGACGCTCTCTCCCGAGGGCCCTCCGGGCGTCCGTCTGCTCTCCCGCGCGGCGATCCTGCGCGCGATCCGGGGCAGCGGCGGCGCTTCGTTCCCGCAGGAAGCGCGGATGAGCCGGGGCTCGCTCGAACGCAGCGTCCGGATCGAAGGCAAGCTCGGAGCGCTCCAGCTCGTCGTCGAGACGAAGGCGGGCGCGACGCGCGACGTCCAGCCCCGCAAGTCGGCGATTCCGATTCTCCCCGTGCCGGGGTCGCTGAAGATTTCGCCGGACGGCCGCTCCGCCGCCTGGGTGGAAGTCGCCGGTCCATCGCACCTGGTGCCGGTCATGACGTCTCTCGACCGCGACGAGCCGGCTCGCGAAATTGCGTTTCTCTCCAGCGGCCGGCCGATGCGCGATCGCGACCTCGCGCACATGCTGACCGCCCTCTCCGGCTACTCGAAGGATGGCCAGCGCCTCGGACTCTCGATCGAGGCTTGGAACGACACGCCCGGCCCCGCGCCCCGCTACTCGATCGTCTCCGTGGCGACGGGCGAGCTTCTCTATGAGACGTCCAAGGACATGAAGAGCTTCGAGAGGCTGCTGCAGTGAGGTTCGTTTGTCTCGCGAGCAGGGTCCGGCTCTTTGCCGTCTTACTCCCGGTCGCGGGCGGCTCGGCCGCGGCACAGGACCTCGAGCCGCCCGACGGTTCCCCTCCCATCGTGGAGAAGGCATTCGTGATCGTGACTTCGACCTTCCGCTATCAGGAAGCGGCGGAACTGGCCGCGCTGACGGCGCAGGAGCTCGACTGGAACGTGGACCCGCGAGGTCTGTCCGAAGACCGCGCCATCGGGCTGACGTTTTCTCGCGCCGAGTGCGAGGAGAGCTCGTGGGATTTTCCGTGTTACGTGCCGCGCGGACGCTTCGACGACGGCGTCTGAGTGAGCGTCGAATACTCCTCGGCTTACGAGGGCTTGCCGGCCGATCTCTACATCGTCGTCGCGGCGAGCGGCGAAGTTGCGGACCCGGACATCCCGGCGACGCTCGATCGAGCCCGAGAGCGATTCCCGGGCGCATTCGTCCAGCACGCTCCGGTCTACCTCAGGTGCATGCACTGATGCCTCTGCCGCGGCCCCGCCGTGCTACCCTCTTTGAGCGCGAACGACCAAATCGCCATCCACAACCGGTTGAGAACACGACACACCGCCGCCCTCGCTGCGGCCCTGGCCCTCCTCGCTTCGAGCCCCTCCTTTCCGGCGCGGGCCGAGGAACGCGCCCAGATCATCTGGAAGGGGGAATCGCACCCCATCGGCATGCTGGGTAACCGGGAGTTCGTGATCTCGGACGCAGCGCGCGCTCTGGGCTACACGGTCGTTCCGGACACCACGACGGGCACGCTCACGATCTCCGGCTACGGACACCAGGTCCTGGTCGGCCCCGGGACCGCGCAGGTCCCGATCGATCGCCGGATCGTTCCCATCTCGAGCCCGGCGCGGATGGTCTTCGGTGCGCTCTACGGCCCGCCCGACTTTCTCGAAAAGATCCTCTTTCCGCTGGCGGGCGCGACCGGCGTCTGGGACGCGGCGAAGAAGACCTGGACGCTGACGGCGGCCGGGCCTCCGCCGGTCTCGATCGAGGTCGCGGTCGTGCATGTCGCGCCCACGACGCAGGTCGTGCTGCGTCTGTCTTCGGCGGCGAAGACCGCGACGTCGGCGACGGAGAAGGGCTTCCAGGTCCGCTTCCCGGAGACCAAGATCGATCCGCCCTTCCCGGAAAAGAAGTACGACGATCCGCTCATCGCCGCCGTCCGGTTTTCGGGAGACACCGCCTCGATCGATTTTCGCGAGCCCGGACTCTCGGCGCGCGCCTACCCGTTGACGTCGCCGGAACGGCTCGTGGTCGAGGTGGGCCGCAGGACCGCGGGTGCGGCGCCGGTCGAGGAGGCCGCTCCGGCCGTGGCCGCCGCGGCGCCTCTCACCATCGTCATCGACCCGGGCCATGGCGGCGGCGAGACCGGCGCGATCGGCCCGGGCGGACTGCAGGAGAAAGACGCGACGCTGGAGATCGCGAAGAGGCTCGCGGCCACGCTGCCGCGCGTGATCGCCTGCCGCACCGTGCTGACCCGCGATACCGACGTGCAGCTCTCGCTGGACGACCGCACCTCCATCGCCAACCACGAGAAGGCGGACCTCTTCCTCTCGGTCCACGCCAACTCCTCGCGCTCGGCTTCGGCGAAAGGCTCGGAGACCTACTACCTCTCGCTCGAAGCCTCGGACAAGATCGCGCAGGAAGTCGCGCGCCGCGAGAACCAGGCCAACGGCGCTTCGACGACGCCCGTGCCGGACACGGGCAATCCCGACCTCGACTTCATCCTGTGGGACCTGGCGCAGAGCGCGCATCTGAAGGAGTCGAGCGAGCTCGCCGAGGCGATCCAGGTCGAGCTCAACGCCGTCTCCGACACCGCCAACCGCGGCATCAAGCAGGCGCCGTTTCGCGTGCTCGTCGGCGCGACCATGCCTGCCGTCCTCGTCGAGGTCGGGTTCATCTCCAACGGCGACGAGGAGAAGCGCCTGAAGAATCCCGAGTTCCAGCAGAGCCTGGCGGACGCAATCGCGCGCGCGGTTGCGCGGTTCTTCGCGAAGCGACTTCCCGCCGCCCTCCGCACGCCGAAGCCCGCGACGCCATGAGCCGGCGGGCCGCCGCGATCCTGCTCGCGACGCTGGCGGCCGGCGTTGGGGCCCTCCTGTTCGTCAACCGCAGCGGGCTGCCCCGGCTCGCCCGCCGGCCCCGCCCGTTTCTGCGCGTGACACCGGCGCCGCCTCCGATCGTCACGGCTCCGCCCGGCGCCACACCTCTGCCGGCCGTCGAGACCGTGCGCGTGACGCTCTTCTTTCCCGACCAGACCGGCGCGCAGCTCTACCCCGAGGAGCGGGACCTGCCGAAGCCCGCGGGAGGCTCTGTCTTCCTGCGAGCTCTGTTCGCGGAGCTGCAGAAGGGGCCCACGCGCGAAGGCCTGATTCCGGCGCTGCCCCCGAAGATACAGCTGCGGAACGCCTTCCTCCTGCACGACGGAGAGGCCGTGCTGGATCTCGCGGTGGATTCGGGCCTGACGTACGGCTCGGAGGAGGAGCTCCTCATCGTGGCCTCGCTCGTCGACACGGTCCTCCAGAACGTCGCCGACACGACCCGTGTGAGAATCCTCGTCAACGGCGAGCCCGCCGAGACGCTGGGAGGCCACGTGGACCTGACTCGACCCCTTCTCTTCCTGCGGAGCGTCGTCGCGCCGACTCCGCCCGCGGACGCGGGGACGACGCCCGCGCCCTCTCCCACGCCGTGACGCGCTCGACCCCGCGGCCCGACGGCCGCAAGCCCGGCGAGCTGCGGCCGGTCTCGATCGAGACCGGCGTCGCGCGCCACGCCGAGGGTTCGGCGCTGATCTCGCTCGGAGACACGAAGGTCCTGTGCACCGCGTCGGTCGAGGACCGCGTTCCGCCGTTTCTGAAAGGCAGCGGAAGCGGATGGGTCACGGCAGAGTACGGCATGCTGCCGCGGGCCACGCATACGCGGTCGGCGCGAGAGGCGGCGCAGGGGAGGCAGGGCGGGCGCACCCTCGAGATCCAGCGCCTGATCGGGAGGTCGCTGCGAAGCGTCACCGAACTGCGCGGACTGGGCGAGCGGACGATCACGCTCGACTGCGACGTCCTCCAGGCCGACGGCGGCACGCGCTGCGCGGGCATCACCGGCGCGTGCGTCGCCCTGGCCATGGCGCTCGCAAAGCTGACGCGTGAACGAACGATTCCGCGCTGGCCCCTGAGAGAGACCGTAGCGGCGGTCTCGGCCGGCGTGTGCGCGGGCCAGACCGTGCTCGACCTCGCCTACGCGGAGGACTCGGAGGCCGACGTGGACTGCAACATCGTCGGCACGGCGTCGGGAGCCTTCGTCGAGATCCAGGGGACCGCGGAGCGGCGGCCGTTCTCTGAAGAGCAACTCGGAGAGCTGCTCGCGCTGGCGAAGAAGGGGTTGAAGAAGCTGTTCGAGCTGCAGGACGAGGCCCTGGCCAAGCACCTGGACGGTGTGGACGTGGGCTAGGGCGCCCGCAGGTGACTTACCGCGTAGTGTCGCCTCAATAGATCCCCTCCGAAGTCGTCCTCCAGATCCCGATACACGCTGTGGACGTGGTTCGCGCCGTTCTGCGTGTTGTCGTACTCGATGAGGAACGTCGGGCCCTGGATGCGGTAGTAGTGGCCTTCGCCCGGCGACGTTCCGCCGGCCCACGCGAAACGGATCGCTCCCGCGCCCGCCTTCTCGATCTTCTCGCGCTGCGCCCGCGCCATTTCCGCGTGCATGTTGCCGAGGTACTCCCCGATCAAATCCATCAGCGTCTTCTTCTGGGCATCGGTCATCTCCGAGGCGGTCAGGCCTTCCGGATCCGGCACGCGCTTGCGGTTGGGACGGAAGATGATGTCCCCGGGGGCGCGGACGGCGATCACGGCCGCACGCCGCTGCTTCGAGTCGAGGCTCCCGAGGAGCCTGCGCGCGAGATCCTCCTCGGCGCCGAGGACGCGGAGGCCCGCGTTCCTGCCCGACGGCACGCGTGCGGGGTTCGCGCCGAAGAAGGCCGGCGTCTCCGAGACGAGGCGTCCCGACGCCGACGAGAAGTGGAGCGAGAGGTGATGCCCTTCGAAGCGCCACGACCACGGACGCTCGTCCGAGGGAGCTCCGAAGACGGTCAGGTAATAGAGGTCCGGATCGCGTCCGAACCCGAACGTCGAGAGATCGCGAAGGATCCCCTCCAGCAGAATGACGCCCTGGGTCTTCTCGTAGCCGCGGGCGGAGAGGGCGGCCTGGAGCATCGCCATCGCGGCGGCCCGCTCGTCCGCGTTCATCTCCTTCAGCGCGATTCCCTTGCGCCGGCCGGGAAAGTAGCTCCAGGTCGTGCGCTCGTCGCCGTCGAAGGGCTGCTCGCACTGCTCCCGGAGCGCCGGCCGGAGCTTCGCGAGGAAATCGCGCGCGGCCTTCGTCGTGTCCGTGTCGTGGGCGAGAAGAACCGCCGGACACAGCCCGAGGCAGATGGCGAGAAGCGCGGCTGCGGCGCTTTGGGCGCTCACGAAGGGACCAGCTTCGTCACGATCTCCTTCGGATTCGCCAGCGTGCGATGCACGGGACAGCGGTCGGCGATCTCCAGCAGCCGCCTCTTCTGATCCTCGCTCAAGGGCCCCTTGAGCGAGATCTCCCGCTCGATGCGCTCGATCCGGGAGGCCGGATCCTCGCAGTTCTCGCAGTCCTTCCGGTAGTCCCTGCGGTGGCGCAGCCGCACCGTGATCGCTTCGAGCGGCCACTGCTTGCGCGCGGCGTACATCCGGAGCGTCATGGACGTGCACGCCCCGAGCGCGGCGAGGAGCAGCGTATACGGATCGGGCCCCGTGTCCGTGCCTCCGGAGCCGACGGGCTCGTCCGCCGCGAAGACGTGACTTCCGGCCTCGATCTGCTGGGCGTATCCCCCGTGCGTTTCCGTGACGACGACGTCGCTCATGCCCGCGGGCCTCCCGCCGAGGATCCTACGCCCGGGCGGGCTCGGCCGCGACGCCGCGTCGACGCACGAGCACGAGGATCGTCCCCGCCGCGTAGACGAGAAGCCCGAGATGGAACTCGCCTCGCAGGGCGTGGACGACGAACGCGACGGCGAAAGTCAGGAGCATCGCCGCGGCCCCGGCCGCCAGCGTCGCCGGCCAGAGAAAGAGCGCGGCGCCGATCGCTTCGACGGAAGCGAGCAGAAGGAGAGCGTGGCCGCCTCCGCCGTGGAGAGCGTGCAACGCGGTGCGCACGCTTTCGACGAGGATCACGACGCCGAGCGTCGCGTGGAAGAGGGTGAACGCGCGGTCAAAGCGTCGCGGCACCTCAGGCCTCCCCTCTCTCCCTCAGGAGATGGCTGGCGGAGGAGTCGAGATCCAGCCCGTAGATCTTCTTCAGCTCCGCAATCTTGCGGCGCGTCTCGTCGGAGAACGGAGGCTTTCCCTCGAAGGCGTGCAGGCAGATTCCCTCGAGTAGATCCCCGAGCGACATGTCCTTCAGCTCCGCCAGGGCCTTCAAGACCTTGACGATCCGCTTCTCCATGCGCACGCCCGTCTGGACGCGCTCGATGACGAATCGGGGTGCCCCCCGACGGGGCCTCGCGCGTTTTGTTACCATGGTAACAACATACCATCGCGGCCCGGCCCCGCAGCTTCCGTAGAATCGCCCGCCGGAGGACCCGCGCATGGCTCCACGAGTCGGTTTCATCGGACTGGGCACGATGGGAGCGGGCATGGCCCGCAACCTGGCCAGGGCGGGCTTCCCGCTGACGGTGGCGACGCACACCCCCGGCAAGGCGCAGGCATTCGCCCGGGAGCTCGGCGGCGAGGTCGCCGCGGCCGAGACTCCGGAGGAGGTCGCGCGGCGCTCCGACGCGATCGTCTCGTGCCTCCCGGATTCTCCCGAGGTCGAAGAGGTCCACCTCGGACCGCGGGGCACGATCCGCGGCGCGTCGGCGAACACAGTCGTCGTGGACTGCTCGACGATCGATCCCGACGCGGCGCGGACGATCGCCCGCAGGCTCGCCCAATCGGGCGCGGCCTTCCTCGACGCGCCGGTTTCGGGCGGGCAGAAGGGCGCGATCGAAGGCACGCTGACCTTTTTCGTGGGCGGCGAGAACGCAGCCCTCGAACGCGCGCGCCCGGTTCTTTCCGCCATGGGAAAGCGCATCACGCACCTGGGCGCCTCGGGCGCGGGGCAGCTGGGCAAGGCCGTCAACCAGATCCTCGTCGCCGGCACGCTGGTCGCGGTCTCGGAGGGAATCTCCTTCGCGCAGAAGTCCGGCCTCCCGCTTCCGGCTCTTCACGAGGCGCTGATGGGCGGCGCCGCGAGCTCCTGGATGCTGGACGTGCTCGGCAAGAAGATGATCGCCCGCGACTTCGCGCCGGCCTTCGCGATCAAGCACCAGCAGAAGGACCTCGCGATCCTCCTGAAGGCCGCGCGGGCGATCGGCGCGCCGCTGCCCGGAGCCGCGCTCGCGCACCAGCTCCTCTCGGCGCTCGAGGCGCAGGGGCGCGGAGAGGACGGGACGCAGGCGCTGCTGACTCTCTACGAGAGGATGGCGCAGCCCGCGTGACGGCGAATGCGCGCATCCGCGCGCTGCTCCTGGACCTGGAAGGAACCGTTTACCAGAACGGCCGCCCGATCCCGGGCGCGTTCGAATCGCTGGAAGCCGCCGCGCGCCGCGGCGTGCCCCACGTCTTCGTCACGAACACGACGAGCCGTCCGCGCTCGGTCCTCGCGCGCGAGCTCGGCGCGATGGGCTTGCCGGCGGATCCCTCCCGCATCTTCACAGCGCCTCTCGCGGCGCGGCAACACCTCCTCGCGAAGGGCGTCCGCCGCGCGCACTTTCTCCTCCGAGAGAACCTGCTGGAGGACTTCGACGGCATCGAGGCCGTCGACTCGGAAGCCGAGGCGGTCGTTCTCGGCGATCTCGGCGCGGAGATGACCTACGAGCGGCTGAACCGGGCATTTCGCCTCATGCTCGAGGGCGCCGAGCTCGTGGCGCTGGCCCGCAACCGCTACTGGCGAAGCGCCGAAGGCCTCATGCTCGACGCCGGCCCCTTCGTCGCGGCGCTGGAGCACGCCTCGGGAACCGCGGCGACGCTGATGGGCAAGCCCTCGGCCGCATTCTTCGCGGCCGCGATCTCGTCGCTCGGCGTCGCGCCTCACGAAGCCGCGTGCGTGGGCGACGACCTTGAGTCGGACGTCGGAGGAGCGCAGTCGGCCGGCCTCCGGGGGGTGCTGGTGAAGACGGGAAAGTTTCGACCTTCGGACCTCGAGCGCTCCGTCGTGGTGCCCGACGCGATCCTCGAGTCTCTCGCGGATCTGCCGGAGCTGCTTTGATAGGCTGATCCCGCCATGACGGACGATCGAGACGAAGAACACGCGGAGCGGGTCCGAGAGTCCTTCGATTCGCTTCACGATCAAGTCGGCGCACGCATGGACGAGAGCCAGCGAGCGGCTCTCGAGAATCTTCGCGCCGCGGCGCGCGCCCGAGACGGAGAGGCTCTGCGAAAGGGCTTGAAGGATCTCCGCGACCGGCACGGCTGGCTATACAGGGAGCTCGCCGAGCATCCTCGCGTCGCCAACCTCCTCGACGAGCTCGCGTTGCTCGGGCTCTGAGACTAGGACGCCTTCAGGTACAGGCACCGAGTCTGGAGAGCCGCGCGCGGAACCGAGCCCTGCAGCCGGCTCTCGATCCGATCGATGACCCGGTTGGCCCGCTCGATGACCGCGAAGAGACGATCCGACCGCCCTACGTCGACTCTGCCGAGGTCGATTTCCGAGAGCTCGCGGAGCGTGGATTCGATCGCGCAGAGGGCTCTGGCGACGTGGAGGCGTCCTTCGCGGCTCGCGATGCGCCACGCCGTACGGACGTCATCCAGCCGCCAGGCCAGAACGTTGGCGGCCGCCTTAAGCCGCTTTCCGGAGTCCGTTTTGAGGGGCCACATTTTGGCAATACCTCCGTTGAAGTGGGACGTGCAATTGCCGCGCCGGTTTCGAACCCCGTCACAACCCCTTGATGCCGAAAGCGTTCCGAGGCGCGCCCAACCGGGGAACTCGGGCGTCGTGACCTCCGTAAGATCCGCACATGCCCTCGGGTAGAGACTGGGGCGAGCTGCTGCGCTCGACCTTCCACGGCGTCGGCCGGGAGGACATGACGGGCCTCTACTCCCGCGAGTGGAAGGCGGCGAAGGGCAAGCTCATCGCCGAGGATCGGGAGTCCATCGAGCGGGAAAGAAAACGCCTCAAGCGCTTCCTCAAGACGACCAACAGCGTCCTCTTCGGCCTGGCCCGTCGCCTCGCTCCGGCGCGCCGAGTCCTGTTCCTCGCGGTGCTCGTGTTCTTCATTCTTTCCCTCGCATTTCCGAAGATCGAGCACCACAAGGAGTCGGTCCGGAACGGCGTACGGAAGACCGTGGACTACCGCGTCGAGTTCGACAGCGGCTTTCTTTCCATCGCATCGCTCCTGCTGACGCTGCTTCTGGCCATGGAGCTCGTCGACAAGATCAACTACCGAGACGAGCTGGAGCTGGCGCGGGACCTCCAGGGGAGCCTCATTCCCAAGGAGCTCCCGGCGCCGCCCGGCTTCCGGCTGGGAGCGCACAACGAGATCGCCAACACGGTCGGAGGCGACATCTACGACTTCGCCCCGCTCTCAGACGGCCGGCTCGCGGTCCTCTTCGGGGACGCGTCGGGACACGGGATGGCGGCCGGGCTCGTGATGGCGGTCGCGCACGCGGCTTTCCGAACGCAGCTCGACGTGGATCCCTCGCCGCCGGCCGTCTTCGGAACGCTGAATCGGATCCTCTGCCGGACCGGATCCTCCCGGGCCTTCTTCGGCTGCGTGTACTTCCTCCTCTCTCCGGACGGATCCTTCTCGGCTTCCGTGGCGGGACACCCGCCCGCGCTCCGCATCGGTCCCGACGGCGCCGTGCGCGAACGGATCGGCAAGGGCGCCTATCCGCTCGGCATCCGGCCCGGGATGACGTGGGCCATCGAAAAGGGACGGCTGGAGCCGGGCGAGGCTCTCTTCCTGCACTCCGACGGGTTGTCCGAGGCCCGGGACGAATCGGGCGCGGAATTCGGCGACGAGCGCATCGAAAGCGCCCTCAAGCGCTTCGCAACGCTCGACCCCGAGAGAGTGACCGGCTCCATCGCGTTGGCGCTCAACGATTTCCGGCGCCGCCAGGCCCCCGAGGACGACGTCTCGATCGCCCTGATCCGGCGCCCGGTCCTCCCCGCCTGAATCTGCGCGACTCTCACTCACGTATTTGAAATACCCCGGCCCGGGTCGCCGTTGGGGTCCATGCCCGGCCAGCGCCGCGGGCTTTCATCTTGCAAACAGCGCCTGGGCGGCAAGGAGAAAGGCTCCCATGTCTGAAACTTCGAAGAATCTACCCGTCGTTCCGATGCGGAACGCGGTCCTGTTTCCCGGCGTGAGCTTCCCGATCTCCGCGGGCCGCGCCGGCACGCTGCGAGCGATCGAGACGGCGTTGAACGACCCGGAGCGTCTGGTCTTCGCCGTCGCCCAGCGCAGCGATGCCGAGACCGTTTCGCCGTCGGAGCTCTACACGATCGGCACCATCGCGACCATCGGCTCGGTCCAGCGGGGACTGGGCGGCATCCGACTCGTCCTCGAGGGCAAGACGCGCGGCATCGCGATGCGCTTCGCCAAAGTCAAGGGCGGCTACCTGGAGGCGACGGTCCAGGAGGCGCGGGAAATGCTGCCGCTGGACGCGCGCGATCCGGCTTTCGCGGGTCTTCATCGCGAGGTGCGCGAGCGCGCCGCCGAGCTGGGCAAGAAGCTGGGGCTGCCCGAGGAGGCCGTCGACCAGATCCTGGCGGAAGTCGACGAGCCCAGCCGGCTGGCGGATCTCGTCGCCGGTTATCTCGACATTCCCACCGCCGCCAAGCAGGTGCTCCTCGAGACGCTGTCGGTGGAAGACCGCGTGCGGCGGGTTCTCGTCCACGTGCAGCGGCAAATCGACGTGCTCTCGGCCCAGGAAGAAATCCAGTCCAAGGTCAAGGAAGAGATCGGAAGCCGTCAGCGCGAGATGTACCTGCGCGAGCAGATGAAGGCGATCCAGAAGGAGCTGGGCGAAGACGGAGGCGCCGGCGACGAAGGCTTGAAGGAGCTGCGCGCCAAGCTCGATGAGCTCGATCTGCCCGAGGACGCCCGCAAGGAAGTCGATCGCGAGTGGCAGAGGCTCACGCGCATCGGGCGGGAGTCGATGGAGTCGCAGGTCATCCGGACCTACCTCGAGACGGTCGCGGAGCTGCCGTGGAACACGCGCAGCGACGAGAAGCTCGACGTGCCCGAGGCCGCGCGCGTCCTCGACGAGGATCACTACGGCCTGAAGGACGTCAAGGACCGCATCCTCGAGTTCCTCGCGGTGCGCCAGCTGGCGCAGGACCGGGACGAGCCCGAGGAGAAGACGGAGAAGTCGGACAAGACCGAGAAGGCCGACGTCGTCAAGGGCGAGGGAGGCGTCGAGGTCGTGGGCGAGGCGCCGAAGGGCCCGAAGGCCGTGGCGCGCAGCGCGCGCGGCCGAATCCTTCTCTTCGCCGGGCCTCCGGGAGTCGGGAAGACGTCGATCGCGCAGTCGATCGCGCGGGCGATGGGGCGCAAGTACGTCCGCATCTCGCTCGGCGGCGCGCGGGACGAGGCCGACATCCGCGGCCACCGCCGGACCTACATCGGAGCGATGCCGGGCCGCATCCTTCAGGGCATGAAGCAGGCGGGAACCAAGAACCCGGTCTTCCTGCTCGACGAGGTCGACAAGCTCGGTATCTCGTACCAGGGCGACCCCGCTTCGGCGCTGCTCGAGGTGCTCGATCCGGCCCAGAACGACACGTTCACAGACCACTATCTCGGCGTGCCGTTCGACCTCTCCGAGGTCCTGTTCATCGCGACGGCCAACTTCATCCAGAGCATTCCGGCTCCACTTCTGGACCGGATGGAGGTCGTCAACTTCGCCGGATATACGGAGGAGGAGAAGCTCCAGATCGCCAGGAACTACCTGGTGCCGCGCCAGATCGAGGAGAACGGATTGAAGGCCGGGCAGCTGACCTTCACCGACTCGGCGATCCGCGAGGTCATCGCGAGCTACACGCGCGAGTCCGGCGTGCGCCAACTCGAGCGCGAGCTCGGCAAGCTGGCCCGCAAGGTGGCGCGGCGCATCGCGGCCCGTGAGATCCAGACGGCCGAGATCCGGCCCGAGGAGGTCCGGCCGCTGCTGGGCCGCCCGCACGTGCATCCCGAAAAGATGGCGGCGCAGGACCAGGTCGGGATCGCGACCGGCATGTACTACACGCCGGCGGGAGGAGACATCATGTTCGTCGAGGCCACGCCGATGCGGGGCAAGGGTGAGCTGATCCTGACCGGCCAGCTCGGCGACGTCATGAAGGAGTCCGCGCGCGCGGCATGGTCCTTCGCGCGCTCGCACGCGGCGCTGCTCGGCATCGACGAGAAGGACTTCGAGCGGGACATCCACATCCACGTGCCGGCGGGGGCGATTCCCAAGGACGGCCCTTCCGCCGGGATCGCGATGTCGACCGCCGTCGTCTCGGCGCTGTCGAAGCGGCCGGTGCGGCACGACGTGGCGATGACGGGAGAGATCACGCTCTCCGGCCGCGCGCTTCCGATCGGAGGCCTCAAGGAGAAGATCCTCGGCGCCGTGCGCGCGGGCATCACGCACATCGTCATTCCGAAAGACAACGAGCCCGATCTGGAGGACCTCTCCGAGGAGGTCCGTGGGCAGGTCGAGGTGTTCCCGGTCTCGACTCTGGCTGAAGCCCTCGCCGTCACGCTGCGCGACACGCGGCTGTCCAACGGGCGGCTCCTGTACGGGGAGCGCGAGGCAGCAGGCCCGGGGCCGCTGACGCAGTGAGAGGACGGGCGCCTACGGCGCCCGTTCGTCATCCCGAGGAGCGCCAGCGACGAGGGATCCCGTGCTTGATGAGTCCGGGATGAACGCACGGGCTTCGCCCGGCGTTGCCTACTGCCGTGGGCCTGCCTTCGGTGGTCGGCTGTCTCGCTACGCTCGGGATGACGGCCTGATTACGGCGTGACCCTCGCGTACTGCAGGCTGGGGTCCTGCGTCGTGTTGTCGGCCGTCGCGCCGTAGATGATGGCGGCTCCGGCCTGGACCTGCAATCGCAGCGTCCCACCGGGCGGTAGAGGCGTTCCCAGGAACGCGCTTCCTTCCTGCTGCACGATCATGTTCGCACCGATGCTCTTCTGCGTGAAGAAGGTCGCGTTTCCGTCGGCGTTCTGCACGAAGATCGACACCGAGACTCCCGCGGCCAGCGTCCGGATGCCGATGTTGAATCGAAACGCCGTCAGATCCGGCGGCACGACGAGATACCCGACCGTGTTGGGCTTCAGCACGCGGCTGCCCGACCCGCTCTCGGAGGGGCCGACGGCCTCCTCGGTGAAGCCGGACGTGCCCGAATCTCCGCCGTCGTTGAAGACGCGCGCCACGATGATGGGCGGTGCGGACGCGTTGGGCACGTTGATGTCGAGTGTGCCCAGACCCGCCTGGCCCATCGCCACCACGACGTCGTCGTAGGCGACCGACTGCCCCGACGACAGGTTGAAGCTCATGCTCGGGTCGGCGTTGCTTCCCTGAACACCGAAGGGATGGAAGACCAGCTTGCCCGACAGCGGCGCCGCATACGGATTGAACAGCTGCAGCGACGTCTTGAAGAACGAGCCGCCGGCGCCGGGCGTCGACGCAACGGCCGGCAGGATGCGCGCGAACTGAAGCACGAGGGGCTCCGGATTGGGCGGGGTCTGGGCCTTTGTCGCCAGCGCGGTGGAGAGGGCCGCGGACACCACGAGA
Organism: Acidobacteriota bacterium; assembly: GCA_046725935.1. Taxonomy (GTDB): domain Bacteria; phylum Acidobacteriota; class Thermoanaerobaculia; order UBA5066; family Gp7-AA6; genus DAHUXD01. Next base: position 15,480 of record JBKOZO010000161.1, on the reverse strand, counting down.
ACGAACACGCGACGCATGGAACCCCCCTTTTTCGTGTGGACCGACACAGGGTATCGCCCGCCGGTGCAATGCCCGGTGCTCTGCGTCACGCGCGTTAAGATCGCCGGCCTCGCAACCCGGCGGCCCGGATCGCGTAGTCCTCTGCGAGGCGAAGGAGGTTCCGTGAAGATTTCGCGCGCGACGGCGGCTCTGACCTGCGTCCTGGCGGCTCGATGCGCCGCCACCAAGACGTCCTCTCCTCCGCCCCCTTCCGCCGCGCCCGCGGCCGCTCCGGCCGCTCCGGCAACGAGTCAGCCTCCCGCGACCGCCGAGATCCACGGCATCAATCCGGCCGACCTCGACCGCTCCGCCTCGGCCTGCGCGAACCTCAACCAGTTCGGCAACGGCGGCTGGCTGAAGGCCAACCCCATCCCCCAGGACCAGTCCTACTGGGGCTCGTTCAGCATCCTCTTCGAGGAAAACCGCGACAAGCTGCACACCGTCCTCGAGAAGGCGGCGGCGAACCCGGCGCCGGGTTCGGACGAGCGCAAGATCGGCGACTTCTGGGCGAGCTGCATGGACGAGGCCGCGATCGAGGCCGCCGGGATCCAGCCGCTGAAGCCCGAGTTCGACGCCATCCAGAAGATCGCCAGCACAGGGGATCTTCAGTCCGAGATCGCGCACCTGCAGGGATTCTCCAACGTCGTCTTCCGCTTCACGGCGGAGCAGGACCGCCGCAATTCGAAGGAGGTCATCGCGATCGCATCGCAGGGAGGCCTCGGGCTTCCCGACCGCGAGTACTACACGAAGACCGACGAGGCCTCGAAGACGCTGCGCGACCAGTACGTGGCCCACGTGTCGAAGATGTTCGAGCTGCTCGGCGATCCGGCATCGCAGGCGGCGGCCAACGCGAAGACGGTCCTGGCGTTCGAGACGCGCCTGGCCGAGGCCTCCATGAAGCCGGACGAAGCGCGCGACTCCGAGAAGACCTACAACCGCATGGACCTCGCGGCCCTGTCGCGGCTGACTCCGAACTTCTCGTGGACCGCCTACTTCCAGGCCGTCGGCGTCTCGCCGGCGGCGGTCAACGTCGCGCAGCCCCTGTTCTTCGAGGCCGTCAACAAGGAGCTCGTCGCGACAACTCTCTCGGACTGGAAGACCTACCTGCGCTGGCACCTGATCCACTCGGCCGCGAGCGACGTCTCCACGCCCTTCGTCGACGAAGATTTCGCCTTCTACGGAAAGATTCTCCAGGGCACTCCGGAGAACGAGGTGCGCTGGAAGCGCTGCGTGGTCGCGGCCGACGCGGCCCTCGGACAGGCGCTCGGCAAGGCCTACGTCCGCGACTACTTTCCGCCCGCGGCCAAGGCGAGCGCCGATGCGATGGTGAAGAACCTCGTGACGGCCCTGCGCGAAGATCTGAAGACGCTTCCCTGGATGGGCGAGGCCACGCGCGCGAAGGCGCTCGACAAACTCGCGGCATTCCGTCCCAAGATCGGCTATCCGGACGTGTGGCGCGACTATTCGGCGCTGACGATCGATCGCGGACCCTACGTCCTGAACACGCAGCGCGCCGCGATCTTCGAGAGCCGACGGCTCCTTTCCAAGGTCGGCAAGCCCGTGGACCGCGAGGACTGGCAGATGACGCCGCCCGAAGTCAACGCCTACTACGATCCGCAGTTGAACGAGATCGTCTTCCCCGCCGGCATCCTGCAGCCTCCCTTCTTCGACGCGAAGGCCGACGACGCCGTCAACTACGGCGCGATGGGAGCGGTTATCGGACACGAGATGACGCACGGCTTCGACGACGAGGGACGCAAGTTCGACGCGATCGGGAACATGACCGACTGGTGGACGGCGGAAGACCTCAAGAACTACGAGGCGCGAGCCAAATGCGTCGAGGAGCAGTTCTCGGCGTACAGGTTCGAGGGACAACACGTCAACGGCAAGCTGGTGCTGGGCGAGTCGATTGCGGATCTGGGAGGTCTGGGCATCGCCTACCGCGCCTACCGCGCGACGCTCGCCAGCAAGCCGGAGCCGGCGCCGATCGACGGGCTGACCGGCGACCAGCAGTTCTTCCTCGCCTGGGCGAGGGTGTGGTCGGCCAACGTCCGGCCCGAGCTGTCCCGGCTTCTGATGAACACGAATCCCCATCCCCTCCCCGAGTTCCGCGCCAACGGCGCCCCGTCGAATCTCCCCGCCTTCGCCACCGCGTTTTCGTGCAAGCCCGAGGATGCGATGGTGCGAAAGGAGATCTGCGCGATTTGGTGAGGGAATCGCCCCCTCCCCCTGACCCTCTCCCCCCTCACGGGGGAGAGGGAAGTTACCTAGGTCCCCTCGCCCCCCGAAGGGGGGAGAGGGCAGGGGTGAGGGGGGCCTCCGCATTACACTTCCCCGCCATGAGCTTCCCGCATCTCGATGACGAGCTCGTCGACGGCGAGGGACTGGAGCTTCCGACCCGATTCCAGGCAGGCACGCCCGGCGCCAAGCCGGGCATCGATCTCGACGAGCTCGAGAGGATGCCGATCCCGGCCGTGCGCGTGCCCATCACGTGCATCGACTACGCGCCGGATCGCGTCGAGACACGGGCGATCACCGACTTCGAGGACTTCATCCGCAGCCGCCGGTCCTCGTGGGTCAAGGTGAGGTGGATCAACGTCGACGGGTTGAGCGATCCCGAGGCGATCCGGGCCCTCGCGATCAAGTACAGCCTCCATCCCCTCGCCATCGAAGACCTGATGTCGACCAACCAGAGGCCCAAGCTTGAGCCGTACACCGCCGAGGGCGGCCGTCCGCCGTACATCTACCTCATCGTGCGCATGGTGCAGCGAATGGAGGGAAAGCTCGAGAGCGAGCAGATCAGCATGTTCGTCGGCCGGGACCTGGTCATCACGATCCAGGAAGCTCCCGGCGACGTGTGGGATCCGATCCGCGAGCGTATCGCCAAGGAAGGATCGCGGCTGCGCGAGCTCGACGCCAGCTACCTCGCCTACACGCTCATCGACTCGATCGTGGACCACTGCTTCCCGGTTCTCGAGCACTATGGCGACCGGCTCGAGGAGCTCGAGGATGCCGTCCTCGAACGCCCCGACCGCGAGCTGATCACCGAGGTGCACCAGGTCAAGCGCGACATGCTGCTGCTGCGCCGCGCGGTCTGGCCGATGCGCGAGGTCGTCAACGCCATGCAGCGCGAGCCCCACGAGTGCATGAGCGACACGACGCGGACGTACCTGCGCGACGTCTACGACCACCTGATTCAGATCATGGACATCATCGAGACTTACCGCGAGGTCGGGACGAGCCTGACGGAGACCTACATGACCTCGATGTCCAACCGGCTCTCCGAGGTCATGAAGGTGCTGACCATCATCGGCACGATCTTCATTCCGCTGACCTTCCTCGCCGGCGTTTACGGGATGAACATGGCGATTCCCGAGAACCACTGGGCGGGTTCGTATCCCCTCTTCTGGATGGTTTGCATCGTGCTCGCCGGCGGAATGCTCTACTGGTTCCGCAAGCGCGGCTGGCTGTGACGACGGGGATTCAGGTTCCAGGTTACAGGTTCCAGGTGCTCTACTGGCTGGCCATCGGGGCGTTCGCCGCGGCCTGTCCTCTCCTCGCGTCGGACTCGCCCGGCAAGTGGACGCCGGCGGAAACGTTGAAGTACCGGCTCGTCTCCGACGTGCAGGTGTCGCCGGACGGCAGGCGTGCGGCCTATGTCGTACGTGACGCGGCCTTCGATCCCGACAAGAGCGAGTGGCGCACGCAGATCTGGCTCTCGTCGACAGACGGCAAGGAGGCACGCCAGGCCACCTTCGCCGACACCTCCTCCAGCCGCCCGCGCTGGTCGCCCGACGGAAAGTGGCTGGCGTTTCTGGGCAAGCGCGGCGACCCCAACGTCAACGTCTGGCTGATGCCGCTGCAAGGCGGAGAAGCGCGGCGGCTGACTTCGTCGAAGTCCGACGTGGCCACGTTCGCGTGGTCGCCGGACGGCAAGTGGATCGCTTACGTCGCACCCGAGCCGGTCAGCGAGGACCGCCAGAAACGAGAGAAAGAAAAAGACGACGCCACGGTCGTCGGCGAGGACGACCGCCCCGGACGCCTGTGGGTCGTGACCGCCGAAGCAGACGCGTCCGGCCGTCGCGAAGCGCGGCGCCTGGTGGCGTCGAACTTCTCGATCGGCGCCGTCCCCGAGGCAGGCGGATCGGACGCGGTGAACTGGTCGCCCGATGGAAAGACTCTTGCCATCGTCCACACGACACGGCCCAGGGCCAACGACTGGCCATCTGCGGACATCTCGCTCGTGGACGTCGCGACGGGATCCGTGAAGCCCTTCGCGGCCACGGGAGCCGCCGAGATCTCGCCCCACTTTTCTCCCGACGGGCAGTGGATCGTCTACGTCGCCACGGATGACCCGCCGCGATGGGCGCATCGTCAATTCCTCCGGCTCGCGCCGGCGGCCGGAGGTCCCACGCGAGATCTTCCCCACTCCTTCGACGAGTCGCCGGAGATCGCGGGCTGGTCCGCCGACTCCCAGACGATCTACTTCAGCGAAGCCCGGCACGTCTCCGACGTTCTCTACGCGCAGAACGTGAAGACCGGCTCGATCCGCGCCCTCACCGACGAAGGGAAGGTTTCCAACGGGGCCAGCGTCAACCCGAAGGGAGACTGGATCGGCTTCGTCCGCCAAACGCCGACGGACCCGACCGAGGCGTGGGCGAGCCCTCTCTCGCCGTTTGCTCCCGTGAAGATCTCGGAAGTCAACGCGTCGCTGCCGAAGCATCCGCTGGCCGAGACCCGGACGATCTCCTGGACGAGCCCCGACGGGAAACCGATCGAGGGACTCCTCACGCTTCCGCCGGGCTACCAGCCCGGGAAGCGCTATCCGCTTCTCCTCGTGATTCACGGCGGACCCGCCGGCGTCTTCAAGCTCACGCATCTGGCGACACCGGGTGCGTATCCGACCGCCGCACTCGCGGCGGAAGGCTACGCGGTCCTGCGGGCCAATCCGCGGGGCTCCTCCGGGTACGGAACCTCATTCCGCCAGGCCAACATCAAGGACTGGGGCGGCGGCGACTATGCCGACCTGATGGCGGGAGTGGACAAGGTCGTCGCGATGGGGATCGCGGATCCCGACCGCCTGGGCGTGATGGGCTGGAGCTACGGCGGGTTCATGACGTCCTGGATCATCACGCAGACCGACCGGTTCAAGGCCGCATCGATCGGAGCTCCGTTGACGGACCTGATCTCGTTCACCGGGACGGCCGACATCCCGGCGTTCGTCCCCGACTACTTCGGCGGCGAGTTCTGGGAAGACGGGGTCTCGGAGGTCTACCGCTCGCACTCGACCATGGGCCACATCGGCAATGCGAAGACGCCGGCCCTGATCCAGCACGGAGAAGCCGACGTCCGGGTGCCGATCTCGCAGGGCTATCAGCTCTACAACGCCCTGAAGCGGCGCGGCGTGCCGGTCAAGATGGTGACCTACCCGCGCCAGCCGCACGGGATCCGGGAGCCCCGCCTCATCCAGGACCTCGGGGAACGAAACATCGCCTGGATGGCGGAATGGGTACTGGGTAAGGCGCCCTCGCCGTAAAGTCTTCGCAGGGGCGGGGCTTGCCCCCGCCCTGGGGCGGCCGCAAGGGCCGCCCCTACGACGTCGGGGCAGATGAGATAATCCCCTCCCCCCGGGCCGCCCCGAGGGCATCAACGACAGGACGAGGACGCTCATGAAACGCATCGGCATTCTTTTCGGCCAGGAACGCTCCTTTCCGCAGGCCTTGATCGAACGAATCAACCGGGAGGGCCAGGGCGTCGTCGCCGAGCCCGTCCTGGTGGGGGGCATCGGCCTGGACAGCCCCCCCAAGTACGACCTGATCCTGGACCGCATCAGCCAGGACATTCCGTTCTACCGGGCGATCCTCAAGAAGGCCGTGGCCGACGGGACCACCGTCGTCAACAACCCCTTCTGGTGGTCGGCCGACGACAAGTTCTTCAACAACGTGGTGGCGCGCCGGGTCGGGGTCGCCGTGCCCCGGACCGTGATCCTTCCCTCCAAACAGCATCCGCCGGACACGACCGCGGAATCCATGACCAACCTCGTTTACCCGCTCGAGTGGGAGGAGATGTTCCACTACATCGGCTTCCCGGCTTACTTCAAGCCTTACTCGGGCGGCGGCTGGAAGAGCGTCTACCGCGTGACGAATCCCGACGAGTTTTTCGCTGCGTACCACGAGACCGGCCAGCACGTGATGACGCTCCAGGAGGAGATCGTCTTCGACCAGTACTTCCGCTGCTACGCGATCGGACGCAAGCATGTCCATGTCATGCGGTACGACCCGAGACGGCCGCACCACGAGCGCTACGTCAAGGACGGGGCGCCGATCGATCCGGCGCTGTATCAGCGCGTTCACGACGATTCGCTCAAGTTGATGAACGCGCTGGGCTACGACTTCTGCACGCTCGAGTTCGCGGTCCGCGACGGCATTCCCTACGCGATCGACTTCCTGAACCCGGCGCCCGACGCCGCACTCGAATCGGTCGGTCCCGAGAACTTCGCCTGGGTCGTCGAGCACGCCGCGAAGTGGCTGCTCGAGAGAGTTGCGCAGGATTCCGCGCCGGCGATGGATTACCGCTGGCAGACGTACCTCGCCGCGGGCGAGAAGCCGGCCGAGGCGCCGGTCCGCAAGGCGACCCCGACCCGGCCGCGAAAACCGGCGGCGCCCCGGGGCTCCTCCGTGTCCCGGCCCCGCGGCGAGGCCTGATTCTCGCCGTGGAGCGACCGGCCTTCACCCTCGGCGTCGAGGAAGAGTTCCAGATCCTGGATCCCGAGACGCGGGAGCTGCGCTCCCACGTCCAGGAAATCCTCGACGAGGGCAAGCTCGTCCTGAAGGAACGGGTCAAGCCCGAGATGCACCAGTCGGTCATCGAGATCGGCACGGGCATCTGCAAGAACATCGCGGAGGTCCGCGCGGACGTCGGCGAGATGCGGACCGAGATCATCCGCCTCGCACGCAAAAACGGCATGCGCGTGGCTTCGGCCGGCACGCACCCGTTTTCCAACTGGGCCGACCAGAAGATCTTTCCGGACCCCCGCTACGACTCCGTCGTCCAGGAAATGCAGCTTTTGGCGCGTGCGAACCTCATCTTCGGCCTCCATGTGCACGTCGGGATCAAGGACCGCCCGCTCGCGTTCCAGATCATGAACGAGTCCCTGTACTTCCTCCCCCATATGCTCGCGCTGTCGACCAACTCGCCCTTCTGGCTGGGCCGCAATTCGGGTTTGAAGAGCTTCCGGACCAAAGTCTTCGACCGATTCCCGCGTACGGGCATGCCCGAGTACTTCGAGACGCCCGCCGAGTTTGACGAGTTCGTCCGGATCCTCGTCAACACGAACTGCATCGATAACGGCAAGAAGATCTGGTGGGACGTCCGCCCGCATCCCTTCTTCGAGACGATCGAGTTCCGCGTCTGCGACGTGCCCATGCGGCTCGATGAGACCGTGACCCTGGCCGCGCTCTTCCAGGCGATCTGCGTCAAGCTCTGGAAGCTGCGGATTCAGAACCTCGGGTTTCGCCGGTACCGCCGCGCGCTGATCCTCGAGAACAAGTGGCGGGCGGCCCGGTATGGCATCGAGGGAAAGCTGATCGATTTCGGCAAGGAGATGGAAGTCCCCTTCCACGAGCTCGTCGCAGAGATGCTCGCGTTCGTGGACGACGTCGTGGACGAGCTAGGCACTCGCAGGGAGATCTTCGACGGGGTACACTGGATCCTCGAAAACGGAACGGGCGCCGACCGGCAGCTGCGCGTGTTCGACGCGGCCGGCGGGGACCTGAAGCAGGTGGTCGACTTCATATGCGAAGAGACCAGCCACGGGTTGCCCGTCGAGACGCCACGGAAACGGACCGCCGCGAACTAGCCCCGGAACGAAAGACTCAGGAGCACAATTCACCAAGATGGGAAACGAGACGGGTGTGTTGACCGCCTACGCCGAGGACCTGATTCCCGGCGCCCGGAACGCCATTCGAACGTGTCTGCGCGTCGCTCCTCACGAACGGGTGGCGATCGTCACCGACCGTGAAACCGAAGACATCGCGTGGAGCCTGGCCGACCAGGTCCGGGAGGTCGGCGCTCAGAGCGAGACGCACGTCATGGAGGACTACGGTCCTCGCCCGATGCTCGCGTTGCCTCCTCCCATCGCGGCGGCCCTCGAGCGGGCGGACGTCTCGATCTACGCCGGCCAGCCCAAACCGGGCGAGCTCGCGTTTCGCCGGGAGCTGACCACGATCATCGACCGCCGCAAGATCCGCCACGCGCACATGGTGTCGATCTCGCACCGGATCATGACCGAGGCGATGCGTGCCAACTTCGACGAGGTCGACGCGATCTCGTGCCGCGTCCTGGAGCGGGCGAAGCGCGCGAAGAAGATCCGGGCGACTTCGCCGGCAGGCTCGCGCCTCGAGGCGACCTTCGATCCGTCGATCCAGTGGCTGAAGACGTCGGGAATCATCTCGACGACCAAGTGGGGCAACCTGCCCGGAGGCGAGGTCCTCACCGCGCCCGCCCGCGTGGACGGCATCTATGTCGCGGACGGCGTCGTCGGCGACTACCTCTGCGCCCGCTACGGCGACCTCCAGAACAATCCCCTCGCGGTCACCATCGAGAACAGCCGCATCGTGAACGTCGAATGCGACAACGCGGCTCTCGTCGCCGACTTCCGCGCCTACACCTCGACGGACGAGAACTCCGACCGCGTCGGCGAATTCGCCATCGGCACCAACATCGCCGTCTCCGACGTCATCGGAAACATCCTGCAGGACGAGAAGCTCCCGACCCTCCACATCGCCTTCGGCCACCCGTACGCCGAGCACACGGGCGCGAAGTGGAAGAGCACTACGCACATCGACGTCGTCGGCCGCAACTTCGACATCTGGTTCGACGGCGACCAGATCATGAAGGCGGGCAAGTTCCTCATCTGACCGCGCAGGCGTCGTGCACGGCGGCGTAGCGGTCATCCCGAGCCACGAAACGGCGAGGGATCCCGACTCGACAAGAAGGCGTCCGCGGCGAGGAATCACGGGATGAACGCCGCGCTTCGCGCGACGTTGCCTACTGCCGGGGGGCACGCCTCTGCTGGTCGGCTATCTCGCTCCGCTCGGGATGACAGGCTCGATCGTTCCCGACTCGACAGGCCGGCCCGCGATACCATCCGCCCCGTGATCCCCTCCCTTCGCCGCGCCTACAATGCCGCCTACACGGATGAGCGGTACCGCGAGTACCAGCGCCGGCTCGAAGAGCGCGGCGGGATGGAGATCCCGTTTCGTCTCGCCGAGACGCCCGTGTTCCTCCCGCCGGAGCTTCGCGACGAGATGGTCGACGCGTCGCTCGATATCTTCCGACAGCTTTCGACGAGAGAGGCTCTCGAGCGATCCAAGGCTGCCGTGCCGGCGCGGTTCGACGTTCCGGGATGTGATCCGCTGCCGACCTTCGCGGTCACGGACTTTGCCGTGACACGTGACGCCGACGGACACTTCGCGCCGAAGCTGATCGAGCTCCAGGCCTTTCCGACGCTCTACGCTTTCCAGATCGCGCAGTGCGAGGAGATCGCGCGCCTGTCGCCCGACGGCGACCGGCTCGACTGGTACCTCTCGGGCCTCGACGAGGCCGGCTACAAGCGCGTCGTCGGCGAGGCCATACTGTCGGGCCTGCCGCCCGCTGAGGTCGTTCTCCTCGACCTCGAACCTGCCCACCAGAAGACCGCGATCGACTTCGCGTTCACCGAGCAGTTCTGGGGAGTGCGCGCGATGGATCCGTCCGAGATCGAGAAACAGGGGCGCGAGCTCTGGTACTCGCGGGGCGGGAAGAAGACCCGGATCCGCCGGATCTACAACCGCCTGATCTTCGACGAGCTCGAAGCCAAAGGAGCGACGCTCCCCTTCGACCTCACCTCCCGAATCGACGTCTCCTGGGCGGGGCACCCCAACTGGTACTTTCGCTGGTCCAAGCACTGCTTGCCGCAGCTTCGCCATCCCACCGTCCCGGAGTCGCGCCTTCTCTCGGACTTCGCCTCACCGCCGAAGGATCTCGAAAACTGGGTCTTGAAGCCCCTCTTCTCCTTCGCGGGATCGGGCGTCAAGGTCGACGTCACGCCCGCGGACCTCGCGGCGGTGCCGGCCGAAGAGCGCGTCCACACGCTCCTGATGCGCAAGATCGAGTACGCCCCGGCGATCGAAACGACGGACGGGAACTGCTCCAGAGTCGAAGTTCGTGTGATGTTCGTCTGGAAAGACGGGCAGCCTTTCCCTGTCACCACGCTCGCGCGGCTGTCGCAGGGCAAGATGATGGGAGTCAATTACAACAAGGACAAGACCTGGGTCGGCTCGTCGGGGAACTTCTGGCCGCGCCCTTAAAGCCCTAGATCTGTCTCTCGGTCCGCGTCGTTCCCGGGGAAACCGTTCGGAAGACCATGACCTCGGGGCCGATGCGGACCTCGTCGCCGTCCGACAGGGCTGCCCGGCGGTCGATCCTCTTGCCGTTCAAGTGCGTTCCGTTCTTGCTCTCGAGGTCCTCGAGCGTCGCCTTGCCGGCCGCCACGACGATCCGCGCGTGGCGTCTTGAAACCGATGGGTGGTCAATCCAGAGAGCCGCGTCGATCGTACGGGTTGCGCTCCGGCTCCGCGTCCCTGCGGCGATCCGGCTTTGCCTCGTTGCACCGGCGGCGGCGGCGCTGGCACGGGCACGGGCAGCGGCGGCGGTCGGGGACGCTAAAGCGGCCAACATGGTAGACGGGTGAGGCCGCCGGTACCGTTCGCCGGCGGCCTTTTTCCTGTCCCTCCCGGAACGGACCCTCCAGACCTTCCAATCAAGCGCGGGATGAACGCGCGGGCTTCGCCCGGCGTGGGTTACCGCTGGCCTCCGGCCAGCGTTGTCTACTGACGCGGGCTTGCCTCTGGTGGACGACGCGCCTACTGCCGAGGGTCTGCGTTACCGCCGTGCTGCGCACGGCGTTCCCTACGATCGCAAGCCTGCCTTTGGTAATCGGGTCGGTGATCGGGTCGGTGGTCGGCTTTCTCGCTCCGTTCGGGACGGAGCCTACGGCACGTAACTCCGGATCTGGGTCTTCCACCACGGCCAGTCGTGGCCGTACGGTGCGTTCCAGACCGATCCGCGGTTGCGGATTCCCTTGGTGTTGAGGATCTCGAGCATCGTCGTCGTGCCCGAGAGGATGTTGTCGGTCTCGCCGGTGACGATTGCGATGTCCATCGCCGAGAGGCGCGCGACCCATTGGCCGTCCATGTTGGGAACGTTGGCCGTGGGGCAGTGGAAATAGCAGAGCTCGTCCCAGTAGCCGTCGAGGAACGAGTGGATGTCGTACTTACCCGAAAACGCGACGATCTTGTCCACGACGTCGGGATGGCGGAAGCCGAGGTTCACCGCGTGGTACGCGCCGAAGGAGCAGCCGAGTGTGGCCACGCGGCCGGAGTTGCCGCCGCGGCTGCGCGCCAACGGGACGACCTCGCCGTAGAGGTAGCGGTCGTATTCGTCGTGGCGGCGGATGCGCGCCGCCGGATGCTTCTCCTTCGCGTAGAAGCTCTCGGAGTCGACGCTGTCGACGCAGCAGATCTGGATCGCGCCTCTCTCGACGAGGTCGGAGACCGCGCCCACGAGCCCGAAGTCCTCGTTCTGGTAGAAGCGGCCCTGCGAGGTCGGGAACCAGATCATGGGCTTGCCCGCGTGGCCGAACCAGAGCAGCTCCATGCGCCGCCCCAGAACGGGCGAGTCCCAGGCGATGTATTCGCGTCGCATCGGTCCGCCTTTCCCAGTATGTGTGTGCGAGAGCGGCGGAAATCTTGCCACACTCGCGGCGCTCGCGCGCAATCCTTCAGAGGAGAACCAGCCGGCCGCCTCCGAAGGTCAGCAGGACCAGGTTCATTACGACCAGCATCAGGTCGTAGTGCCAGCCCGAGGCCTTTTCTCCCCAGAAGCCTGTCTTCCAGACGAAGATCTTCTTTTGAATGGCCCCGAGCATGACGAGGATCAGCCCCAGCGCCGCCGGCTGGATCAGAACGCCGGTTGCGACGCCGAAGGCCCCCGCCATCTCCGCGACACCGAGAAAGCGGGTGAACCCGGGTCCCGTCCCGATGCTTTCGGCGCGCTTTTTCGGCTCGCGGGCGTGGGAAAGGCCGCTCGAAAAGAAGACCGCCGCCACAATGAGCCGGAGGGCCAGGAGGGCCCAGTCTCCGTAGCGCGCCAGCGCCGGAAAGAGCATGAGAGCCTCCTCTCGCTTGCGCCGGCCGCTCGTCACAGCAATCGGCAGGCCAGTGCGATGATGTCACGGTAAGCCGATGCGCCTTCGATTTTGGCGCTATACGATGTCGATCGCATGGCGCGAAATCGCAGCAGCTCTGAAACACCGGCGTCTGCTCGGGGACGTCGAACGGTTGCTCGCCGGACCGGCCGCGACGCCGCGGTGGCCGCACGCCCGAAGGGCGTTCCGAACCCGGAGGTCGACGAGTCCCTCGATCCCGCGGACTGGAACGCATTCCGCAGACTCGCGCACGCGGCTCTCGACGAAGCCGTCGACTACGTGCGGGGAGTGCGCGAGCGCCCGGTCTGGCGCCCCGTTCCCGAGTCGATCAAGACGAAGATCGCGGAGCCGCTGCCGCGGGAGCCGCAGGGGCTCGCGAAGGCGTACCGGGACTTTCTCGAGCTCATCCTTCCCTATCCCACCGGGAACATCCACCCGCGGTTCTTCGGCTGGGTCCACGGCGTCGGTCTGACGTCCGGGATCGTGGCCGAGCTTCTCGCCGCGGCGTTGGATTCCAACTGCGGCGGCCGCAACCACGCCGGCTTCTACGTCGAGCGCGCCATCATCGACTGGTGCCGCACGATCTTCGGCTTTCCGAAGGGTACGACCGGCATTCTCCTGACCGGGACGTCGATGGCCAACGCCACGGGCCTCGCGGTCGCGCGCAGTGCGCGCGCGCCGAAGAACGTCCGGGTCCAGGGACTCCGGGGCCAGCCGAAGACGCTGGTGGCCTACACCTCGGAGGAAGCCCATCACTCGGTCACTCGGGCGGCGGATCTGCTGGGATTCGGCAGCGAAGCCCTTCGGCATCTGCCGGTCGATGGCGACTTTCGGATCGACATCGGGGCGCTTCGCCGCGCAATCGCCGAGGATCGTAAGGCCGGCCTCGAGCCTTTCTGCATTATCGGAACGGCCGGCACCGTCAACACGGCCGCCATCGACGATCTGCAGACGCTCGCCGACATCTGCCGCGACGAGAAGCTCTGGTTCCACGTCGACGGCGCCTTCGGATCTCTCGCGGCCCTGAGCGACGAGCTGCGCCCCCGGCTGCGCGGCATCGAGCGCGCGGATTCGCTGGCCTTCGACTTTCACAAGTGGTTTCACGTTCAGTACGACGCGGGCTGCCTGCTCGTCCGCGACGGCAACAAACACCGCGCTGCGTTTTCCGTGCGCCCCGCCTACCTTCATCCGACCACCCGGGGTCTCGGCGGCGGAGGCGATTGGCCGTACGACTTCGGTCCCGAGCTTTCCCGCGGTTTTCGGGCTCTGAAGATCTGGTTCGCCATCAAGGAGCACGGCGTCGCCGCGTTCGGACGCGCCATCGAGCGAAACTGCCGCCAGGCGCAGTACCTGGCCGGCCTCGTCCGCCGCACGCCCGGGGCGGAGCTGCTGTGCGAGCCTTCGCTCAACATCGTGTGCTTCCGCTTCCACCCGAAAGGCTGGGACGACGCGGCGCTCGATCAATTGAACGAAGACGTCGTCGCCGACCTGCAGGAATCCGGCGTCGCCGCGCCGTCGACGACCCGCATCCGCGGCGCGCTTGCCATTCGCGCCAACCTCACCAACCACCGCACCCGCCAGGACGACCTGGACGTCATGGTGCGCGCCGCCTCGGATTTCACCGCGAAGCGGATCGCGGGACGGTAGCAAGCGCCCGGCTACCGGGCCGCGATCTTCCCTCCCTTCTGGCCGAGAAGCCTCCCGCCTTCACGGGAGAGGACTCTGGCTGCCAACTTCTGAATCTGCGCGGCGGCCTTCCTGTCGGGCATCGCCCCGGCAGCCTGGTGAATCGCCAGCGCGGCCAGGTCGTTGCGGTCGGCGCGGGAGAGACGCATCCACGGCTCGGGACCGGGCACCGGGTGAGGTTTGCCGTCCGGTCCAATCACCACTCCGGGCGCATCGTTGATGACCCCGAAGAGGATGCGCACGTAGGCCAGCGGAAGCTTGGCCTTCGGAAACAAGAGCTCGTCGTCGTACTGGTATCCAAGCGCGTGGTGATCGATGACGCTCGAAGGCGTAAACGTCCCGGGCCACGGTGCCGGAGGACCGTCGTTGAAAATCATCGCATCCATCAGGTTGTGACCCAGCGCCGCTCCGGTCGCGGGTTGGTAGGGCGATGCTCCGGGGTGCATGCGCTGCCACACGGCCCACAAGCGGTCGATGTTGCAGTGGTGCAACCAGAAGACCGGATCGTTGGGCGACGTCATCCCGCCCATCGTCCCCGCGATGTAGCGGTGAACCAGGTTGTGCAGGCTGGATTCCACGTTGTACCGGACGCCGGATGAGCCGAACTCCCACGGGAAGCTCTCGTAGTGGTCGATGTTCAAAGCGGTGAAGACGTCCGACCAGGTCGGAAGCGCCGGCGCCGTCGGGTCCGTACCAAATGAGCGCTGCAGGAAATCGGGATCGCCCGGGTTGTCCGTGACGACGATGGTCCAGGCGTTCGGGCCGTCGTGCGCGAAGGGTCCGGTCTTGACCTTGTCGGAATCCGCAGGATCGCCATCGCCCCCGAGGAATCCCGGTTTCAGCGGGTCCGACGCCGCGTCCGACCAGTCCCAATAAGGAATGGTGACGGACGGATCGACCGAAACGAGGTCATTCTCGAACGCGAGGAGCATGACGCGATGCCACGGGAAGAACGCCGGGCGACGGTGAGCCCACCCTGGGTCAGCCATCATCGCGTTCATGTGAACCTCGGGGTAGTCGTCGTATCGGCTTCGCGTCGGGTCGCCGGGATGGAGCACGCTCGGCTTGGACTTCAGCGCCAGGACGGCGCTGACGAACTTCTCCTTGTCATTGGTGCTCAGGTTCTTGACGTTCCTACGCATGCGCATTCGTGTGCCTCCTGCTTCTTGACGGATGTCTTCTCTCTCTCAGTCGCACGACGGAGGCGATAGGGCTCGCGGGGAATTCATGCCCGCGCAGCCGACGCCGACTCATCCAAAGGAGCCGCTTTCGCGTGGGATAATCGCCCCACTCGGGGCGTAGCGCAGCGGTAGCGTATCTGCTTTGGGAGCAGATGGTCGCCGGTTCGATCCCGGCCGCCCCGACCATCCGGCCACGCGGCAAATCTCGAAGACGGCTCGCGCCTGAGTTCTCACTCGAACTGATCGAACCGGCGACCATGGGGGCACGGGGGCACAGCCCCCGCACAAAGACGCCGCCGCGGACGTGCCGAGCGAAGCGAGGCGCGG
>JBKOZO010000160.1:0-35222 GCA_046725935.1 Acidobacteriota bacterium | reverse complement strand
GCTCACGGCCGCGCCGACGGCAGAGCCCACGGTCCCGCCGACGCCGGAGCCGACCGCGATCCGGCGCCCCACGGCCCGGCCTCCGGCGGTGGCTCCTCCGCCACCCTCGCCGACACGAGGAACGTCGGTCGCGATGGTTCTCCCTCCGACGTTCGCTCCCGCCGCGACCCGCGCGGCCGAGGTGCCCAGGGTCGCGGTGCCTCCGACCGAGCCGCCGAAGCCCGCGGTAGCCGTCCCGGTTCCGACGGTCCGGCCGGTGCCCACCGAGCAGGACCGGATCCGAGAGGTCGTCCATCGCTACGAGACCGCCCAGAACACGCTCGACGCGGGTCTCTACGCGAGCGTGTTCCCGACGGTCGACCGTAGCCGGATCGAGTCCGCGTTCCGCGACTTCGTGAAGCAGAGCGTCGAGTTCGAGATCCGTTCGATCGAGATCGATCCGAAGGGCGCGAGCGCCGAGGTCCGCGGCTACGAGAAGCGCGTCGCGGTGCCGCGGGCCGGCAGCGAGCAGCGGATCGACGGCGCCCGCACTCTCCACATGGAGAGGCGCGGCGACGGCTGGGTGATCACCTCGATCCGCTGACGGGTTACGGCCTAGAAGCTGTAGTCGATCCCGACCAGCGGCGTGAAGCCGTCCTGCAGACCCTGGTTGTTGAGCGGGAAGAGTCCGTTCAGGGTCAGCAGGAAGTTCGCAAACGGGTTGATCTTCAAGCCCACCGACCCGCTCACCTGCGTGATGTTGGCCTGGCGCGTGACGAGGCGGGGCAGCGTGGCGTGCACGATGTCGGGGTTGGCGGGATCCGAGCTCGCATTGGCCGTGAACAGGGTGTCCACGACGTCGACGCTGCCCGTGTTCCGCAGCGTCCGCCCGAGGCAGTCCACGATGAACGTGAAGCGGGGAGAGATCACCCAGTCGAAGCCCGCGGCGTAGGCGAATTCGTCCGGAACGTTCGGGGAATTGTGGGACTCGATCGCCCAGCTGTAGCCGACGTTCAAGTGCGGATTGAACGTTCCCAGATGCGCCGAGCTCACGATGTAGGCCTTCAGCTCCGTCGCTCCCGTTCCCAGCAGGTCCTGCTCCTCGCCGGTCGGGACCCGCGCGTCCACGGCGAGGGCCACACCGGCCTTCGGGCCTTCCAGAAAACGCCACTTCGTGCGCAGGACGATGTCGCCGAGGCCCGTCGCGCTGCCGCTCTGGCGGAAGGTCTCGGTGCTTTGTCCGTTCTGGAAGCGGTGGATTCCAGGCGCGATCGTGCCGGTTGCCAGCCGGTCGATCGAGGCGTTGACGATGGCGTTCATCTGGACCTTCACGATCGGGATCGCGACGCCGACGTCGATGTTGTCGGTGACACCGTAGGCCAGCACGAACGCCGTGATGTCGGTCTTGATGTCCAGGAGGAGTTGCGCCGTGATCACGTCGCCCTCGAAGAAGAGCGACAGATTGCTCCCGTTGTGGTTGGTGTCCTCGTGCGTGAAGACGAGCCGGAGGTCTCCGTCCCGGAGCCTCAGTCCGTTGATCTTGTCGAAGGTGAAGTGGCTGTAGTTCAAGCCGAGGTTGAATCGGCCCTTGCCGATCGTGTCCACCCGCTCGGTATAGATCGGACCGAAGCTGTCGGTCACGCGCGTGAAGACGCCGAGTGAGGGATCGAACCGGTACGCGAAGCCGCCTGCGGAGGACGCCAGCGGGAACGAAGAGAGCTGGTAGGCGATCTGGCTGGAAAAGTCCTGGAGGGCCAGAAACTGCGGGGACTGGTCGCCGATGAAATGTGCCTCATGGCTCGGGAAGCCCTCCGGCGGCGGCGCCAGCGTGATGCCTTCCCGCAGAAAGTCCGTCAGCATGTCGCGAAGGTTGAAGCTCTGGCTGAAGCCCTGGGCGAACACGGCGGAAGGGATCGAGGCGGCGAGCAGAGCGATTAGAAATCGGGAGAAGCGCATCGACTTTCCTCCTGACGGCGGTTCGAGGTGACGCTAGCCTAAGGACCGCAGCGCACCCGGTCAAGCCGGAAGTCGGTGATGGCACAATCAAGACCATGAGACAGAGAGCACGCGTCCTCGGGGCCGTGGCCTGCGCGCTGGTCGTTTGCTTCGCCTGCGCGAAGAAGGGAGACCCGGTCAAGGACACCCTGGATCGGATGGTCAAGGCCGCCAACGCCCGGGATGTCGGGCGGCTCTTCGAGAACGTCGCGGCCGACTTCCAGGCCGCGGACGGCTCGGGCCGCGCCGAGGCCGAGGCGCTCGTGCGCCGGATCTTCGCCGCCTACGAGATCCTCAACGTCACGATCCACGACATGCAGGTCGAGAAGGGCGAGAACGCCGCGCGCGTGCGATTGAGCGCCGATCTCTCCGGCCAGCCCGTCAAGATCGGGGGCCTCGACGGTCTCGTCCCCTCCTCCGCGAAGTACGACTTCGACCTGCGCCTGACCTCGGACGGCAAGACCTGGAAGGTCGCGTGGGCGTCCTGGCAGCCGAAGGAGTGAGTCGGAGGCCTCGTTGACACCCCCGGCCGCGTCCTCTATCCTCTCCCGTCCTCTGCTGCTCCTCAGTAGCTCAATGGCAGAGCATCCGGCTGTTAACCGGAGGGTTGTAGGTTCGAGTCCTACCTGAGGAGCCAATCCGGTCAGCGACTTCCGCAGCCGAATGCCCGAACGCGCGCATGCGCCTGCTAATGCTTCGGTTTGACGCGTTTATAGATGCTAATCGTCTCCCTCTTCGCCGGACCGCCATCGTAGGAGTTCAGGAATTCTTCCTGGATGGTGTTGTGGTCATCGCTCATGGTTGCGTGTATCGTCGTGTGGACCCTCCTACCATTGACGTCGCTGTCCAATTCCACGGTCCAGCTATTTCCGTTGACGACGGTGGCGAACTCGGTGCAACCCTGCATGTTGTCGCACCACACGCTCAGGTACGCCCTCTTGGCTTGGTCCCACCAGGTGTAACTTTCGCCCTGCAGGTCACCACTGACCCCGGTCGAGCGGAAATCTTGAACGATGGAGAAACCTCCAGGACCTTTCCTGGTGGTCATCATGCCTTTGTCGATCCCACCATTGGCCAGTCCTTCTCCTGATACGGTGCGGATCGTGGCTTCCCAACGTCCAATCCTGGGGTAGAGAAGCGCCATTTCGGCCGGGGGCTTACCGGACGGCACCGGCGTGGAGGGGTTGGCCTCGCGCGTGTCCTGCTCGGCCTTCGTCTGGGCAATGGCCGGGCACGCCAGGAGCAGAAATGCACTACTGAGAATCGTCGTTCTCTTCATGTGTTCCTCTAACTCCCGCAGCGTTTCACCAATTTCAGCGGCTCCATCCCCGACCGATGTTTCAGCCGTGGTTCCCCCGGAGCAATCGTGCCGGACGGCGGACCTTACGGCCTTGAACACGGAACCCCGCGGGATCTCCGCGGGGTTCCACTGACAGTGGGCCGCCGGGGCGTCGCTACTTCAGGTTCATGCAGTTGGCGTAGTAGGTGACGGTCGCGGGCCAGTCGGAGAAGATTCCCAGAATCCCGACTTGGCGCGCCAGGACGTCGAGGGCCTTGTACATGTCGCTGTCCTTCTTGATCGCCACGCCGTTCGGGTCGAAGTCGAAGTAGAAGCCGGCCTGCGACGCGCCCTGGCGCAGATCGGCGCGCTCGAAGGTCCACGTGATGATCTCGAAGCCCATGCCCTTGAGATCCGCCGCCAGCTGCGAGGGGACGATGTGACCGCTGCCATCGACCGCGAGCAGTGCCGGCATCGCCGGGGCGACGATCCGCACTCCGTCCTGCTTGAGCTCCTGGAAGAACGCCAGCTGGGCCGCGGGGTCCACCAGCTGCTGGCCCGTGGTGTTGAAGAGGAGGATGTTGTTCGCGGCGTCGTCGTAGTCGACCAGAAAGACCGCCTGTTTGCCGTACTTCGTGTTCTGGACCCAGTAGAGTATGTCGTTCACGTTGAAGGACTGCGGGAAAGCGTCATTGGGTTTGACGCCCTCGTCCTCCAGCACGTCCGCAAACGCCTGCGCATACTGCGGCTGGCCGCCGAAGATGGCCGCGATCGAGGCCGGATCTCCGGCCTTCAGCTCCGGGGTGTGCTTCACACCGTTTTCCTCGTTCAGTCGGATGCTCTCGCGGAGCGTCATCAGCGTGCCCCGTCCCGTGTAGAGATCGGTGCGGAAGGACGGGGTACCGTCTACGAACTCGTCGACCGTTTGTGCGGCCGGGTTGAACCCGTCCATTTTGCCGCGCAGGCTCTTGAACTCGTCGAGGCTCAACGCGGACGTGCGGCATTCGGCGGTGGCAGGGGTCACCACGCTTCCTCCGGCATCGAGCGTCGCCGGCGTGAAGGGCTTGATGCACTTCGAGGCCAGAGGCGTCTGCAGGATGTTCGTCGTCGTGTGCAGGTCGTTCTCGGCGTGCCGGCACACGAGGTCGCCACCCTTGGTGAAGGTCACATCGCATTCGACGATGCCGGCGCCCATCCGCGCGCCCGCCTGGTACGCCTCTTTGGTGTGCTCCGGGAACTGCAGCGCCGCGCCGCGGTGCCCGATCGAGAAGTCGGTGCGGCGGAACGGGCCGTCTTCGCACCGCATCAGCTTGTCCTTCAACGGACTCGGGTCCATCCCCTCCACGAGGTAGAACGGACGCGGCCCGAGTTGAACTGCGTTCTTTTTGGAACCCCCGTCCTCGGCGGTGGCGACGGGGACGAGGGCGGAGTACACGGCGATTGCGGTCGAGAAGGCGGCGGCGCGGAAAACCTTGTGCATGATTCCCTCCTTGAATTGGTGAGCCACGCGCAACGGCGCGTTGGCCGACGGAAAGTAAGGCGCCGGTATTACGACGCGATGGATCTCCCGTAAACGTTTCGGGCGTGCTTCGTGAAAGACGGAGGTGGGCCCCGAACTAGTTCGGTCGAGTCGGTCCGGTCTTCGGTGGTGAGGGGTGGACCCATGCGGTCGTGGATTTCTCGTTCCGCCGGGTCAGGTCAAACTCTCGGTCGCACTCCGGGCAGCGGGAAGGTCGTGGGACGTCTCCCGTCACGAACGTCCTGGTGAAGCACCAGGGGCACCGAATCAGGACGTATCGCGTGTCGGGCATCTAGGCCACCTTGTCGGATTCGAGCAACTCAACCAGCGTCACCGTGACGACCTCGTATCGAAAGCGGAGCGTGTGGCGACGATGACACTTCGCCGTCCCGGTCAGCCCATTCACGACGTCGGCGGGCATGTCGATCCGGACGCGGTCGCCGCACTCGGGACATTTCAGGGGCCACGTCCTCGCGTGTCCTTGGGTCATGGTTGGCCTCCGGGCGAGACCGTAGAGCCCGTGGATGAAGTCCGGCTGAACGTGAAGCGAAATTTCAGGACTGAGTCGACCGGCGTCGCCTCGAACCACAAAACGGCCTTGAGCACAAGACTCCTTTCCTGAACATTGGTGTGAGAAGGTCTTGAATGTCTCGGAGAAAAAAAATGAACCCACGGGAGGCAGCAAGATTTTGCGAACTTGGCTGGTGGAAGCCACCGACAAGTCGGGGGCTCTCTGGGGATTTCTCGTGCGCGCGAAGAAAATTTCCCCGAACGAAATCGTGGAGCATATGAAGAGCTTGGGCCGAGTCATCGAGCTCTCCGGTCAGACCGTCGAGGTGGCCCGTCTCGATCTCACGACGGTGCAGGTGAAGTACGACGCGACGTGGCGCCGGCCCAGGGAGAGCCAGAGCTACTCGATCGAGGGAGACGAGATCGACTGATCCCCGCTTTGTCGGGCGTCCATTCGAGCCCCGGCCTCAAACCAGGCCGTACGCCTTGAGCTGGGTCGAAGCGCTCGTGACGAAGGCTTTGACGATCGTGATGGTCGGGACCGCGAGCAGCAGGCCCGGGAGGCCAAACAGGATCCCGCCGCCGAGGACCCCGATCACCACGACGAGCGGGTGGAGCGCAGTGGCGTCACCGAGCACGAGCGGCTCGAAAACGACGTTCTTGAGAAGCTCAATCAACAGGACGCCCACGACAAGCCAGACCGCGACGTTGTCCGCGTTGACCATCGGCAGAATCGGATGGATGTCCGCCAGTAGCGTGTACGAGAGTCCCGCCAAAAGGGCGACCGCGGAGCCGACGTAGGGAATCACGTTCGTAGCGCCAGCCAAGAATCCGAGCGCGAGAGCCCACGGGATGGGAATGCCGACGACCGCGAATAGGAACGCCACCGCGAGGCCCAGAAGAGAGCATTCGAGAAAGACGCCGCGCAGGTAGCTTCCGAGGGCGCCATCGAGGTCCGCCAGGACCGCCAGCGTCGGCTCGAAGAGCCGGTTGGGAACCAGCGAGAGGAAGGCCCGCTTGATCTCCCCCGTGTCGCGCAGGAGAAAGAGGAAGACGGTCGGCGCGATGATCCACGTCGAAAGTATTGCCGCCAGCGACCCGAGCGGCGTCTTTCCCGGCCGACGCGGCTCGGAGACACCCGACCGGGCGGCGCCCCCCGGGATGCCGGCGTCGCCCGGGGACAGCCCGCGCCGCTCGAGCGTCTGGAGATTTTCGCGGTCGTAGTCGAGCAAGGCGGCGTCCTCGGGCCGATCCGTCCGAGGTGTGTGCGCTTCGAGAAATCGACTGCGTTCATCCGGGGTCATGGCGAGGAGCCCGCTGACGCGATCCATCGCCGGCTCCACGTCGTCACGGACGAGCCGGTAGAGACGGTTCCCTCTCGGCGAGGCGTCGAGACCCATCAGGCTCGTGTAGCGCGCGTTGACCTTGTGAAGCGCGCGCGTCTTGAAGTCGAGGGCGCGGATCTCCGTCGGAATGCCGGCCCGAACGAGGTTCGCCATCAGGAGAGCGACCGACCCGAACGCCAGCAGCAGCAAGCCGATCGCCAGACCCCGCGGCACCCGGTAGCGATCGAGGCCGAGGACGAGAGGGCTGCAGATGTAGGCCAGCAGGCCGCCGACTGCCACCGGGAGGATGAGGCTCCGAATACCCCAAAGGAGGTACGCCACGAGAACCGCACCCGCGACTGCTCCGAGCGACTTGAGGACGACTTCGACCGTGGTGGGAGGGCTACTTCTCGGCGCCATCCCTGGGTTCCTGTTCGCGTTGAGCCAGGAACTGTGTCTCCACGAGGAGCTGGAGCCGCCGGGCGGTGATCTCGGCGAGCTTCCTCAGAAGCTTGTTCGCGAGCAACGGCATGTGGCGGGACAGGACGTCGAGATCCTGCCGGCCCAGCGCCACGACCGTCACCGGCCCTCGGGCCCGGGCCGAGCTCCAGCGGATCACGTCGCAACCCATGGCCGCGAGCTCCTCGAAGGACGCCGGCGGCTCGAGCACCGCAAGAGGAAGCTCTTCGCCGTTTTCTTTGCGTCTCAGGATCTCGACGAGTCCGCTCCGCACGATGAAGAGCGCCACACCCGGCCGCCCCTGCTCGAAGATGTATTCACCGTCGCGGTAACTACGCTCGTGGGCGATCTGGGCGAGCCGCTTCACATCGGCGTCGCTGAGCTCCTCGAACAGCTCGGCCTGCTTCAGAAAAGTCGCGAGGTTGCGACCCCGCTTGCTCGTCGCGGTTTGCGGCGCCGGCCCGAAGACTGCCAGCGACGCCGAGCCCGCGGCGTCCATCGACTCCTTCTCGCCGGGCCTGGGCAGAAGAATCTGTCGCAGCCCGCGCAGCGCGAGTCCGATCTTCGCGGGCCGAGCCTCTCCGGGAGTCTTGGACATCACGTCAGCGGGTTCTCGGCCAGCCCGTCCCGGCAGCCAGGTGCAGAGGCAATATCAGGCCGCATCCAACCAGTATATGAGGCCGGAGCCGCCGCGTTCGATGTAGCAAACGGACCTGATCCGCGAGTCGAGGTCGGTCTCGACCGGGCCTTTACTTCGGGAGCCGTGCCGCGCGGATCAGACCGACGCCGAGGGTCAGCACGGCGGCCGCGAGGAATGCGGCGCCGACGTACGCGAGATTGAGCAAGCCATTGGGCCGCGTCGCCGTCGGAGAAGCCACCGACAGGAAAAAAGCGGCTGGAATCAGGATCGCGGCGATCGGCGCTCCGACTCGGGCCAACCACTTCCAGGAGGGGGACAGGAGCGCCTCGTCGACGTACCGCAGCATGACGAGAGAAAGAACCAGGTACACACCGGCATGCGCGTGCCCGGCCCGCCAGAGGTCGTGGCGCAGTGGGTTGTCCACGTAACCCGGCGAGTTCCCTGTCAGGAAGCCGAGGAGCGACGCACCTCCGTACATCACGCTGGGAAGGACGACGAGCAGGATCCCGGCGAACCTTTGCGATTCTCGCGACATGTTGATCTCCTTCGCGTCGTTCCCGCCAGGAGCGCTCCGGCGATGGGCCGGGAGCGACACGGCGCGGAGACGCCCATCGTTCCCTCGCGAGGCACTCTACCTGACCGCCGCTGTGAAATACTCGGCTCCGGTTTACGTGCCGTTTAAGTTGCGCGTGTGAGAGGCTTCCCACCGTTCCTGATGGCCCTCAAGGACTTGCCGGCGAGACCGCGTTCATCGACGGAAAGCCGCGAAGGAAATGGCCGCTTGCGCGCATCCCGACACCGACTGTGGGTTATTTTCGCCGTGGAGGTTTGAGAATGTCGAAGGAACACGCCGCCGTCACCACTCCCCAGGCATCGCCCAAAGCCAGCCGCCGCGCCGGTTTGCTGGCGGACCGCATCGAGGAAGGAGCCGGCTTGCTGGCGAAGTTTGCCGAAGGGCTGTCGGCATCCGAGTGGGCGACGCCGTCGAGCGCGACGGACCGCCGTCCGGTCGGCGTCATCGTGCATCACGTGGCCACGATGTACCCGATCGAAGTCGGCGCTGCGCAAACGATCGCGAGCGGCAAGGCCCTGATGGACATCTCCTGGGCGGCCGTCGCCGACATCAACGCCAATCATGCGAAGGAGCAGGCGGGGGTCACCAAGGCGGCCGCGCTCGAGCTCCTGCGCAAGAACAGCCGGGAGGCGGCCGCGGCGATCCGCGCCCTCACGGATTCCGAGCTGGACACGGCGGCGGCCTTCGGGCTGTCGTACGGCGCTCCGGTCACCGCGCAGTTCGTGATCGAGGATCACGCGATGCGCCACGCCTGGCACCACCTGGCGAAGATCAAGACGGCGCTCGGGCGCTAAAGAGCTCGACTTCGATTCCGGCGCGGATATCCTTCCGCGCGTGCGAGGGCTCGTCGTCGCGGCGGTTCTCGCCTGGGTTCCGGCCGTGGTCCCGGCCCAGGCCGGCGACGCCCAGCCCTCGCAGCCCGGCATCGAAGACAACAGCTTCCTGATCGAGGAGGCCTACAACCAGGATCCCGGCATCATCCAGGAGATCCAGCAGTTCATCTGGAACTGGCGCACGGGATCCTGGACGTACAGCTTCACGCAGGAATGGCCAGTCTGCGGGATCAAGAACCAGTTCTCCTACACGCTGCAGGCGGCGCGCGTGCAGCGGGAGGATGGAGAGAAGACGTCGGGGCTGGGCGATCTCGCTCTCAACTACCGCTATCAACTCATCGGCGACGGCGAAGCCGACGTCGCGATGGCGCCTCGGCTGTCGCTGCTCGTGCCCAGCGGGTCCTTCCGGCGCGAGCTCGGCAGCGGCGCCGTCGGATTGCAGACCCTGATCCCGATCAGCATCCGGCTCGGCTCGCATTTCGTCACGCACGGCAACGTGGGGCTGACCTGGATCCCGCGAGCCAAGGATCCCGAGGGCGACAAGGCGGATCTCCTCGTGCCGCTCGTCGGCGGGAGCATGATCTGGCTGACGCGGCCGACCTTCAACGTGATGTGTGAAATGTTGTGGCAGAGGGTTCAGACGGTGACCGGACAGGGGATCCGCGACTCCACCACGGTCTTCACCGTCAACCCCGGCGGCCGATACGCCTGGAACTTCGCAAGCGGTCTTCAGATCGTCGCCGGCGCGTCCACGCCGATCTTCTTTCGCGACGGCCGCGTCTCGCCCTCACTTCTCCTCTATCTGAGCTTCGAGCACCCCTGGTAGCGCGATCGAGACGGATCAGCCCGCGTCGCGGAGGATCTCGTCCGTAGCGGGCGCAGCGTGGGCGCGTGTGAGGCCGAGCGACAGGTGCGCATGCAGACGCTTGCGGAAGTAGTCCTGGCTGCCGCGCGGGATTCCGAGGCCTCGCGCCGCTTCGGCGAACGTCGCCCCCTTGCGCACCAGCCGGAGCAGCTCGGACTCCACCGCGGGCAGCGCCCGCTCCATCTCGTCGAGCGACAGCTTCGTGTCGAGATCGATCGCTCCGTCGGACCGGCGCACGGAATTCGCGATCGCGGCCTGGCTCTCGCGCGAGTCCCGCCGGGTGCGGGCCCGCCAGTGTCGGCGCACGAAGTTCGCCGCCACGCCTCCGAGCCAGGACAGGCTGCGCGCCTCCTCCCAGCGTCCGGTCTTGATCAGCCAGAGCCAGATGTCCTGAGCGATGTCCTCGGCGTCGATGGGAGGAAGGCCGGCGAAGATGCAGATGCGCAGGATCCGTGCGTGGGCCGCTGCCATCGCGTCGGGCGCGATCTCGTCCTTTTCCTTCCGGACGGCGCCGACAACCGGGACGTCCACGCGAAACCTTTCCCGAGATGGTCTGCCGACTGGCGAGGCCCCTGCTCGTTACCTGGCGAAATACTTTTCCCTTGTCAAGGTCCGAGTCAAGTCGGCCGGGCGTCCACGTCCCCGGGACCGACGGCGGCGCCGGGTAACCGGCGCTTCCGAAGCCATCGTCTTGCGCTGCAATCACTTCAGCTTGCCCGCTCGCCGGCGGCTGTCCCGCGCCTCCGTCTTTTTGTGCGGAAAATCACGCTCTGGCAGTAGGATTGCACATCCCAGTCCGAACAAAGGAGGACCCGATGATCGCCGCCGTCCAGTCCGACGAGCAAGAGCCGACCGCCAAGAGGGAGATTTGCGCGCGTTGTGGAAAGCCCGTGATACCGCACGAACACTCCGATCAGGGACCCCTGTGCCGGCCCTGCACGCTCGAGGCAACCGAGATCCGGCTCGAGTACGTGATCGACGGGCGAATCTTCTCCAAGAAACTGAAGGGTAACCTTCGGTCCGTCAAACCCGCGTCCCACTAGTGCCGGGGCGGAAATCCACGTCGGGCGCGGATCCAGGCCGTCTTGCGGCGGCTCTGATCACATGGGCTGTTTTGTCTTCGCCGCGTACACTTTCGGCGGACGCGGTGCCGGTGCGCTTCGCGGAAGGCGTGGCTCACGGCTTTCTGCTGCTGTCATCCCTGGACGGGAAAGCGCTCGCGGACGGAGACCTGATCCAGACGGCGTCCGGAGATCGGGTGACGACGCGACTTCTCCTGCAGTTTCGCGACGGGTCTCTCCACGACGAGACGGTCGTCTTCACGCAGAAGAGCCAGTTTCGCGTCGTACGGGACCACCTCGTGCAGAAGGGGCCGAGCTTCCCGCGGCCCCTGGACGTTCTCGTCGACGCCCAGAGCGGCGAGGTCCGTGTCCGCTTCACCGACGATGGCAAGGAGAAGGTCGTCACCGACCGGCTCGAGATGCCTGCGGATCTGGCCAACGGAATGCTCCTCGCGCTGCTCAAGAACGTCCGTCCCGAGACGGCCCGCTCGACGGTGTCGCTGATCGCCGCTACTCCCAAACCGCGCCTCGTCAAACTGGTGATCGCCCCTGCCGGCGAGGACCCGTTTACGCTCGGTTCCACGGGCCGCAAGGCGACTCACTACCTCGTGAAGGTTGAGATCGGAGGGATCGCGGGGCTCGTCGCGCCGCTCATCGGCAAACAGCCGCCCGACACTCACGTCTGGATCATGCAGGGGGAGGCGCCGGCGTTCGTCAAGATGGAAGGTCCCCTGTACGACGGCGGTCCGCTCTGGCGGCTCGAGCTGGCGCGCCCGACTTGGCCCGCTCCGCCGGCGGCGAAGCGCTGATGCCTGATGGGAGGAAGCATGAACGGTTCCTGTCCTGAGCTTCTGGTCGATCGGATCGAACATCCGCGCGGCGACGGCATGGGCCGTGCACTGGTGCTGGAGTGCAAAGCGTCAGGGCTCACGCTCGTCCTCGATGATCCGGCTTCCGTCCGCGCCCTGATCGACGATCTGGTCCGAGCGCTTTCGTGGCTCGACGACAGCGTCGCGTCCGCCCGGACCTAGCAAGGAGATTTCATGGAATCGCCCCAGACCCGATTCGAACAGTTTCCCTTCGCGAGGCCAGACATTCGGCACGGCGATCCGGCTCCGCGCGCCGCAAGAACGAAGACAGGACCGCGCCCGATTGCCGCGTCCTCGTCGTCGAGGACGACGAGGCGACTCTGGAGGCCGTCGCCGAGCTGCTGGATGGTGAAGGCGTCTCGGTCTGCAAGGCGCGCAACGGGCGGGAAGCGCTCGAGCTGCTCCAGGGCGGCCGGTTCCCCGGCCTGATCATCGTCGACCTCATGATGCCGGTCATGGACGGGTGGGAACTCTGTCGGCGGATCGCCGATGACGAAGAGCTCGCCTCGATCCCGATCGCCATCGTGACGGCGGCGGCGGCCATCGACCCAATGCCCGTGCGCCGCAACGATGCGGGCTTCTTCACCAAGCCCGTGAATTACCGGCATCTGCTAGAGGTCGTGAGACGTTACAGCCGATGAATCCGCCGCAGGCCACGACGAGGTCGTGGAGAATCTTCCGGCATCCCGGAGCGCGCGCCGCCGAGGTCGTCGCTCTCGTTCTGGTCGCGACCGGCCTTCGCTTTCTGGTGCACCCGTGGTTCGGATCGCGATCTCCGTTCCTGTTCTTTCTTCCCGTGATTCTCGGGGCGGCCTGGTTCTGGGGCGTGTGGGCGGGGATACTGGCTCTGGTCCTCTCGACCGTCGGAGCCGATCTGTTTCTCGAGCCTCTCTTCAAGCTCACCATTCCCAATGGTGACCAGGCGTTCTCGATGGGCGTGTTTGTCGCGCTCGGCGCATTTCTGATCTTCGCGGCCGAGGTCGCGCGCCGGGCCCGCGGCGAATCCGAGGCCGGGAAGGAGATGCTCGACCAGGCGCTTCGCGCGGCGAAGATGGGTTACTGGAGCTGGGACGTTTCGTCCGGCCGCGTGCGCTGGTCCGAGAACCTCGAAGCAATCCACGGGCTGCCCCCCGGATCCTTCGGCTCGAGCCTTCAGTCCTTTCTGGATCGGATCCATCCGGAAGACGCGCCGGTGTTGAAGGAGGCCATCGATCGTGCGGGGCGCGAGGGCACGGACTTCGACGTCGACTACCGCGTTCCGGGCCCCGACGGGCGCGTCGAGCGGATCCACGGACAGGGACATCCGGCCCTCTCGCACCGGCGCGTCGTCCGCGTGACCGGGCTCGCGACCAACGTCACCGGTCGCCGGGACGCCGACGAGGCGCGCCGGTATCTGGCCGCGATCGTCGCCTCGAGCGAGGATCCCATCATCTCCAAGGACCTCACCGGCCGCATCCTTTCGTGGAACGCGGCGGCGGAGAGGCTCTTCGGCTACCGCGCCGAGGAGGTCGTGGGCCGGTCGATCGAGCTGCTGATGCCTCCGGACCGGGCGGAGGACTACCGCGCCGTCATCGAGCGCATCGCGCGCGGCGAGCGGGTCCAGCACTACGAGACCATGCGGCGGCGCAAGGACGGAACGCTCGTCGAGGTGGCCCTGACCGTTTCCCCGGTGCGCGACGAGGCCGGCCGCATCGTCGCGGCGTCGAAGATTGCACGGGACCTGACGGCCTGGAGGGAAATGGAGCGCGAGCGGCAGCGCACGCGCGAGCTCCTGATGGGCACGCTGGGCCACGACCTGCGCAATCCGCTCAACTCGATCACGGCGTCGCTCTTTTTCCTGCGTCGCCACGCGCCGGAGGGCGTCCAGCACGTCGTCGACCGCATGACCTCGAGCACCGAGCGCATGACGCGGATGATCGGGCAGCTGCTCGATTTCACGCGCGCGCGGCTCGGGGGCGGAATCCCGCTCGAGAAGACCGAGGGCGACCTGGGCGCGATCTGCAATGCGATCGTCGAGGAGCTCGGAGCCCAGTATCCGAATCGCCTCCGGCTGTCGGCCGATGGTGAGTTCCCCGGCGACTGGGATCCCGACCGCCTTTCCCAGGTGTTCTCGAATCTGATCGTCAACGCGATCGACTACGGGTCGCCGGAAGAACCGGTGACCATCACGATGTCGCGTGCCAACGGCTCCGCCCGCGTCGCCGTACGCAACCGCGGAGAAGGCATCCCCGAGAACGAGCGCATGATTCTCTTCGAGCCGTTCCGTCGTGGAACCGACTCAAAGCGCGGCGCTCGCGGTCTGGGGCTCGGCCTCTACATCACGCGCGAGATCGTTCGCTCGCACGGGGGCGCCATCGACGTCCAGACTCCTCCGGGCGAGGTCGTCTTCACCGTGACGCTTCCGCTGCCGGAGGCGGAGTCTGCCCCTCGGTCCTCGACCCGCCCGCGAGCCGGCGCTTCGGACCCAGCCAGTAAATAGACAGGCGGAAGGGCGGACGCCGCGCCGACCAATTCCCGGCGTTCCATGGCACAAATACTGCACTTTTCGATCGCGGATTCTGCCGCGATGCTGGACACGCTGCTTCACCTGATGCACTCGGTTCCGCCCTGGGCGGCGGTCGCGTTCGCCTTCCTGATTCCCGCCGCCGAAACCGCGCTGGTCCTGGGGTTGTTCTTGCCTGGCGAGCTGGCCGTCGTGGCCGCCGGCATCCTGGCCTCACGCGCCGACGTGGGCCTGTTTCCCGTGATCCTGGCCGCGATCGCGGGCTCGATTCTGGGCGATTCCCTGGGCTACTTCGCGGGCCGTCGCTATCGGACGACATTGTCGCGCCGGCTCACCGCGGCGCGATGGAGGCGCGCCAAGGCCTGGCTCGGGCGCCGCGGCGGACCGGCGATCGTGATGGCCCGCTACACCGCGTTCGTGCGCAGTGTCATGCCCGCGGTCGCCGGCGCCGCCCGCTTTCCCTACCGCCGGTTCCTGCTCTGGAGCTCCGCGGCCGGCGTGACCTGGGGTTCGGCTTCGGTTCTCGTCGGCTATTTCGCCGCGAGAAACGCGGAGGAGATCCTCCGGTGGCTGGGCGTCTTCGGGATCGTGGTCCTCGTGGCCGTGCTCGTCGCCCTGAACTTCTTCTTGCGCAAACGGCGGCGCCGTTCCGGCGGCAACGGCGTCGTGCGGCGGCTCACCGCGCCATTTTCCGGGCGGCTCGGATCGCGGCATCGACTCCCGACTCCGCGCGGACGGCCTTGACCTTCGCCCGCGCGCTCTTGGAGAGCCGGCGGATCGCGGCCATGTACCGTCCCTGAGCCTGCCGGGCGACTCTCTGCGCCTGGGTCAGGCGCTGGCGGCGCGTCTTCGCGTCGCCGAGGGCCGCGCGTCCGAGCTTTCCGGTCTCTTCTCCGAGCGAGGCCAGCTTCGCGCGCAGCTCGCGCACCATCTGTTCGCGGCGCTTGAGCGCGGCCGCGACGTCGCGCGCGGCGATCTTGCCGTCCTCGATCAGCATCTGAAGGGCGAGGGCAGCGTGGTGGGCGGTCACGTCGAGGGCTTTGCGAGTCTTTCTTCTCATGTCTCTCCTAGGCCGTCGAGGCCTCAGTTCCGCGGTAATCGGTCAGCAGCCAGATCACGAAGATCACGGCCGCCATCGTCACGAAAAAACGCTTGGCCGGCGAGCCCGGGCCGAAGCCGGCGATGTAGGGCATGGCGACGAGAAGTATGGCCACGGCGAGCTCGATGATCCCGTGGACGGTCAGCGAAATCGGCTTCGCGCTCGCGCCGGGGAACGACGTCGCGAGGGTGATCAGGAGGTGCAGGACCGCGAGCACGACGCAGATGGCGAGGGGAAGTCCCCCGAGCCCGACCGCCAGCGGCGCCAGAAGAAGCACCACGACGATGGCGAAGTCGAGAAGCCTGTGCAGCTTGGGTCCCAGAATTCGCAGGTGCGCCGTCCTCCGCGCGCATCCTATATCCAGGCCTCCCGGCGAGGGGGCGCGACCTGACCCCGGGGCCACCGTCCTTGCACGCCGGGGCAAGACGCCTTCCGTCGGCGGGACGACACGCACCCGGCCGGCGAGACCTGATCCTCTTTTGAACCACGGGTCAATTGTCGGAGCCTCGGTCCGCCTCTAGATTCTTCGCCAGACTCCCGAATCCCGGACTGGATCTCAGCCCGCCGCATGTCGAGAGCCGAACGAAAGGAGGGCCCTATGGGCTCGCGTGCTTCGTTTCGGACCGCCATCGCCATTCTCGTAGTCGTGGGCTGCGCCGCGCTGACACCGATCGGGAACGGCGGAACCCCGGATTTCGGCGAACCGCTCGCCGGCTTGACTGCGGAGCAGGTCGAGCAGTTCGAGGAAGGCAAGGACGAGTTCTCCGAGGTCGAGACCGTGCCCGAAGGCCTCGGTCCCGTGTTCAACGACACCGCCTGCGCGAACTGTCATCTCGACGCGGCCGTCGGCGGCGGCAGCCCGATCCTCGAGACGCGCTTCGGCACGACCGGGCCGACGGAAAGTTCGATCCGCTCTCGCAGTTCGGCGGATCGCTCATCCAGAAGCAGGGCATCGGGGCGAACGAGACCTGCGACTACCTGGCCGAGCTCGTGCCGGCCGAAGCCATGATCGTCGCCCAGCGGCGCACGACGCCGCTCTTCGGACTGGGTCTGGTGGACGCCGTGCCCGACGCCACTTTCTTTGCGATCGCGATCGAGGAGTCGTTCCATCCCGATCACATCAAGGGCAAGGTCTCGATCGTGACCAAGATCGCGACCGGCAAGAACGCGGTCGGCAAGTTCGGCTGGAAGGCCCAGAACCCGACGCTCTTCCAGTTCTCGGGCGACGCGTACGTGAACGAGATGGGGATCACGAGCCCCGAGTTCCCCGACGAGAGCTGCCCCGGAGGGGACTGCGACTCGCTGTCCTGCAACCCGATGAAAGACATGAACGACGACGGCAGCGGCGTCGAAGCCTTCGCGAACTTCATGACGTTCCTCGCCCCTCCGCCCCGCGGAACGATCACCACCCAGGCCACGTTCGGCGATCTGGTCTTCCGCTCCATCGGCTGCGCGGGCTGCCACCGGCCGGACTTGCGCACGGGACCGAATCCCGTCGCGGCGCTCAACAAGGTGACCTTCCACCCTTACTCGGACTTTCTCCTGCACGACATGGGCGCGCTCGGGGACGGCATCGCGCAGAACAACGCGACCGGCAAGCTGATGCGGACCGCGCCGCTGTGGGGTCTGCGCAAAATCACCACGTACCTGCACGACGGGCGCGCGACGACCTTGAACGACGCAATCCTGGCGCACGACGGACAGGCGCAGAAGGCGCGGGATCGGTTCGCCGCGCTGCCCGGCTACCAGAAGGCCTGGCTCGTGGCGTTCCTCAACTCGCTGTAAGCCGTCCGTAGGCCGTTCGGGGGGCGGGCTTCCGGTGGGTCCGCCCCGCTTTTTTTTCGAACCGAAACTCACGGCCCTGGCGTATAGACAGGCGGGGCAATCCCTGCCTGTGGCGGGAATACGCCCAAAAAAGCGAGGTCGTAATGCGACGGACGTTCCGTATCCTAGTCTTTGCGTTTCTGGTGAGCCCGACTGCCCGCGCGGCGGACGAACTGGCCCCGCCCGAAGCGCCTCTGACGCTTTCCGAAGCGAGGCGGCGCGCCCTCGAGCGCAACACGACGCTTGCGGTCGAGCGGGAGACTTACTCGCAGTCCGAATCGGCGGTCACGAGCGCTCGGGGCGCCTATGACCTGCTTTGGAACGCCGACGCCCTGTACCGCAACTTCCAGCTTCCGGTGAATTCGTCCTTCTCGGGCGCGCCGGACGACGAGCTCGCTCCGCACAACGAGAGCTTCGACCTTTCGACGTCCTTCACGCAGCTTCTCCCGACGGGAGGCGCCGTGTCGCTCTTCACGAACTGGGGGCGAGCGACGACCAACGGCGTGTTCACGATCCTTTCGCCCTCGTACCAGACGGGCGCCGGCATCTCCCTGATACAGCCGCTGCTGCGCAACCTCTTCATGGACCCGGCGCGCGAAGGGATTCTCGTCGCGTCGGCCGACCGCAGCGCGTCGCACGCGCGCCTGGAGCGCACGATCTCCGACACCGTCACCGAGGTCGAGTCCGTGTACTGGGACCTCGTCAGCGCGCGCCGCAACGTGGCGTCGATCCAGGAGTCGGTGACCCTGGCCGAGCAGCAGCTCTCGGAGACCAAGAGCCGGGTGGAGGCCGGAGTGCTCGGCGAAACCGACATCGCGCAGCCGACCGCCGAGCGCGAACGGCGTCTGGGAAACCTGGCGCTCGCCAAGCAGATCGCGGTCCGTGCCGAGAACCGGTTGAAGCGCCTGATCCTCGGCGATCCCTCGGATCCGCTGTGGGCCAACCGCATCGTCCCCTCGGACGATCCCGAGATGCCGCTGCTGGAGGGGCCGTCGCTGCCCGCGTCGCTCGACGAGGCGTACGCGAAACGCCCCGAGATCGCCGAGGCCGAGGCCCTGCGCGAGCGCGCCGACGTCCAGGTCGAGGCGCGCAGGAGCGACAAGCTTCCGCAGCTGAATCTGGTGGGCGGTTACCAGCGGCGGGGGCTCGCGGGCTCGCCCAATCCCGACGCGGAGAACTTCAACGGCGGACCGATCGTCGTGCCACCGCCGCTGCTCGGCGGGACCGGCCGCTCGTACGGCACGATCTCCGAGAACCAGTTCCCCGACGGCTCCGTCGGGCTGTCCTTCTCCTTCCCGATCCAGAACCGCACCGCGAAGGCCAATCTCGCGATCGCGGAGTCGCGCCTCCAGCAGGCCAACGTCAACATCACGGCGAACCGGCAGCAGGTCGAGTCCGAGGTCCGGGATGCCCTCGTGGCGCTCGAGGCCGCGCGCCAGCGGATCGAGGCCGCGCGCTCGGGTCTCTCGGCGGCCGAGACGCAGCTCTATGCCGAGCAGGAGCGCTTCAACGTCGGCCTCTCGACCAACTTCCTCGTGCTGACCCGCCAGAACGACCTGACGGTGGCTCGCGTCACGCTGACCGAGGCGCTGAGCGCGTACCGGCAGGCGGCGACCGAGCTCGCGCGCGCTACGGGGACGCTTCTGGAGCGGCGTCAGATCACCGTCGCGCGGACGGAACCGGCGTCGCCGCCCGGCAAAGCGTCCTGATGCCAACGGCCGCGGGACGTACGGCCCGGCGCCGCGCCGGCGGTCGTCTCGCTCTGGCTGGTCTCGCCGGGATCGGAGGAACGGCGCTCGTGACATTTCGTTCGACGGACTGGCTCACATCGCTCGGGGGTCGGCCGGCCGGTGACCGCCTGGAGAGGATGCAGCGCTCGCCGCAGTGGGCGGGCGGCCGCTTCCACAACACCGTTCCGACGCGCACGCTCGCGGCGCGCGACCTCCCGTCGACCGTGCGCATGCAGGTGAAGGGGAAGGAGGTGCGTTATCCGACGCGTCCGATTCCCGTGGTCGAGCTCTCGGGGAACGCGTTCGCGAATCCTCCGGCGTCGGGTCTCCGCGTGACGTGGCTGGGCCACGCGACCGCGCTCGTCGAGATCGACGGGGCGCGCGTGTTGACGGACCCCGTCTGGAGCGAGCGCGTCTCGCCGTCGGCGCTCGTCGGCCCGCGGCGTTTCTTCCCGCCGCCGCTTCCTCTCGAGGAGTTGCCGCCGATCGACGCGGTCGTCGTCTCGCACGACCACTATGACCACCTCGACCTGGCGACTATCCGCAGGCTCTCGGCCCGCGGCGCCGCGTTCTATGTCCCGCTCGGCGTCGGCGCGCACCTGGAGAAGTGGGACGTTCCCGCGGAACGCATCCACGAGCTCGACTGGAAAGAATCGGAGCGCGTCGGGCAGCTGACCCTCACGCTCGCGCCCGCGCGCCACTTCTCGGGACGGTCTCTCTCCGACCGCAACCGGACGCTGTGGGGCTCGTGGGTCATTATGGGTCCCCGCCATCGCGTCTTCTACAGCGGCGACACCGGGGACTTCGACGGGTTCGCCGCGATCGGGGACGCCCACGGCCCGTTCGACGCGACCCTGATGAGCGCCGGCGCGTACAGCCCCGCATGGCCCGCGGTCCACATCTTCCCGGAGGAGCTGGTTCGGGCGCACCAGGATCTGCAAGGCGGGCTCCTCATCCCGGTGCACTGGGGCACGTTCAACCTCGCATTCCACGACTGGAACGAGCCGGTCCGGCGCATCGCCGTCGAGACGGGGAAGCGCGGCATCGCGGTTTCCGTTCCGAGGCCAGGTCAGTTCGTCGAACCGTCGAGTCCTCCGCCCGACGATCCCTGGTGGCTCGAGCCCTGAGCGCGTGCCCGGCGCACCCGGCGGAATCGCGCGTCGCTCGCCCCGCGTATATTCCGGTCGGAGGTTCCATGATCCAGATTCGCCGCTCCGGCGACCGCGGCCACTTCGATCACGGGTGGCTCGACACGCGACACACCTTTTCCTTCGCCGACTACCACGATCCGCGATTCATGGGGTTTCGTGGTCTGCGCGTCTTGAACGAGGACCGTGTGGCTCCGGGCCAGGGCTTCGGCACGCATGGACACCGGGACATGGAGATCGTTTCGTACGTCCTGGAAGGCGCGCTGGCCCATCGCGACAGCATGGGCAACGGTTCGACGATCGTGCCGGGAGACGTTCAGTACATGAGCGCCGGGACGGGAGTGCGTCACAGCGAGTTCAACGCCTCGCAGACAGAGCCCGTTCACTTCGTGCAGATCTGGATCGAGCCCGACGCCGCCGACCAGCCGCCCCGCTACGGCCAGAAGCGATTCGACGACGCGGCGAAGGCCGGGCGCCTCGCTCTCGTGGCCTCGGGGTCCGGAGCGGACGGCTCGATCCCGATCCGGTCCGACGTCAATCTCTATGCGTCGGTTCTGAAGCCCGGCGAGTCCGCGGCCCTCGCGATCTCTCCCGACCGGCACCTCTGGGTCCAGGCGCTCAAGGGCGCGCTGGAAGTCAACGGGAACCAGCTCTCGGAAGGCGACGGCCTGGCCGCGTCGCGGGAGACGGAGTTTCGCTTCCAGGTGGCGGGCGAATCTCCCGCGGAGTTCCTGGTCTTCGATCTCGCCTGACGGAGGGCGGCCGCAAGGGCCGCCCCTACGTCGTAGGGGCGGGGCTTGACCCCGCCCGCTAGGGCGCCGTAAGCAACGCGGTCTGATCCGCCGGCGACTCCTCGTCGAGCTCGATGTCCGTCACGGGGTGGATCTCCCAGGCCGTGTTGCGCGTGATCCCGGGACCCGGCAGCGGAGTCGTGTTCGCCGCCCGCACGGCCGCCTCGAAGTCGAACAGGAGCCAACCCGTGAGGATGATCGCCTGGTGGAGGTACTTCGCTCTCAGGCCCCGCGTCGACCAGTCCTGCCCCTGCCTGGCCATGACCGCGCGCCAGCGGGACGTGACGACGGCGAACACGTGATGGCCCGGATCGGGCACGTTGCTGTCGGAGGCGAGCTCGAGGACCGTGTCCTGGTCGGCCGGCTCCTGGGAGTGGCAGTTGGAGCTGGCGGGACCGCCGTCGCGCACGGCGAAGACGTAGGCCGCGATCGCGACCGCGGTGCCGTTGTCGAAGCGCAGCGTGTCGTCGCCGGGCTCGAGCAGCGACTCCATCGTTACCGTGTCGTCGATATCGTCGTCGGACGGCGACGTCATCCGCGCCTTCTGAATGTTGAGATCGCGGACCTTCGCGCGCGTGGCGTCTCCTTCGGGAGGACAGCTCGCCGGCGCCTGGGCGAGCATGGCGACGGCCGCCGAAAGGAGCATGCCGGCTGCGGCGGCGAGCGGTTTCATGGCGAGCCTGCAGCCTAACAGAAGCTCTCGAAGGTTGATGCTGGAGAGGTGTGTCAAGCTCCCGCCCGTGAATCGGGTGTCTCCGGCGGGTGAGACAGCGGCGCGAGTGGAAGAGTCCCCCGCGCGGTGGCGCGCCCTGGCTTCCATCGCGGCGGCGGAGCTGCTGGGCATGTCGCTTTGGTTCTCGGGCTCGGCGGTCGCTCCCGCTCTCAAAGTCGAGTGGGGCCTCTCCGAGTCGGGTGCGACCTGGCTGACCCTCGCCGTACAGCTCGGTTTCGTCGTGGGAACTCTCGTCAGCGCCTTCGCGAACCTGCCGGACGTCTTCTCGACCCGGCGGCTGTTCGCCGTATCGGCGTGTCTGGGCGCCGCGGCCAACGCGTCCCTCGCGATGTTCGCCCGCGGCCCGGCGTCCGGGATCCCGCTGCGTTTCCTGACCGGCTTCTTCCTCGCCGGCGTCTATCCCCCGGGCATGAAGATCCTGGCGAGCTGGTTTCGCCGCGGCCGCGGAATGGCGCTGGGAGTTCTCATCGGCTCGTTGACGCTCGGCAAGGCTCTGCCGTACCTCGTCAACGCGATCGGCGCCTCGTCCTGGCGGACCAACGTGCTCGCCGTCTCGATCCTGGCAGTCCTCGGCGGCCTCATCGTTCTCTTTTTCGTGGGCGACGGTCCCTACGCCGCGGCGAGCGCGCGCTTCGATCCGTCCCAGGTCGCGAAGGTCTTTCGCAACCGAGGAGTGCGCCTCGCGGACTTCGGCTACTTCGGCCACATGTGGGAGCTCTACGCCATGTGGGCGTGGGTCCCCGTCTTCTTGCGCCAGAGCTTCGCCGCCGGAGGGCATCCGTCGCGGCTCGCCGAGGCCTCGTCCTTCCTCGTCATCGGATCGGGCGCGATCGGATGCGTCGCCGGGGGCCTGGCCGCCGACCGCGCCGGCCGCACCGCGGTCACCTCCGTTGCGATGGCCGCGAGCGGGACTTGCTGCCTGCTCATCGGACTGCTCTTCGGCGCCAGCCCGGGCGTGCTCCTCGCCGTGGCCGCGATCTGGGGCGTCACCGTCATCGCCGACTCGGCGCAGTTCTCGGCGTGCGTGACGGAGCTCTCGGACCCGCGCTACATGGGGACCGCTCTGACGATCCAGACCTGCATCGGTTTCCTGCTGACCACGGTCTCGATCGAACTCGTCCCGCGCCTCGTCGAGGTGGTCGGCTGGCGATGGGCGTTCGCGTGCCTGGCGCCGGGGCCGTTCCTCGGAGTCCTCGCGATGCAGCGCCTCCGGCGGTTGCCGGAGGCGCAGAAGCTCGCGGGGGGAAGACGGTAGGCCGCCTGACGACGATTTCCGTGCCCGCACGCGGCGGATGACCCACCGCGTGCGGGACGTTGCTTCTTATGGCGTCAGAAAGGCCCGGACCATGAACACGGCCATTTGTCCGCGGTTGACGGGGTTGTCTGGACAGTACAGCAGGGGCGAGGCGCTGCAGCCGCCCGTGATGCCCATGGCGTAGAGCTGCTCGATGTAGTCGGCGGCGAAGGAGCCCACCGGGACGTCGCCGAAGATGCCGCTCGCCGGGGGCGGAAAGACGCTTAGAGTCCTGAGGATGAACACGGCCATTTGCGCGCGGGTCACGGAGCTGTCCGGGCAGTAGTCGTTGTTGCCGCAGCCGCTCGTGATGCCTCTCGACCAGATCTGGTTGATCCAGTAGGCGGCGAACGCGTCGTTCGGTACGTCGTTGAAGATCGGGCCGAATTCCGGAGGCACGTAGTCCGGACCGTCGTAGGACTTCAGAAGGAACACGGACATTTGAGCGCGCGTGACCGGCGCGTCGGGACAGTAGTTGCCGCCGCCGCAGCCCGCCGTGATCTCGCCCCGCGCCACGGTGACGACGTCCGCGTGGAACGGGTGGCCGGGCGGCACGTCGTAGAAGTCGACGGCGACGTCCGTAGCCGAC
The DNA here is from genome assembly GCA_046725935.1 of Acidobacteriota bacterium. GTDB lineage: Bacteria > Acidobacteriota > Thermoanaerobaculia > UBA5066 > Gp7-AA6 > DAHUXD01. The sequence continues at coordinate 11,603 of JBKOZO010000160.1, read as the reverse complement.
GAAGCCGTTCCGCAGCCGGGCGAGCTGTAGTCGACGACCTGGAGGGTGGTGGTGCCGGGCACCGTCGAGAAGAAGGAGATCTGGGAGGTTCCCTGACCCGCCGTGATGACCGAGCCGGCATCGCCCGAGATCGTCCAGCCGTATGTGTGTCCGGAGGCCACCGGGACGGAGGCGACGCCGACGGCTCCCGGAGCCGGCGGTACGTCGATCGAGATCAACGGAGGCGGCGGCGGATTCGTGACCGACAGCGTCGCGGCGGTCGATGTCACGGTCGCGCAGAGGTCGGTGATGACGACGTCGTAGTCGCCGTCGTCGGCCGGCGTGGCGGGATCGAGCGTCAGCATCGCCGTCTGCGCTCCCGCGATGTGGCCGCCGTCCGTGAGGGCGACGCCTCCCTTGCGCCACTGGTAAGTCAGGGCCCCGAAGCCGGAAGCGTACGCCGAAAGCACTGCGGATCCGCCGTCGCACGCTCCAGCCGGCGGGAGGGTCGAGACGCCCAGCTGCGTATTCATGAGGATCGAGAGTCCGCCCGGATCCTCGCCGTTACCGATGACCACGTCGGTGGTCTGGTTGCCGAGGACGTCGAGGAGGAGCAAGGAACGTGGACTGCCCCCGGTCGGATAGGTCACGGGGTTGTCGAAGACACCTCCTCCGACGTTCGTGAGGACGGTCGCGGTGTCGAAGGCCCCGTTTGCCGTGACGATGTCTGCGTCACCGTCCCCGTCGAAGTCGAAGGCCGCGACCGCGTTGGGCCGGGCACCCAGCCCGACGAACACGGCGTTCTCGAAGTGGCCGTTCCCGATTCCCATCAGAATCGAAACCGTTCCTTCGCCTGAGTTTGCGACCACCAAATCGAGCGCTCCGTCACCATCGACATCCGCCGCCGAGACCCCGCTCGGCGCGGCTCCGACTGCGTATTCGGACGCTGTCCCAAACGTGCCGTCGCCATGGCCCAGCAAAACCGAGACCTCGTTGCCCGATCCGTACGTGCCATCCGCGATCGCCAGGTCGATCTCTCCGTCTCCGTCGAGATCCTGCACCGCGACAGCGACGGCTCGCTCGGAGTATGGACTCGTCACGGGCGTCTGGAACGTGCCGTTTCCGTTGCCGAGAAGAGCCGTGTAGCTTCCGAAAAGCTCGCCGCCATCGCCCGTGAGACCAAGATCGATCTTTCCGTCCCCGTTAAAGTCGGCGACGGCCAGGGTCGTGGGGTTATAACCGGGGATCTCGATCGGGACCGGATCGCCGAACGTTCCGTCCCCGACGCCCGGAAAGAGGGCGAGGGCGCCGTAATACGACATGGCCACGACATCGTCGTTGCCATCTCCGTTGACATCGCCGACCCCCACGGCCACGGCCTGATCGAACGGCAGAGCCGATGCGGGCACGAATGCAACCGGCGTTTGCAAGAAGACCTGCATGTTTTGCGATTGGTAGAGCCCCGCAACGATGTCCGTCAGTCCGTCCTGGTTGAAGTCGCCGGCAGCGAGCACGATCGGTTCGGGCCCGAACGCGTCCGTTCGGACGGCGCGCAGTGTGCCGTCGCCGTTGCCGAGTAAGGCCCAGACGGCGCTCGGGGAGCTCGCCGTAGTGACGACGTCCAGAAGGCCGTTGTCGCCGAGGTCGGCCACGCGAAGGGCTGTCATTTGGGCTCCCGAAGTGTAGGTCGCGCGCGTCGTGAAGGACCCGTCTCCGGCTCCCCGCAAGACCCGAACCCCGCCCGGCGTGTTGTAGCCGGATTGATTGCCCACGACCAGATCGAGGTGCCCGTCGCCGTCGAGATCGCCCGCGGCCAGAAAGTGCGCGTCCGAGCCGGCGGGATAATCCAGGGGCGCCCGAAACGTTCCGTCGCCGTTTCCCTTCAGGACCGCGACGTAAGTGCCGCTCAGCACGGCAACGTCTATGAGACCGTCGCCGTCGAAATCGCCGAGCGCGGGGCTCCGCAACGACTTCCCGGCGACCGAAAGGAGAGGAGCCGAGAAGGTTCCGTCACCGCCGCCGAGCAGGACGGCGATCGCGTTCCCCGAGGAATCGGAGACGACGGCATCGAGGTTCCCATCGTCGTCGACGTCTCCCAGGGTCACCTCCGCCGGAGGGATGGAGGTCGGAAAGCTCGAGGGCGCGCCGAAGGTGCCGTCTCCGTTGCCCGGGAAACGGAAGAGCGTCTGGTTGTAACCGAGGCCCACGAGATCCAGCTCGCCACCGGACACGAAGACGCCGGCCGAGAGGTGCTCGATGAGGAATGGAAGAGGGGTATTCGTGACGATGGGACTCTGGAATGTTCCGTTCCCGTTTCCGGAAAGGACCCAGATCGTCGCCGCCGTGGGATAGACGGCGTCCACGCTCAACGCGATATCCAGTTTGCCGTCGGTCTTGAAGTCTCCCAGCGCGATGGCGTGCGCCGGAGCGGAAACCGGCGTGGTGATCGCCGGTTGGAAGGTACCGTCGGGATTCCCGAGAAGGACGGAGACCGACGCCGGGGAGTAGTAGGTGGACAACGTTACGACGTCCATAACACCATCGTTGTTGAAGTCGCCGGACAGAACGTCCCCGGGGTAGTACCCGACCGGATAGGAGTCGGACCGGACGAATAGGTCGCTGGCGCAGGAGGCATCAACCGGTCGACCCGCGCCGGTAACGGACGTCAGCCAGCATGCAAAGAGCGTCGCGAGAATCGAAAATCTTCGGCGGATCAGTCGATCCTCGGCGAGCGTGTTGCAGACAATGCCCGGGGTCAAGGCCGAGCGTGTACCCATCGTTTGCACTCCTCTTGTCTTGTCTGGATAAGAATCGAATTCAGTTTATCCTCGATCGGGTTCGCGGCAAAGACGGGATTTGACGCTGAGCGCGCTCGCTGAAATCCTCACCAGCGCATGTTTCTCGGCCACTTCGGCCTCGGCTTCGCCGGAAAACGGGTCGCGCCCTCCGTTTCGCTGGGAACGCTGTTTCTCGCGGTGCAGTGGGCGGACCTGATGTTCTTCATCCTCGCCTTGCTGGGCATCGAGCATTTTCGGATCGCGCCCGGGAACACCCGCATGACGCCGGTGGACTTCTACGACTATCCGATCAGCCACAGCCTCGTGTGGCTGATCGTCTGGGGGATCGTCGTCGGAGGGCTCTACTTCGCGGTGCGAAAGTCCCGCCTCGGCGGCCTTCTGCTCGCCGCGGGCGTCGTGAGCCACTGGTTTCTCGACGCCTTCGTGCATCGGCCGGACATGCCGGTGCTGCCGTCGGGCCCGAAGGTGGGCCTGGGACTCTGGAATGCTCCGGCCGCGACCGCCGCGGCCGAGGCGCTCGTCTTCGGGTGGGGAATCGGGGTCTATCTGAAGACGACCCGAGCGGCCGACCGCACCGGGCGCTGGGCGTTCTGGACGCTCGTCGTCTTTCTCGCGGCGGCCTGGGTGGCGAGCGTCGTCGGGCCTCCGCCGCCGAACGAGCGCTCGATGGAGTGGACGGGAATCGCGATGTGGCTCTTCGTCCCGTGGGGCTGGTGGATCGACCGGCACCGCACTATCGTGTCGTCCGCATGAAGGTCTCGGCCGAAGTTCCGTACGGCGACGTGGATGCGATGGGCCACCTCAACAACGTGGCGTACCTGCGGTACATGGAGTTCGCGCGGCAGAAATACTGGCTCGCGCTCCGCGGATCGCGGGACTACCTCGACATCGATTTCGTCGTGGCCCGCGCCGAGATCGACTACCGCGCCTCGGCGTACATGGGCGACGTCCTGGGAATCGAAATCCGGATCTCGCGGATGGGGAACTCGTCGTTCGACTTCGCGTATCGGATCACGGCAGCCGACGGGAGGCTCGTGGCCGAGGCCACGACGACGCAGGTCTGCTGGGACTGGCGTGCCAACAGCAAGACGTCGTTGACGCCGGAGCGCCGGGCCGAGATCGAGCGCTTCGAGAAGCAGTCTTGAGAGGAGGAAGGATGCGACGGATTCCGGCACTGGCTCTCGCACTGATCGCGCTCGGCGCGGCGCCTTCGCCCGCGCCCACACCCTCTCCGACTGCGTCTCCTTCCGATCCCCGCGCGAGTGTCGACGCGCTCTTCAAGGACTACGACCGCACGGACACTCCCGGGTGCGCGCTCGGTGTCTACCGCGGCGGCCGGATTCTCTACGCCCACGGCTACGGGATGGCGAATCTCGAGCTTTCCGCCGCGATCACTCCGCAGACGGTCTTCGACATCGGTTCCACCTCCAAGCAGTTCACCGCTTTCGCGATTCATCTCCTGGCCCGGGACGGAAAGCTCTCGCTCGACGACGACATTCGCAAGTGGGTGCCGGAGATCCCGGACTACGGCAAGACCGTTACGATCCGCCACCTCCTCCATCACACCGGAGGGCTGCGGGACTACATCGTGCTGATGGAGCTGCAGGGAGTGCTCGTCGAGGACCTGACCGGCGACGACGACGTCCTTGAGGTCATGTCCACGCAGAAGGCGCCGAACTTCGCGCCCGGAGAGGAACATCTCTACTCGAACACCGGGTACTTCCTGCTCTCCGTCATCGTGAAACGGGCGAGCGGCGAGTCCCTGCGCGACTTTGCGGCGGAGCGCATCTTCGGGCCCCTCGGGATGCGGCACACGCAGTTCAACGACTCGCACACGCGCATCATCCCGAACCGCGCCACGGGGTACAGCAAGGGCGACGGCGGGGCGTTCGGCATCGACATGTCCGACTGGGAACAGACGGGAGATGGCGCCGTCTTGACGACGGTCGAGGACCTCCAGCGCTGGGACGAGAACTTCTACCAGCCGGTCGTGGGGGACCGGGCGCTGATCGACGCGATGCAGCAGACGGGGGTTCTGAACAGGGGCAAGAAGCTGTCGTATGCGTCGGCGCTGTACTTGACGACCTTTCGGGGACTCGACACCGTCAGCCACGGCGGGTCCTGGGCGGGCTACCGCGCGCAGCTGCTGCGCTTCCCGAAGCAGCACTTCTCCGTCGCTTGCCTCTGCAACAACGGCGGCACGGCCAATCCCAGCCGTCTCGCCTATCAGGTCTCCGAGGTTTATCTCGGAAGCTTGATGAAGCCCTCGGACGCGCAGGCGTCGGAGTCCAATACCGACGGCGTGCGCTACGGGGTTTCGGTCCTGGAGCTCAAACGCCTTGCGGGCGCGTATCGAAACGTGGAGAGCGGGGAAGTCTTCGAGCTCGGTGTGTGGGCCAACAAGCTCGGAGGCGAGATCCGCGGCCAGAAGTTCACGCTGGAGCCGACTGCGCCCCGTGAGTTTCGCGTCGAGGGGCTGCCCGGAGGCCGGAGAACCGTCGTGTTCGGCGACGGCGCGTCCGGCGCCCGGCCCCCGATGGAGCTGACGACGGTGGACGAGGACGGGGACGTCGAAAAGGAGACCTTCGAGCCGGTGACGATCTGGAAACCGAGCGCTTCGGAGCTCGCGGCTATGGCGGGAACCTACTCCAGCAAGGAGCTCTCGACGACCTGGAAGCTGGAGGTGGAAGGGGGTCAGCTTTTCATCCGCCACCGCGGGGCACCGAAGGAGCCGTTGAAGGCCACGGTCGCCGACGCGTTCATCGTCGACGGCCTGTCTCTGAAATTCCAGAGAGACTCCGGCAAGACGCCGACCGGCTTCTCACTCGACGCCGGGCGGGTACGCGGGATCCTCTTCACGCGCGTCCCGTAGAGGACGCGAGGTCTGGCCCCGAAATTGCTCCATTTACGCGTGAGAAGAGGGGGCGATTCGATCGAGCCATGGACGAACGGCGCGGGTTCGCGCGGAAGAAGCGGCGGTTCCTGGTGGAGTTCCGTTTCCAGGGAGCCGCCTGCAACGGCTTCACCTACGACGTCTCACCGACCGGGATCTTCGTCCGCTCAAACCGGCTTCCCCGTCCTGGAACTTTTCTGACGGCGAATCTGCATCTGCCCGAGGGAAAGCGCATCCCCGTCCGTGGAGAGGTCATGCGATCCTTCCGGGTCCCGCCGGGGCTGACGCGCGTGGTTCCCAGCGGTTTCTCGATGCGCCTCTCCGAGACCCCCGAGGATTACTTCCAGTTCCTCGCGACTTTGTAACTATCTAAATCATAGCTTGATCGTTACTTAAGACTGCGCCGCGCGGTCAGAAACCCGTCTTGACAACTAAAAGTAAATTAGTGTTTAGTTACTTACTTATGGGACGTACACCGCGCGTGACGCGCGACCAGGTCCTCTCCGCGGCGCGGGAGACGTTCGTCGAGCGCGGATACGAAGGCGCCACGCTCTCCGCGATCGGCGCCCGCCTCGGCGTCTCCGCCGCGGCCCTGCTCCGCCACGCTCCCACGAAGCGGGATCTCTTCCTCGCCTCGATGGGAGAAGGAGAAGCGGAGCTGACGCCGCTCGCGTTTCTCGAAGCCCTCGACGGCTCCGAGGACCCCCGGCGCGTCCTTCGCCGCGTCGGCGAAGTGATGGTCCCATTCCTCGAGTCGAAGATCCGGCAGATGGTCTCGCGCTTCGTCTACCTGAAGACGACGATCCCGGGCGTGGGCCCGGTGCCGCTGCCGTTCGACCTGTCGCGCAAGCCCACGCCTCCGCAGCAGAACCTGAAGTTCCTCGAGGACTACGTGCGGCGAGCGGTCCGCCGCGGCCGGCTCCGCGTCGGGAACCCCCGGGCCGCCGCGCTGGCGTTTCTGGCCACCATCCATTCCTACGTCTTTCTGCAGACCGTGATCCCCGTCCTCGAAGAGCCGATGCCGCTCGACGAGTACCTCGACGCCGTCCTCGACGTCTGGACCCGTGGCGCGATCGCGTTCGGCCGGAAAGGAAGGTCCGCATGAAGCCCCGCTTCGCCGCGGTCGCCCTTCTCGCGGTGTCGGCCCGCGTCCGTGGAGAGCCACCGGACGCTCAGCCGATCTCGCTCACCGACGCCGTGGACCGCGCCCTCGCCAAAAACCAGGAGATCGCGGTGCAGCGGGCGTCACTGGAGATCGCCGACGCCTCGCTCGCCCGCGCGAAGGGCTCCTACGACCCGGGCTTCCAGCTCAATTTCCTCTGGAGCGACCACACCGACGCGGACAACTTCATCTTTTCCGGCGCTCCGCCGGGAGCTCTTGGGCCGCATTCGGAGGGCGTCCGGGGCGAGGCCTCGCTGACGCAGCTTCTGCCCACGGGCGGATCCCTTTCGCTCGGAACGTTCGTCACCCGCGACACGACCGACAATATCTTCACGCTGCTGACGCCGTCCTATTCCACGTTCGTGGGACTGGACCTCCGGCAGCCTCTCCTCCAGAACCGCGCGATCGACCCGGCGCGGCTCTCGATCCGCGTGGCGCGGCTGGATCGGGATCGCTCGATCTACCAGCTGCAGGCGACCGTGGCCGACACCGTTGCGGCGGTCGAACGCGCCTACTGGACTCTGTCGGAGGCCCAGCGCGACGTCGAAGTGCGGAGAGAGGCCGTGCGGCTGGCCGAGGAGCAGCAGAGAGACACGCAGACGCGGATCGACACCGGATTTCTCTCGAAGTCCGACATCGCGGTTCCGGTGGCCGAGGTCGAGCGCCGGCGGGGCGACCTCTACGCCGCACAGGAGACCGCTCGGCGGGCGGGGCTCGAGTTGAAGACGTTGATGCTGGACGACCCGGCGGATCCGCTGTGGGACCGCATTCTCGTTCCGTCGGATGGGCCGGAGACGGACGTCGAGCCGGTCGATCTCACGGACGCTCTCGCGAACGCGCCGGCGCGGCGTCCCGAGGTGTCGGAGGCGCAGGCGAGGCTCTCGCGGCAGGAGGTCGAGAGTGAATCCGCCCGGAACCGGGTTCTTCCGCGCCTGGACCTCGTCGCCTCCTATGCGCGCAACGGCCTGGCCGGAACGCAGAACCCCAACCTCGCCCAGTTCCCGGGCTTTCCCGTCACGGTGCCCGGGGGCCTGATCGGCGGAGTCGGGCGCTCCTGGGGAACGATCGGAGACAACGACTTCCCGAACGCATCGGTCGGGTTCTCGTTCGGCATCCCGATCGGCAACCACGCCGCGAAGGCGGACGCGGCGGCGGCGGCGGCCGAGCAGCGGCAGGCCGCGGTGACCCTGGCGCAGATCAAGCAGCGTGTGGGCGTGGAAGTGCGGTCGGCCGCGCTGGCGCTGGAAACGGCGGCGCAGCGCATCGAAGCCGCGCGAGCGGGTCTGCGGGCGGCGCAGACGCAGCTGACGGCCGAGAAGGACCGGTTCGCGGCGGGACTGACGACGAACTTCTTCGTCCTGACGCGGCAGAACGATCTCGCACAGGCGCAGCTGACCGAGACGGCGGCGCTGGTGGACTACCGCAAGGCGCGCACCGAGTTCGCGCGCGCGGCCGGGAGCCTGCTCTCGGATCGAAAGATCGAGTTCTCCGACACCGCCCCGGACGCGGGGCCGGCGGGAGGTGGAAAGTGAAGAGCTCAGTGGCCGCACGGCTGCTGCTCGCGGCGGTGGTGGTCCTGCCGGCGGCGTGCCGTAAGGCCGACGACGGAAAGACGGTTCACCTAAACGGACGCATCGAAGCGCAACAGGTGGACCTCGCTCCCAAGGTCGCGGGCCGCGTCGTGGTGGTGAAGGTCCGGGAGGGCGATCGGGTCAAGGCGGGCGACGTTCTCGTGAAGCTCGATCTGGGCGATACCGCGGTCGCGGTCGAGCGCGACCGGCAGGGCGCCCGGTCGGCCCAGGCGCGCTACGAAGACCTCGCCTCGGGCAACCGCCGTCCGGAAATCGCGGCCGCCGAGGCCGACGTCGCGGACAAGCGTGCGGCGGTGGAGCTCGCGAAGAAGGAGCTCGAGCGCCAGCAGCAGCTCCTGTCCAAGGACGTCGGCACGCCGCGCGATTTCGACCGCGCCCGGACCGACCTCGAGCGCGCGCAAGCAGCGTTGAAGGCCAGCGAGGAGCGGCTGCGCCTCATGAACGAGGGCTCGCGGCGTTTTCAGACCGAGCAGGCGCGCTTCGAAGCCGATCGCGCGAAGGCGCAGCTGAAGCAGTCCGAGACGGTCGCGCAGGAGGCCGAGATCCGCGCTCCGGCGGACGGGATCATTCTGCATCGCATCGCCGAGCCGGGGTTGCTTCTGACGGCCGGGCAGCCCGCGCTGACGATGGCGTTCGCCGATCGACTCTACGTGCGGACGTTCATCCCGGAGACCAGGCTGGGCCTGGTCCGCCAGGGGCAGCCCGCGACGGTCACGGTGGACGCGTTCCCGGCAAAGAAATTCGCGGCCCGCGTCGCCGAGATATCGCCGGACGCCGAGTTCACGCCCAAGGCGGTCGAAACGAAGGCCGAGCGCGTCAACCTCGTCTACTCGGCCAAGGTCGACCTGCTGCAGGGCTGGGACGCGCCTCTGGTTCCGGGCCAGCCGGCCGAAGTCACGATCTCCGCCGAAGGCGGCCAGGGCGGCGCGAAGTGATCGAAGCGCGGGGCCTCTGCCTCCGGTACGGCACGAAGGAAGCGCTGCGTGGAATCGATCTGTCGATCGAACGCGGCGAGATGTTCGGCTTGATCGGGCCCGACGGGGCTGGCAAGACGACTTTCTTCCGCCTCGTCGCGGGCCTGCTCGCGCCGACTGCGGGAACGATCCGGCGCGATCCGTCGGCGGCCTTCGGCCTCGTGCCGCAGCGCTTCGCACTCTACGAGGACCTGTCGATCGACGAGAACCTGGAGCTGCGCGCGAAGCTCTACGGCGTCACGCCCGAAGAGGCGCGCTCCCGTGCCGCGGATCTGCTCGCGCGCGTGGGCCTCGAGAGGTTTCGCAGGCGCCTCGCGGGCGCTCTTTCCGGAGGCATGAAGCAGAAGCTGGCGCTGGTGGCGGCGCTGCTGACGCGGCCGCCGCTGCTGCTTCTCGACGAACCGACGACCGGCGTCGATCCGGTTTCCCGCAGGGAATTCTGGGGCCTCTTGAACGAGCTCCACCACGAGGGCCTCACGATCCTCGTCTCGACTCCCTACATGGACGAGGCGGAGTACGCGTCGCGCATCGCCTTTTTGGACCGCGGCCGCATCTCCGCGATCGGCACGCGGGAAGAGATCCTCGCGTCGTATCCGCTGTCGCTCGCGGTCATCCATTCCTCGGATCGCTTGCACGTCCGGGAGCGGCTGGCCAGCGCTCCCGAGGTGGACGACGTCTCGCTGTTCGGAGGCCAGCTCCACATCCGCAGCGCTCCGCGCGTCGAGCCGTCGCGTCTGCTCGAGGTCCTGCGGCGCCGGCTCCAGGGCCTCGTGACGCCCGACGACATCGTGCCGATCGAACCGACGCTCGAGGACGTCTTCGTCCTGAAGAGCGAAGAGGACCTGGAGGCGGCGTGAGCGCGGCCTCGCCGGCGGCTCCGTTTCTCGAGGCGCGCGCGCTGACGAAGCGTTTCGGCGACTTCACCGCCGTGGACTCCGTGTCCTTCCAGGTTCCCCGCGGCAAGGTCTTCGGCTTTCTCGGCCCCAACGGCTCCGGCAAGTCGACGACGATCCGGATGCTGACCGGCCTTCTCGTACCGACCTCCGGAACCGCGACAGGATTCGGCGGCCTCGACGTCCTCCGCGACACGGAGCGCTGGAAGAGCCGGCTCGGGTACATGAGCCAGAAGTTCTCGCTGTACACAGATCTGACCGTCGACGAGAACCTCCGCTTCTTCGGGTCGATCTACGGCCTCGAGACGGAGCGCCTGCCCGAACGAATCGCGGCGCTGGCGCAGAGGCTCGACTTCGAAAAGCTGCTTTCCGAGGAGACGGCGGCGCTCTCGACCGGACAGCGCCAGCGCGTGGCGCTGGCGGCGTCGCTCCTCCACGAGCCCGAGCTTCTTTTCCTCGACGAACCCACCGGAGGCGTGGATCCCCGGGGCCGCCGGCTCTTCTGGGACTTGATCTATGAGCTCGCCGCGGATCGGGGCATGACCGTGCTCGTGACCACGCACTACATGGACGAGGCCGAGCAGTGCGACCGGCTGGCGTTCATCCTGAACGGCAAGCTCATCAGCGAGGGCACACCCCAGGACTTGAAGCGCGAGCTGCAGGGGCGGATCTATGAGACCCGGCCGCCGGGAGATCCGTTCGCCGCGCTGGCCGAGATCCGCGGAGCGCCGCCGCTCGAGGATGCTTACCTCTTCGGAGTCCGGCTGCGCGCGGTCGCGAAGGAAAACGAGGAGGCCGCGGCTCGGAGGCTCGTCGCTCGATTCGGCGAGCCCCGGGACGCCGAGCCTTCGCTCGAGGACGTGTTCGTCTCGCTGGCCCGCCGCCAGGCGGCGCCGGCGGAGGGGGTCTCCGCATGAAACGCCTGCTGGCTCTGACCTGGAAGGAGTTCCTGCAGCTGAAGCGGGACCCGATCACGCTGCGCATGATCCTGCTCGTGCCGATCATGCAGATCCTGATCTTCGGCTATGCCATCAACTACGACGTCAAGCACCTGAAGATGGTGGTTCTCGACGAGGCGAAGTCGGTTGAGAGCCGCGATCTCGTGTCGAAGATGGTGGCGACCGGTTACTTCGACGTCGTCGGCCAGGTCGATTCCTTCGACCAGCTGCGACACGCGATCGACTCCGCGCGGGCCTCGGTCGGCCTGGTGATCGACCGCGACTTCGGCAAGGACTTCCACCGCGGCGCTCCCGCCCGCGCGCTCCTGATCGTCAACGCGTCGGATACGACGACGTCGTCGCAGGCCATGTCG
>JBKOZO010000159.1:0-13170 GCA_046725935.1 Acidobacteriota bacterium | reverse complement strand
GTCCAGTTCGGGAGCGGCAACGTTCCGGTCACGTCCGTTCCGACGAGGTTGCCGAACACGGTCGTATCGGCCGCCCCGTTGTAGAGATACATGCCGTATCCGTTGTTGCCCGAGATCAGGTTGCCTTCGCCCGGGCCGCTGCCGCCGATCGTGATGCTCGTGCCTCCCGAGTCGTTGATCCCCATGCCGTTGCCGAGCGCCTTCGTGCCGGTGATGTCCGTGCCGATGAAGTTGCCCTGGATGACGAACCCCGAACCGTAGGTGATCGCGATTCCGGACCCGAGATTGCCGGAAATCACGTTGCCCGCCCCGGCCGCACTGCCGCCGATCGTGGCGTTGTCGCCGTCGACGCCGATGGCGGATCCGTTCGGCAGAGCGACCGTACCGGTGACGTCGGTGCCGATCAGGTTGCCCTGGATGATCGTGCCGTCCGCGGACTCCACGTTGAGGCCCACGGAACCGTTCCCCGAGATCAGGTTTCCCGAACCGGGCGACGTCCCACCGATCCGGTTGTTGTCGGAGCTGATGATGCGGATCCCAAGTCCGCCCGGGGAGGCGCCCACAGTGCCCGTCGCATCGGTGCCGATGTAGCAGCCTTCCACGACGTTTCCGCCGCCGCTCTGGAACAGGATCCCGGTGGCGAACCCGTTCAAGACGAGACCACGGATCGTGCTGTTGCCCGCCTGGACATTGATTCCGCTGGACAGCACGCCATGGAGCTCGATCAGCGGGTTGCCCGCGTAGCCTGGCTGCGTCGTGCCGTCGATGACGACCGGCGAGGTGATCGTCGGCAACGCGGTCGGCACGTCGATCGTGTGCACGCCGCTTCCGGGAATGTTGAACTGGATGGTGTCGGTGCCGCCGTTGGCGTTGGCATCCGTGATCGCCTGTCGAAGCGACCCGGCGCCACTGTCGGCGACGTTGGTGACGGTGTACGTCGTCGCGAATGCCGGAGCGGCGAATATCGACAGAACCAGGGCAATCCGGGCAGAGAAGGCACGTAGTGCGAGCGAGCTCATGATTCCCCCCGTTCCTTCGAGCGACCGGCTCTCGCCGGGCTCGAGTCCCACTGAATTGGGTCCCTGCGTCCTCCATGATTAACGCGAGGAGACCCCTATAGGTTTCAAAGGGCGTCCGGCCCCAACGCAGAAACCCGGCCGTCCATGCACACGCGCAGCCGATGGGCGAAAGGGATCGGGGAAAGTCGGCTTTTTCGCCGTGTGGTCTAATTCCTCGTCCAAGAGACCTTTTGAGCGGCCATGACGGGTCCGATCGAGCCTCCGGCCCAGCCATGACTCCGGAGGCATGGGCTCGCGTCAAGGCGATCCTCGGCGAGGCAATGGACCTCGCTCCCGAGAAGCGTGCGGAATATCTCGACACCGCGTGCGCCGGCAACAGCTCGCTGAAGACCGAGGTGGAGTCGCTGCTGGCGGCCGGCGTCGAGGATTGTGGCTTCCTCGACTCTCCCCCGGAAGTCCGGCTGCCTGAGCCGGAGCCCCCCGGACCTCCGTCCCGCGCCGGCGAGCGCGTCGGCGCCTACGAGCTGCTCTCGGAACTCGGGCGCGGCGGCATGGGGATGGTGTATCTGGCCCGCCGCGCCGACGACCAGTTCCAGAAGAAGGTCGCGGTCAAGCTGATCCGGCCCGGCATGGCGAGCGACTTCGCCCTGGAACGCTTTCGCAGCGAGCGGCAGATCTCCGCGTCCCTCGAGCATCCGAACATCGCCCGACTCCTCGACGGCGGCACGACGTCGAACGGGGAACCCTACTTCGTCCTCGAATACGTCGAGGGCGAGCCTCTGATCGAGTACTGCGACCGGCGCCGCCTTCCGGTCGACGCGCGGCTGCGGCTCTTCGGCGAGGTCTGCGCCGCGGTGCAGTACGCCCACCAGAACCTGGTCGTCCACCGGGACATCAAGCCCGGCAACGTCCTCGTGACGTCGGAGGGCGTGCCGAAGCTGCTGGATTTCGGGATCGCGAAGCTCCTGAACCCGGACGGCGCTCTCGTCCTCGGGGCGGAAACGGGCACGCTGTTTCGCATGCTGACGCCGGACTACGCCAGTCCCGAGCAGATTCGAGGCGAACGCGTCACGACCGCGAGCGACGTCTACGCGCTCGGCGTGGTCCTCTACGAGCTGCTCGCCGGCCGCAAGCCCTATCACGTCACCGGAAACGAGCCGGCAGAGCTGGTGCGCGTCGTGTGCGACCGCGATCCCGAGAAGCCCAGCGTCGCGGCCAAGTCGCGGGAGCTCCAGGGCGACCTTGATGCCATCGTGTTGAAGGCGATGCGCAAGGAGCCTGAGCGCAGGTACTCTTCGGTCGGCGAGCTTGCCGCGGACCTGAAGCGCCGGCAGACGGGCGTGCCCGTGCTCGCCCGCCGGGGCACGTTCTCCTACCGCGCCGGAAAGTTCGCGCGGCGGCACCGGGTCATCCTCGCGGCGGCGGCCGTCGTCGCGATCGCCCTGGCGGGAGGAGTGGTCGCGACCCTGCGCGAAGCCCGCCGCGCCCGGGCCGCCGAGGCGCGCGCCCAGCGCCGGTTCGACGACGTGCGCAAGCTCGCGAGCTCGTTTCTCTTCGAGTTCCACGACGCGATCCAGGACCTTCCCGGTTCCACGCCGGCGCGCGCGCTCATCGTCAAGCGGGCGCTCGAGTACCTCGACGATCTTGCGCGGGAGTCGGCCGGCGACCGCGAGCTTCGGCGCGAGCTCGCTGAGGCATACCTGAAGGTCGGCAACGTGCAGGGCAACGCCTACATGCCGAACCTCGGGGACGTTCCGGGGGCGCTGCAGAGCTACGGCAAGGCGATCGCGCTTCTCGCCCCGGTCGTCGAGGCGGGAACGGCCGACGACGCCGAGCAGGCGACGCTTTCGAAGGGGTACCTCACCGGCGGCGGCATCCAGCTCGTCGCCGGCGACGCCGGCGCCGCCGTGGCGATGGCGGAGAAGGGCCTGGCGCTGTGCCGGGGACTGGCCGCACGCCGTCCGGACGACGCGCAGCGCCAGCGCGACCTCGCCCAGGCCTGGCAGTTCTACTCCTTCGACCTGACGGCGGCCGGCCGTTACGACGAGGCCTACGACGCGCTTCGAAACCAGGCGGCGATCCTGCGGACGCGGCTGGCCGAGGATCCCGGAGATCGCGCCGCGCGCCGCAGCCTCGGGCAGAACATCTACCTCGTGGGGGAGGCGCTGAATTCCCGCGGCGACCCGGAGAGCGCCCTGAAGTCCTACGAAGAGGCAGTGGAGCTCGAAGAGGCACTCCGCCTCCAGGACCCGTCGAGCACTCAGCTCCAGCGAGACCTCGGCTATCTGCGATGGGCCATCGGCGGCTACTACCAGGGCCGGGGCGACCATCGCGCGGCGGTGGATCAGTTCCAGCGGGCGCTCGCACTGTTCGAGTCCATGGCGGCCGCGGACGCGAAGAGCGTGGACGGCCGCCTCGGGGTCGCGATGTCGCGCCACAACATCGGGCAGGCGCGAGCCGGGCTGGGAGACTCGGCCGGAGCGCTGGCCGAGTTCGAGCGTGCCCGCGTGCTCTACGAGCCCATCGTCGCGGGCGACCCGGGGAACGCCTGGGCGGCGGGAGCGCTGGCGGATCTGTATCTGGAGATCGGCAAGGTCAAGGAGAAGGCGGCGAATCTCGACGCGGCCTGCTCCTTGTATGCTCGGGCCGACGACATCTACGTTCGGTTGACCAAGGCGGGCCGACTGGCATCGCTTCGGTCCTCCAGTTCCGCGGAGGCGGCCGCGGCGGTCGCACGATGCCGCGGGGGCGCGGGGGAGCCCGTGGCGGACAAGCGCTGACTTCGGCGCTCGAGGAGCTCTCATGAGGCGAGGTTTGCTGCTGACGGGCCTTCTCTGCGCGGGCGTCGCTCGCGGGCAGGCGGCCGACGGGATGTTCGCGTCCGGCGCGGTGGCCGGCGTGCTCGACGCCTTCCATGCGGCCGCCGCTGCGGCGAACGAGGAGAAGTACTTCTCGCTCCTCACGCCCGACGCGGTCTTCCTGGGAACCGATCCGACCGAGCGCTGGACGAGGGAGGAATTTCGCAAGTGGGCGCATCCCCACTTCGCGAACGGCAAGGGCTGGACCTACAAGGCCAAGGCGCGCTGGATCTCGTTTGCCCCGGATCGCCGCGTCGCCTGGTTCGACGAGGCCCTCGACAACGCGTCGCTCGGGACCTGCCGGGGCTCCGGCGTCCTGCTCCTGCAGGCGGACGGATCCTGGAAGATCGCGCAGTACAACCTTTCGATCCCGATCCCGAACGCGCTGACCGACGAGATCGTCGGACGCATCGCCGCGGGCGCCCGGACGCAGGAGAAGAAGTGAAGCGGGCGGCCTGGGTTGCTGCGGCGCTCGCGGGAGTCGCGGCCGCGTTGGCGGGTCTCCCCGCGCCGCCGACGCCCGAGCCGGTGGAGATCGTCCTGACCCGCGGCGCCGTCTACACGGTCGACGGCGCGAGAAGCTGGGCCGAGGCCGTCGGGATCCGCGCCGGTCGGATCGTCTTCGTCGGCGCGGACGCCGAAGCCAAAGCGCGCATCGGCCCGAACACGCGCGTCGTCGACCTCGGCGGCAAGATGGTCCTCCCGGCGTTCCACGACTCGCACGTTCATCCGGTATCGGGCGGCATCGAGGCGCTGGAGTGCGACCTTCACGGCCTCGAGTCGCCGGAGGCAGTGCTCGAAGCCATTCGCAAATACGCCGCGGCTCATCCCGACGCGAGGTGGATCCGCGGCGGGGGATGGGATCTTCCGCTGTTCCCCAACGCGAACCCCACGCGCGAGGCGCTGGATTCGGTCGTCCCGGACCGTCCCGCGTTGCTTTACGCGATGGACGGGCACTCGTCCTGGGCAAACTCGAAGGCGCTCGCGCTCGCCGGAATCACGAAGAACACGCCCGATCCGCCGCATGGTCGGATCGAGCGCGATCCCAAGACCGGCGAGCCATCGGGGGCCCTGCGAGAGGAAGCGTCGGAGCTTGTCAGCCGACTGCTCCCCCCGCACACGCCGAAGGACTTCGAGGAGGGCCTCAGCCAGGCCCTGAAGATCGCCAACGGGTTCGGGCTGGCCTCGCTGCAGGAAGCCAGTGCCTCAGAGGAGGAACTGACAGCCTACGCCGCGTTCGACGCGCGCGGCGCGCTGACCGCGCGGGTGCGCGCATCGATTACCTGCGACACGGACAAGGGCATGGCGGACATTCCCCGCATTCAGGGGCTGCGGCGCAAATACCAGGGCAAACGCCTCACCACGCAGGGAGTCAAGATTTTCGCCGACGGCGTTCTCGAAACGAGGACCGCGGCGGTGCTCGAGCCGTACCTGGGCACGAACGGCAATCTCGGCAAAGCGAACCTGGAGCCGGCGGTCTTTCGCGAGCTGGCGACGGCGCTGGACAAGGACGGCTTCCAGATCCACGTGCATGCGATCGGAGACCGGGGCGTCCGAATGACGCTGGACGCCCTGGAGGCCGCCCGCGCGGCCAACGGCGCCCGGGACTCGCGGCACCACATCGCCCATCTGGAGCTGATCGATCCCGCCGACATCCCGCGGTTTCGGCGGCTGGGAGTCATCGCGAACTTCCAGCCCTTCTGGGCCAACGGAGACAAATACATCACCGAGCTGACGGAGCCGGCGCTCGGGCCGGCCCGCTCGCGCTGGATCTATCCAATCGCGAGCGTGGCCGCGTCGGGCGGTGTCGTCGCGTTCGGGAGCGACTGGAGCGTGTCGTCGATGAATCCGCTCGACGGGATCGAGGTCGCGATCACGCACCGCGAGCCGTCGCGCGGCGCGGGCGCTCCGTGGCTGCCCGAGGAACGGATCGCGCTGCCCGAGGCGATCGCGGGTTACACGATCGGTGGGGCGTATCTGAACTTCCAGGAGCACGAGACAGGCTCACTCGAGGTGGGGAAGTCAGCGGACCTGATCGTGCTCGACCGGAACCTCTTCGAGATCCCGCCCTCGCAAATCCACGAGGCCAAGGTGCTGTGGACGCTGCTGGAGGGGAAAGAGGTGTTCAGGGCGGAAGGGTGGTAGGGGAGAGGCTTGACCCCTCCCCGCTCCCGGGCGGCCGCCAGGGCCGCCCCTACGGCTTCTTTCTGGCGTACACGAAATTCGTCGTCTGCTCCTTGCCCGCGGTGCTCGACGTCCAGGACTGCGTGAAGTGGGTCGGATCCTGGAACGTGACGACGAGGCGCTTCATGATTTCCGGCGCGGCGGCGGTGTTGGTCGCATCCACGAACACAAAGTCCAGCGACTGCACGTCTCCCGCGGGCGCCTTCGCGCGCATGCGGGGCTGATTGCCGGCGGCGCAATAGTGCGTCGCGAGAATCGAGCCTCCGTCGGGCGCGTACATCGTGATCATGTTCGTGTCGTAGTCGCCGGTCAGGCTCTCCATGAGGCTGGTGCCGTTGGAGACGAGCGTGTACGTGACCGCGACGGGCCGGCCGTCCGCCGTGCCCTGCCAGGTGCCCACGAGGGACTTCATCTTGTCCCAGGCGGGATTGGCGGACTCGGACGCGAAGCCCCGGACGGGGACGATGGCGGCGACCAGGACGGCGACAGCGGCAATGGTTGCGACTCGGTTCTTCATCGAAACTCCTCCTCTCCTTCCGCCAACTTCGACAGGCGGTCCAGACATCCCATCCATCCCTTGGCGTGCTCCTCGCGGGCCTTCGCGCTCGCGAAGCGCTCGTGCGTCAGGACGACGTCGGTTTCCTTGCCTCGGTCGATGAAGTCGATCGTCACCAGCGTGTCGCCCTGGGGCTCGCCGTGCGCGGGATCGTTGTTCCACGTCCACGTGTACACCAGTCTCTCGGGCGGCTTGACCTCGAGGTATTCGCCGCGGACCGACCAGGGCCTGCCCTTCGACTTCGAGATGCCCTCGAACTCGTAGCGCCCGCCTTTTCGCAGCTCGATGCGACAGATTCGCATCTCATCGTCTGCCTCGACGAACCACCGCATCATCAATTCCGGCTCGGTCCACGCGCGGAAGACCCTTTGCCGCGAGGCGCGGATCGTGCGCGAGACTTTGAGCTCTTCCTGGACCGCTTGGGACGTGGCCATGAGACCTCCTCCTTTGAAGGCGTTTCCTCGAGATACCGTTTCAGAGCGTCGAGACGCTCCTCCCAGAATTGCTGATACCGCTCGATCCAGGCGACCGCGGGCTTCATGGGCGCGGCCACGAGGCGGCAGTGGTGGACGCGGCCTTCCTTCCGGCGCGCGAGAAGGCCGGCGTCCTCCAGGACGCGCAGGTGCTTGGAGATCGCGGGAAGCGACATCGCGTACGGGCGAGCCAGCTCCGTGACGGACGTTTCCGGCCGCTCGGCCAGGCTGGCCAGGATCGCGCGCCGCGTTGGGTCGGCCAGGGCCGAGAACGTGGCGTCCAGCGCGGCGACCGAATAGTTAACCATTCGGTTAACTATTATCGCGCGCGCCGGCCCTTGTCAAGAGCAGAGTTCCTAGAGCCCGAAGGCCTTGACCAGGAAGACCGCCATCTGCCCGCGCGTGTTGGGGTTAAACGGGCAGTACAGCAACGGGCTCGCCTGGCAGCCTCCGGTTACGCCCTCCGCGTACAGGTTCTCGACCCACGGGGGCGAAGGGTCCGACGCGGGCTCGTCGCCGGAGATGCCGGTGGCCGCGAGAGGCACGTAGCCGCTTCCGTACTTCGTCTTCAGCAGAAACGCGGCCATCTGCCGCCGACGGTGCAGGTGTCGTCCGGGACGCTCGCCGACGCGTGGTCGAGTGTCGCCCACGGCGAGGCGAAGGTTCCGGGATCGGCGTCGTCGCCGGCGGGCGGGCGGGGCTGCCCAGTATTCGCAGGGCTGCGCGGCGGCGGAGGCCGCGGCGGCGAGGATGAGGATCGAGACGATCAGGCGGCGCATGACGCATTCTGGCCGCGGCTACAGCCCTCGGGGCGTGAACCGCGGCACAACCCCCCCGCCGTCATCCCTAGGAGCCCTTCGACTTCGCTCAGGACAGGCTCCGCGACGAGGGATCCCGTGCTCGGCCGAGACGGATGCCGAATGATCTCCGCGTCGGCTCGGGGTCTGCCGAGTTCGGGATGAACGTCCCGCTTCGCGGAACGTTGCCTACTGCCGTGGGCTTGCCTTTGGTGGTCGGCTGTCTCGCTATCGCTCGGGCTAGAGCCCGAACGTCTTTGCCAGAAACACCGCCATCTGCCCGCGCGTCACGGGATTCGTCGGGCAATACAGCAGCGGCGAGGCCTGGCAGCCGCCCGTCACACCGCGATTGTAGAGCTCCTCGATCCAGGCGGAGGCAAATGCGTTTTGCGGTACGTCGCCGAAGATCTCCCCCGTCGCGAGCGGCGGAGCGTAGCCCGAACCCTCGAAGGTCCGCAGCAGGAAGACGGCCATCTGAGAGCGCGTGACGGGACTGCCGGGGCAGTAGTTGCCGCCGCCGCAGCCTCCGGTGACGCCGAGGCTCGAGAGCTCTTCGATCCACGGAGCGAAGGGGTCCGACGCGGGCACGTCGAGGAAGACCGACCCGGTGGCCGGCGGCGGAACGTGGTCACCGCCGAGCTTCGACTTCAGGAGGAAAACGGCCATCTGCGCGCGTGTGTTGGGCGCGTCGGGACAGTAGTCGCCGCTGCCGCAGCCCGCCGTGATCCGGTCGCGCGCGATCGTGTCCACGAAGTCGTGGAACGCGTGCTCGGGCGGCACGTCGAGGAAGTCGACCTGGACCGCGAAGACTCCGGCGGGGGAGACGCACGCCGTGTTCGTCTCGACCGCGGAAAGGGTCATCGTGGTGCCGGGGTCGCCGACGGCGAAGGTGATCGCGCTCGAGCCCTGGCCCGAGACGAGGCTTCCGCCCGTGACTGTCCAGGCGTACGTCGATCCCTCGTGGTCGGCGACCGAGGCCGCCTGGTCGGGAGCGCCGACCTGCACCCAGAGCGGTGCGGCGATCACCGGCGCCGCGACGGGAGCGCCGACGGTAATCTCCGCGGCGCCGTCCCCGGCGGCCGCGCAGAAGGCGTCGGAGACCGACGTCACGGTGTAGGTCGTCGTGGCGCCGGGGCTGACGGTGCGCGTCACCGGCCCCGAGCCCGCGCTCTGCACGAGTCCATCGGACCAGTGGAGGCTCCAGGGCGCCGTGCCCGTCAGGGCCACGGTCAGGACCGCGGAGTCGCCCTGGCAGATCGTCGCATAGCCGCTGACCGTCGCCGTGGGGCCGGCATTGACGGTCGTCGTCGCGTTCGACGCGTTGTTGGCCGGAACGGGATCGTCAGTCGCCGACGAGATCGAGGCGGCGTTCGTGGCGGATCCCGCGGCTGCCGGCGCGTGGATGGAGACCGTGATTGCCGGCGCCGCGCCGACCGTGAGCGAGTCCCGGGAGCACGTGACCGTGGCCGAGCCGCTGCAGCTCCACCCGGGGCCGGAGGCCGACACCAGAGAGGCGCCCGCCGGCAGCGTGTCGGCCACGGAGACCGACGTCGCGGTCGAAGGGCCGGCGTTAGAGACGTTCAGCGTGTACGCGATCGGCTGACCCGCGCAGACGGCGGCCGGCGCTCCGCTCTGCGACAGGGACAGGTCGGCTCGAGCGAACACCGTCGACGTCGTGGCGGCGCTGTTGTTGGCGGCGGAGGGGTCGCTCGTCGACGACGTCACCGAGGCGTTGTTCCCGATCGTGCCGGCCGCGGCCGGCGCGTCGACGACGATCGAGATCGGAGCGGCGGACGCGATCCCGAGCGAGGGAAGCGTACAGGTCACGGGGCCCGTGCCGCTGCAGCTCCAGCCGGAGCCGGACGCGGAGACGAAGGAGGCCCCGGCCGGCAGCGTGTCGGTGACGCTGAGCGAGCTCGCCTGCGACGGGCCGGCGTTGGCGATCGTCAGCGTGTACGTCAGCGGAGCGCCGGCGCCCACGGGCTCGGGAGAGGCGCTCGCGCCGAGAGAGAGATCCGCGTGTGTCACGTACGTCGCGGTGTACGTGGCCGGAGACGCTCCCGCCGTAATCGTGTGGCTCTGCGCTCCGGAGTCCGACCACGACGCGAAATCCCAGATGCTGGGGAAGGTTCCCTGCGGCGAAGGAGCCTCCAGCGAGTTCTGCGAGTTGACGATGACCGTTCGGCTGAAGGGCGTCGTGCCGGCCGCCGTACCGACGTTCAGCTGCAGGCCCGCGGGCACCGACTGGAACGTCAGGCTGACGGTCTGCGGATTGATGTTCACGCTCTGCGTGTTCGTCAGCCCCTGCGCGTCGGTCGCGGTCAGCCGCACCTCGAGGAAGGACGGGTACTCGTGGTCGGGCGCGGGGAACGTGCCGGAGGCCACACCGTCGAACGACTGGTAGACGTGCGTGTGGCAGTTCGAGGGACAGTGGTGGATGACGATCTCCCACGAGAGCGCGCTCGCCGGAAGCGTCCCTTCCTGAGGATCGGTCGCCGAACCCGAGAATGCGACCGTGTCGTTGACCTTCCAGGCGAGGGCCGCGGTCGGCGTCACGATCGAGGCGGTGGGCGCGGTGTTGCCGGCCGAGACGGTGAGGGGCGTGCTCACCGAGGACGCGCCGCGCTGGTCGGTGACTTTCAGGCGCGCCGAGAACGTGCCCGGCGTCGTGTACGTGTACGAGAGGGTCGGTCCGCTGCCGTCGTCGAACCCGCCGTCGCCGTCGAAGTCCCAGGCGAAGGTCAGCGTGTCGCCCGCCTGGGCCGGCTGCGTTCCCGATCCGTCGAAGCTCACGGTCAGGGGCGCGGTGCCGGACAACGGGCTTCCCGTCGCGACGGCGTTCAAGCCGTACTGCACCCGCATGATCCGGCCGCCGTCGAAGTCCGCGTAGTAGAGGTTGCCGTCGGGACCGATCGTCAGGTCCACGGGCCCGAGCGCCTGGGCGGCGAAAGCGGCCGTCGAGCCCGGCGCCGGGTTGCCGGAGCCGTCGGCGAACATGACCCACATGCACTTGCGCGAGTAGTCCGAAAAGAAGAGCGCGTTGGCGTAGGTTGGCGGGTAGTTGCTGCCGCTCTGGTAGAAGGCCATGCCCGCGATCGAGGAGCTCCCGACGGTGCAGCCGTCGCCCGCCACGACGGAGTCGCTGTGCTTGTAGGTCAGAAACGGCGCAGTCGTCTGCGCCTGGGGCGGGCAGATGGTGAGTCCCGTGTACTGTGTCGCGTTGCCTTCAAAGCAGGGCCAGCCGAAGTTGCGCGCCGCCGTCAGGTCCGGGATCTTGTTGAGCTCCTCCCAGGTGCTCCAGCCGACGTCGGCGATCCAGACCTCGTTGGTATCGGGCCGGACGGTCATGCGGAAGGGATTGCGCAGCCCGTAGCCGATGATCCGCTGCTCGTTGGGATCGGAGCTTCCGTAGAGCGGGTTGTCCGGAAGCGCGAGACCCGTCGCGGGATCCACTCGCAGGACCGCTCCGTTCAGGAGCCTCGGCTCACCGGAGGCGCGGCGCGGGCTCTGGCTGCGGAGCGCGCCTCCCTCGGCCCCGGGCTTGACCAGCGGCGTGCCGACGGGGAGCGGAGGGTCACCGCAGGGATTCGCGGGCGTGAAGAAGGTGCCCGGATGCGCGGGGTCGGAGACCGTTCCCCCGTACTGTCCCCAGTCCGAGTTGTTGAAGCTCGCGCCGTCGCCGCCCGTGACGTAGAGCTTCTCGTCGGCGCCGAAGGAGAGAGAGCCCGTCGAGTGGCTCGGGAACTGCTGGCACCAGCCCTCGATCAGCATCTCCTCGCTCGCCGTCCAGTCGGTGCCGGCCGCGAGCAGACGCGAGAGCTGGCCCGTGACGACACAGCCGTCGGTCGTGGCGCCCGGACCATTCGGAGGCGCGGGACAGGGATCGGACGTCGCGCCCGGCGTCCCCCATTTCGGGACGGGTCCGCCCGGCAGCGCGTCGCGCGCGTAGAGCACGTAGACGTAGCGCCGCCAGGCGTCGGCCGAGGACGGATCGAAACCCGGAGGGACGGCGAGCCCGAGCAGCCCCCGGTCCCAGAAGTTGTGCGTGCGCGTGCGCAGGTCCGCGACGACAGTGGGCGTCGTGTCGGTGAGACTGTCGAACATCTTGATGACGCCGCTCTTCTCGGCGACGAGGACGCGGCCGTCGGGGAGGAAGCGAACGACGGTCGGATTGGTCAGGCCGCTGAAGACCACCGTCTCCGAGAAGCCCGGCTGCTTGTACGTCGTGCCGGAGGCGGTGCTGGCCAGGATCAGGACGCAGAGGGCTGCGAGTGCGCAGATCCGACTCCTGCGACGGATGAAAACGTCCAAGGGCGACACTGCGCCTCCACTGCCCGGGGGCGATCCGGAAATCGTTGTTTGTGTGAGGTATGAGTATCGCTGGGACTGGCCTGAGGGTCAAGGGAAAACCTGTCCCGGAGGACAGGAAGAGGCGCTTTCGCCGTCATCCCGAGGGCGGTAGCCCGAGGGATCCCGGGCTTGTACACCGCTCCACCGATTCGAGTTCGGGATCCCTCGCGTCGCTCGGGATGACGTCTACAGGAACGTCTTGCTGACGAACACCGCGATCTGCCCGCGCGTCACCGAATTCTGCGGGCAGTAGAGCGAAGGTGCGGCCTGGCAGCCGCCCGTGATCCCGCGCGCGAAGAGCTCTTCGATCCAAGCTGCGAAAGGATCGGACGCCGGCACGTCGTCGAACACGGTTCCGGTCGCGGGCGGCGGCGCGTAACCCGAGCCCTCGTACGTCTTCAGGAGAAAGACGGCCATCTGCGCGCGCGTGACGGGGCTGGCGGGGCAGTAGTTGTCTCCGCCGCAGCCGCCCGTGACGCCGAGAGAAGCGAGCTCCTCGATCCAGGACGCGAAGGGATTCGAAGCGGGCACGTCGGCGAACACCTCTCCGGTCGCGGGCGGCGGCACGTGCGTCGAGCCGAATTTCGACTTGAGCAGGAAGACGGCCAACTCGGCGCGCGTGTTGGGACGGTCGGGGCAGAAGGCGCCGCCGCCGCTACCGACGGTCACGCCGGCGCGCGCGATCGTGCTCACGAAATCGTGGAACGGATGCGCGGGAGGCACGTCGAGGAAGTCGACTTGAACGAGCGCCGTCGCGGGCAGAGACGCGCACGGATCGCCGGCGAACTCGGTGACCTGGAGCGTCATCGTGGTTCCCGGCGGTCCCGCGTCGAAAGTGATCTGCGGCGTGCCCTGACCGGACGTGATCGTTCCTCCGGTCAGCGTCCACGCGTATGTCGAACCCGGATGATCCGGGACCGACGCCGTCAGACC
>JBKOZO010000158.1:0-21188 GCA_046725935.1 Acidobacteriota bacterium | reverse complement strand
TCGATCCCCGTGTTTTGAACGGCCCACGTGTAGCAGGTTCCCTCGTCCTGCGACTGCGTGCTGGAAGACTGGCCGGCCGTCGGAAAAACGTAAACGCCCATCGTCGCGGCCAGAGTCTTCTGCTGCTGCGCCGGGGCGGTCGTGGTCGCCGTCTGCGCGTGCGTCGCGACCTGCGCCGCGAGGACGAGAAGCGCCGTCGAAATCAAGATCCTCTTCATGGAAATTCCCCCTACTTGGTTGACGACGGCATCGGCGTGCATGCGCCGAAGACCCCGACGGACTTGCCGTCCCGAGCGACGGCGGCGGAGAGCATGCCACTCGATTCGTTGATCACGAGGCTGAAGGCGCGGCCGTTTTCGAGCCCTTGAAGGTAGATCGCCTCCGCATCGCGCTCGACCGTGCGGAGCGGAGACGAGCGCTCCTCACCGCTGGCCTTCGTGGTGGAGACTTTCTTCCCCTTCAGGTCCACCTCGAGAAACTGCGGGATGTTGAAGGCCCAGGGGTTGTCCACGACGCAATCGCCGTCCTCGGTGCACACCATCGCCTGGACGGCCGTGCAGAGAATCGCGTCGGCGCCCTTCAAATCGTCCGCGATCGCCGCCGCCGACAGCGCCGCCGCGGATAGAACCAGGAGCCCGATCGTGACCCGTTTTCGCATCCCCAACCTCCTCCGAATGTTCATCGCCGGCGGCCGCCGCCCCCGCCCCGGAAGCCGCCTCCGCCGCGCGAAAAGTTGCCGCTGCGGGAAGAGTTGCTGTAGCTGCTGGCTCGCTCGGAACCGCGCTGCCTCGCGCCGGCGTCGCGGTTGAGATCCCTCGTCACATCCGAGGATGAGGAGCCCGGGCTTCGCGTGGCCCCGTCGCCGCGCGCCTGGCCGGACCCCTGAGGCTTGTCCACCGAATTCCAGCCGCCGTTCTCGTACTTGCTCCAGCCGCCGCTGGAGTCCTTCTTGTAGACGTTGCCGTCCTTTCCCGCATACATGTTGTTGTTGGCGTCCTGGCCGACGCGCACTGTTCCCTGATCGGTGCGAACCTTCGTCATCGATCCGCCCTCCGACGTCGTCGTGCGGCGAACCGTGCCCTGCTCGTTTGAGACGCGATTGGAGACGGCCCAGTCGTTGCCGCGCTGGATCGCGCTCGATCCCCAGGACCCGTAGGGGCTCCATCCGCCGGTACGGCCCGTGGCCACGCCGGTATAAGGGTTGTAGCTTCCCGACACGGTCCGGCCGCCCCACGGCGTCTGGACCGTCGCGGCGCGTCCATAACGTCCCGTCGAAGGGTTGTACCAGCCGGCGCCGCCCGCCATGCCGTACGGGCCGTAGACCGCCCCGGCGTATCCGTAGCGGCCGGTCGCGGAGTTGTACCAGGCGCCGTAGCCATATGCATACGGATAGGACCAGTAGATCGGATACGGATACGGCCCGTACCAGACGTAGGGCGGGTAGTACCAGCCGGTGCCGTAGACCACGCAAACGCCGACGCTCATCCCGACGACGAACGAGCCCATGTAGCCATCCGTGTAGCTCGTCGTGACGGTCGTGGCCGTCGGATTGGAAACCGTGACGTACGTCGTGTTGTAGACCGGAGACGACGGCGGGATCGTGTAGATCTCCTTGGGCACCGAGTCGCAGGTCTTCCAGGGTCCCGACGGCGTCGTCGACATGAACCACACACCCTGGAAGCAGAGGTAGTACAGGTCGCCGACCTTGATGACCTTGTCCTGCGTGTTGGTCGCGTAGGACATCTCCGTGGGCGCGATCGGCGCGAACTTCGGCTCGCCGGCGTATTTCACCGAGACCGCCTTCTCCGCTTCCTCCTTGTTGACGACGGCGGTCGTCGGGACCTGGGCGAGCAGGACGGCGTCCGCCGCCTCCTGCGTTCCGGGGACGGACGCGAGGACGTCGCCCTTGGGCCCTTTGCGCGGGATCTGCGCGAAATCCTTCGGCAGGTCGGCGCTGGCATAGGTCCAGGGCCCCTCGAACGACTTCGCCCGGAACCAGCGTCCCGAGACGAGGAAGTAATACTGCTTCTCGTCCTGCTGCAGGAACACGTTGCTCTGGGTGTTCTTCGCGTACGAGAGCTGCGTGCCCGGAATCGCGACCCAGGCGGCCGGTCCGTCGAAGCTGATGAGCTCCGCCGGTTTGTTGCTGAAAAAGACCTTCCGGAGCTTCGCTTCCGTGGCCGGCGCCGGCACGAACTTCTTCACGTCGTCGAAATTCTGGCCCGACGGCAGATTCGCCATGTCGCGCGGAAGATTCTTCGTCGCCGCCCAGGTCCCGTCCAACGCATCGGAGGTCAGCCAGGTCGGATCGTCGAGCAGGTAGAACCTCGCGGTCGCTTCGTTCTTGAAGAGGTCCCAGTTCGTGTTGACGACGAACTTCAGGTTGGTGCCCTCGATCGGCGCCAGGATCGGATCGCCGTCGACGAAGAGCAGGATCGCGGGCGCCTCGCTGACGAAGATGCGCGGCGGCTCGTTCTTCACGTCCGCGGAATGCGGGGCCGGACGCTGATCGGGCAGAGCCGCGAGGAGCCGATCGAGCGAGACGGTCATGCCCTTCAACGGGAAGAGCGCGCGGATGCGCTCTGCGGCGCGTTTCTCCGTCGCCTCGTCGAGCGACGGGAATCGAATGTCTTCGAATCGCATGTCCTTGAGGACGACCGTGCGGGCGTCCTTGTCCACGACCGTCGTCGCGCGGATCGAGGCGATTCCTGGGACCGACTTCTCGGCGCCCTTGGGCGTCACGGCGAATGCGACCCGAAACGCGAGCTCCTGGTAGTCCTTCCACTCGTCGACCTGCGGCTGGTAGTAGACGAGCTTGCCCTGTTCGCGCTCGATCACGCGCGGCCAGCCCGGATCCGCGGCCACGGGAGGCGGCTGGGGCGCGTCCGCAGCCGGCAGCGGACCGGCCGCCCAGAATCCCGCGAGGAGCGCCGCGACTGCGGCTTTGCCGGTACGACGCCACGAGCGGAACGCGTTCATGGAACCTCGTTTCTCGGCGCCATGCTATACCGCGGAGCGCACGCGGTGCGCATGTCGTGACCCGGGTTGGAGTGCCGGAAGTTTTCTAGATGTTGATCGTCGCGAAGCGTTCGATCTCGCCGACCGGCATCGGGCGCGCGAGCAGAAAGCCCTGGCCGTAGGGAACGCCCAGAGACTGGAGTACGCGCAACTCTTCGCGCGTCTCGATGCCTTCGGCGATGACCTTGGTGTGCATCTTCCGCGCGAAGCTCATCAACGCCTCGAGTAGGTCCTGCTTGACCTGCCGGCGGTCGATCCCGCGCACGAAGACGTTGTCGAACTTCAGGTAGTCGGGCTCGATGTCCGCGAGCGAGGACAGGTTCGAGTAGCCGGTGCCGACGTCGTCGACGGCGATGCGGAAGTTCTGCGAGCGAAACTTCGAGAGCACCTCGCGGAAGAGCCCTTCGTAGACGGCGTACGTGCGCTCGGTGATCTCCAGGACGATGCGGTCGGGCTCGAGTCCCAGTGCCATGACCTGGTCCCGGAACAAAGGTCCCAAGAACTCCGGATCCGACGCGGCCGCCGGCGAAAGGTTCAGAAAGATCTGACGCCGGTTGTTGCCTTCCGCCGCCGCCTCGAGCGAGCGCTGACGGCAGACACGCTCGAGCGGAACCAAAAGCTCCGTGCGCTCGGCCAGGGAGAAGAGCGTCTCGCCGCTCTCGAACTCGCTGCCCCGCGGGCCCCGCGAGAGAGCCTCCATGCCGATCATGTTTCCGGTCGCGAGGTCGAACACCGGCTGGAAGACCGGCGAGATGTCGCGCCGTGAGATCGCGTCTTGCAGCAGCTCTCCGCCCCGGATTTCCTGGCGCACGGTCTGGCGCGTGACCTGGTCGCGCGCTTCCTGGATTCCGCGATAGATCATCCGCTCGAGACGGTGCTTGGGATCCTTCAGGATTCGCGCCGCGCCAACGAACGACCGGAATCTCGCCGACACGTCGGCGCGCTCGGCGAGGTAGCCGCGGATCAGCTGGTCGAGCTCGGCGGCCTTCTGCCCCAGAGCAACGGGGCCCTCGGCCATGCCGCCGCCTTCGGAGCCGATTAACAGGATGATCTCGTCGGACCGGACGTAGGGCAGGCAGAACGTGCCTCCCGGGACGATCCCGTCGGTCTGGAAGGCCTTCAGCCGCCGCACGAAATCGAGCAGGAGGTCGTCGTAGGCCTCCCAGCCCCAGACCTCTTCGACGTGGCCCTCGGAGCTGGGACGAAAGACGAGCACGGAGATCGAGCCCTTCTCGTCGAGCATCGTCTTCAAGTCGTCCATCAGGACGGCGACGGTGGGCAGCCCGGTCTCGCGGTCGTAGAGACGCGACCGCTCTTTGAACCACTTCCCCCGGAGAGCGACGAGCTCGCTCTGCTTGCTCTTGATCGCGGGCGGAACTTGACGGGCCTTGTCCAGAGGCACTTAGGATAGCACCGGCGAAGTCCGGCGCGAAGTCTGTCCCGCGGTCACTATCGGCTTTCCGCCAGCACCCGGGCCTCGTCCTGCAGTTTCGCGATGGACCCCTCGCTGCCGAGAACGACCAGGACGTCGCCGTGCTGCAGCCGGTCCGTCGCCTCCGGGACGAAGCGGCGCTCGACGCCGTCGCGTCCCATGCGTTTGACGGCCAGCACCGAAACGCCGAACCGCGAGCGCAGCCCGGCCTCCGCGATCGTCTTGCCCACCAGGCCCAGCGGCGCCTCCAGCTCCACGAGGCGGTGCCCTTCGGGCAGCTCGAGCATGTCCACCTCGCCGTCCACTTCTCCGAACGTGCGTACGGGCGTGACGAGGCGATTGCGTCGCAGGATCTCGCTGTCGAAGGCGCCGAGCAGATCGCGTTGCGTGACGACGCCCAGGAACTTCCGGTTGGTCGGGTTGTCCACCACCGGAAGCTGCCCGAGGTCGCGGAACCAGAGCGTCTCGTTGACAGCGGTCAGCGGTGTGTCGGGCGTCGTGAAGGGAATCTCCCGGACCAGATCCTCCGCGATGACCAGACCCGCCAGGTCCCGATCTGGGAACGACTCCTTCACGTCGTGAATGTCGATGGCGCCGAGGAGCCTTCCCTCTTCGCCGCCGACGTAGAGGAGGAGGCTCCGCGACTTCAGGAACTGGGAAATGATCTCGGGCAGCGGCATCGTGCGCGGGATCAGCGACACGTCGCGGCGCATGACGTCGCCGACCTTCAGCGACGCGAGCGCCGTCGCCTCCGGCGTCTTCTCCCAGACGATGCCCGCCGAGCGCAGGCTCGCGATGTACATCGAATCCTTCTGCAGGACCTGCGCGGTCGCGATGGCCAGAACCGAAACCACCATCATCGGCAGGAGCACCGCCGTGTTCTGCGTCAGCTCGAAGATCATGATGACGGCCAGAAACGGCGCCCGGGTCACGCCCGCCATCATCCCGCCCATGCCGAGCAGTGCGTAGCCGCCGACCGGCGCGGACAGCGTCGGCACCGCCGCGTGCACCGCCTGCGCGATCACTCCTCCGAGTGTCGCGCCCACCAGCAGCGAGGGCGTGAAGACGCCGCCGACACCGCCCGATCCGATCGTCGACGCCGTGGCCACCGTCTTCGCGACGCCGAGGGCGAGGAGGAAGAGGACCGTCGGATTGCCGTGAAGAATCCGATCGGTCGCCTCGAAACCGTTGCCGTAAACCTCGGGCATGAATATCGCGATCGCGCCGACGATCGCCCCTCCGAGGCACATCGCCGCCCACACCGGAAGCTTCCACGCAGAGAAGAGCTTCTTGCCCAGCGCGAGCGCGCGGACGAAGAGCGTGGAGCAGAGACCTCCGAGAACCCCGATGACCATGAACGGCCCGAACTCGAGCAGCGACTCCACGCTGAACGGCGCGACCTGGTAGACCGGCTCGTCGCCGAGCACCGCCCGGACCAGAAGAGTCGAGACCACGGCCGAGACGACCGCGGGTCCGAAGAGCGCCATCGAGAAAGAGCCCACCACGACCTCGACGACGAAGAGAGTCGCGGCGATCGGCGTGTTGTACGCGCCCGCGACGCCCGCCGCCATGCCGCAGGCGGTCAGGATCCGAACACGCTCGGGCGAGAGTTTCAGGGACCGGGCGAGCTTCGAAGCGAACGCCGCACCGATCTGGATGATCGGGCCCTCGCGTCCCTCCGAGCCCCCCGTCGAGATGACCACGATCGAAGACGCGCCGCGCGCCAGCGACGGTGCCGTCCTTACCGTCCGGCGGCCCAGCGAGACGACCTCGATCATGTGGGAAATGCCCGAGAGACTCTTCTCGCCGAAGAAGAAGCGCGCGATCAAGCCCCCGACCAATCCTCCAGCCGCCGGCATCAACACCCTCGCCCATGCCGGCAACCCCTCGCCGCCGCGCACGACGTCGGGCGTCCCCATCAGAAGCGCGGTCAGGCTGCGCGTGAGCCAGCGAAAGGCGATCGCGCCGGCGCCGCCGGAGAGGCCCGCCGCCGCGGCGAGAAGAAGGAACTGGGTGTTGGGATCGCGCCAGAAGAAGCGGCCGAAGCGGGAGGGCCGCGTCGGGGCGTCAGGCGCGCTCATTCTCCGTCTTCGTACTTGTGGATCTCGGACTCTTCGATCTCTTCCTCGCCTCCGAAGAAGAAGGCGTGAGAACAGTCCGTCCCGCAGAAAACGCTGCCCCCCATGCGGACCGCGCATTCGTCGCAGACGGACTTGTGGCAGATCGGACATCGAGGCAGGGCGTACTGGTATTCCCCGTTGCAGACGGCGCAGTGGTCCGAAAGGCCGGCCATGGAGAAAGTATAGGTCCGGTCGCCGGGGATCTCGGTTCCGCCTGTGATTCTCGGCGCGACCAAGCCGTCATCCCGAGCGAAGCGAGGGATCCCGAAATCGAATCGCCGACGCCGTCGCCTCCTCTGCTATCATCCGCCGTTCTCTGGCGGTGTAGCTCAGCTGGTCAGAGCAAGCGGCTCATATCCGCTGTGTCCGGGGTTCAAATCCCTGCACCGCCACCAAATTCCTTAACAGAATCACGATACGGTGTGCGATCGGTTTCCCTCGAGCGGTATCCCGAGCGACGTTGAACTTCCGAAGCAACATAGATGAGGAGACAACGATGAAACCAAACCAATACATGCTCCTGAGCGGGATGTTCGTGGCAGCCTTGGTGGCAGCTTCGCATTCCGCCAGGGCGCAAGTCCAAACCACGGGTACGCCCGGTTCACCGAGCGCGACTACGACGATTGACGGAAGATATATCCCAAATCCGCCGCCGCCTTTTGCCGGCAAGGTCAGCCTCAGCGCGGCGGACTCCAAACCCGGCTGGCCTCCGAACATCGTCCCGCCCAAGGGCGCGCCCAACGTGTTGCTGATCATGACGGACGACCAGGGCTACGGCGTGAGCGGCACCTTCGGCGGGGTCATCCCGACACCGGCCATGGATCGCATCGCGAAAGCGGGCCTGCGCTACACGCAGTTCCACTCCACCGCGCTCTGCTCTCCGACGCGGGCGGCGCTCATCACCGGTCGCAACCACCATTCGGTGGGCACTGGCGTGATCGGCGAAATGTCCACGGGTTACCCCGGCTACGTTTAGGCCTTCGATCATGAACGCGCGCGCCGTCTCCCAGACGGACCGCGAATTCAGCGCGCGCCTAAGGAACCTCGGATTTGTGCGCAGCGGGTCGAAGTTGGGGTCGATCCCGAGCCAGCCGTAAAGAAGAAACTCGTCGCCAGTGCAGAGTCCGGCAATGCTTCCCTCGAGAGGACTCTCGTGTGCTCGTTTGTGTGCTCGTTCCGCCGCCAACTCATGTCAACTCACGTCAAAGACCGGCAGAAGGTGTCGACCGGGGATTCACGGAAGCCTTCGCAATCAGCGATGTTTCTCGTCGTCGCCTTTGGAATCCGTTGGCATCGTTGCACCACTTGGCTGGCTTTCAAATCCCTGCACCGCCACCAAACTAGGCTGATCGCGCGACCAAAAAGTGGTTCTGGCAAATGGCGCCGAACGCCCAAGCAAGACTGTTGTCGGCCATGTTCACTAGTCGTGCGAACCATTCGGAACCACCGAGCGATTCGGGAAGGCGTGAAAGCCCGTTCCTTGGCAGGAAAGCGTATCGGCCGCGGGCAACGGGAATCAGCTCGGCCTGCCGACAGAGGCTTCGAACGTCGCCGGCGGAGAACCGAAACGAGTGGTACCCATCTTCTGAAGCCGTCGCCGTTCTGCGACGAAGGAGGCGAGCCAGCGCCTCGATGTAGCTGTAGCTATTGGGCAGGTGGAAGCACAGGAAATACCCGCCCGGCCGCAGCACTCGGCGGATTTCGAGAAGACTACCCACCTCCGTGCCGCCCGTCTCGCGGACGTGTTCGAGAACGCCGACGCTGAACACGGCGTCGAAGGACGAGTCGGGGAATGGCAACCGGGTCGGCTCCGCAGGCTCTCCTTGAACGTAGCGAGATTTCGTCGAGAGGTGCGATGGCAAAGTCCGCAGAACGAAGGGTTCATGCTGCAACGAGTACGAAGTCACCGCGTGCCCCTGTTCGAGCAGGAAATAGGAGAAGTGGCCGTCGCCGCAGCCCCAATCGAGAACTGTCGAAGGGGTGCGCAGGAATTTCATGCTGAGGCCGTAGGGGACTCGATACTGGTTGGCCACCAGGAGGTTGGTGAACTGCGTCAGCTCTCCCGGCGGAGCCCTTCTGCTGGCTTCGTTTAGAAAGGGGAAGGTCACCCCGGCGGCCTTTTCACCGCTCCGGGCGAGCGCCGATATCGAAACGCCTTCAAGACTCGATCGATGCCCCCATTGGAGCAGGATAGCCCGCATTCGTCTATAATCCGCCCAAAACTGGAGACATTCGATGCGACGATTGCCGCGCCTCATCGCGACGCTCGCTCTTGCGACCGGCTGTGTCACTGCCGACAAAGACACTGTCGAGGTTCGCCTCACGCGAGAAGCCGTCGCGGTCAAAAACTGCAAGTTTCTCGGCAACGTGCAGGACGACGACCACTCGTATGCCGGCCACTCGAACCAGGTTGTCGGCGAGAGCCGGACAACCGCCTACATGCGGAACAAGGCGAACGCTCTGGGGGCGAACACGATCCTCCTGCTGCGGCCCGTGACGAACATCGGCGGAGCGACCCAGCTCGGCGAAGCCTACGCCTGCCCGGCGGAACCCGTAGCGCCTCCGGCTCCTGCGGACCTCACGGCCGAATCCCCTCCGAAAACCAAAGAATGAGCGAGAGCTAGGCGGTGGATGGGCTTGGCGCAACCGAGGCCCGCGGCGCCGAGCCGAAGCGCCGCCGCAGGAACCGGTTTGCCGGCGCCTCGACGCCCGCGTAGAGCGCGATCGAAAGGAGCGTCACGACGACGAAAAGGAACGAAACGTTGTGGAGGAGGAGATTCTCGAAGACTCCGGCGGGGCCGGCTCCGACAACCCCCACCGCCACCACGAGCACGGTGAGGAGGAGGTTTAAGACCGGGGCAAGGTGAATCAGATAGAAGGCGTAGGAGCTGCGCCCGAGAAGGTCCGCGATCCGCGTCGACAGGATCCAGCGAATCACGCTCCGCTCACGCACCAGACCCCAATAGAACGCGGCGATGAACGAAGGCAGGACGAGGTTGTTCAGGGCGATGCCCGCGGGGTGCATGACGCCGTAGACGTACGCGTCCCCCGTCGCGTGGTGGATCGCGGCCAGCGCGGCGACGACGGCGGCGATGCCCGCGATACCTGCGAGAGTGAAGACCGGGAACCTGCGGCGCGGATCGGGGTCCGGCCCCACGCGCGATACCTTCTTCGCGAGCCAGATGCCGACGTAGAACTCGAAGAATCGGCCAACGAAAGTGTAAAGGAAGAGATTCGACGGCGGACCAACGATCCCGTCGAGCGCGGGCACGTTCGCGAGCGGGTACAGCGCCACGAGCGCCGCGGCGCCGATGCCGAGCGGGAGCGCGGGGTTCCGCCTCCACAAGAAGAAGAGGAACGGAGCGCAGAGGTAGAAACACTCTTCGACGCGCAGCGACCAGGCCTGCGGTATGCCCGCTTCGATCGATGAGAAGACGGTCAGGTTCAACAGCCAGGCGCGCGGCGATCGCGCCCCGTAGACCAGCATGGTCGGCACGACGAGAGCGAAGTAGAGTGGGTAGATCCGCGCGAAGCGATTGACGAAGTAGCCGCGCAGGAAGGACTCCTGCCTCGGGCCGCGCCGGTCGTAGCGCCACGTGATCATGAATCCGGAGAGGACGAAGAAGAGCGTCACGCCGATGTGGAGCTCCCACCAGAGCCGCAGCGGCCCCACTTGGAGAAGCTCCGTCGGGTGGTGGTGGAAGAAGACCAGGAACGCCGCGAGCGCCCGGACGCCCGTCAGAGCCGGAAGCCTCCCGTGCTCGCCCGTCGCCATTTCCAGGGCCTCAGTCTGACACGGCGCGGCGGCGGCTCGCGCTAGAGTCTGCGGCCGTGCCGCACCGCTCGTTCTGGCTCGAGCAAGTCGCGGGCGACGCTCCCGACGCGCCGGCGCTCGAGGGCGACGCGCGCGCCGACGTCGCGATCCTCGGAGGCGGCTACGTCGGACTGTGGACGGCCCTCGAGATCCGGCGGCGGGAGCCGGCGCTCGACGTCGCCGTGCTCGAGCAGGACATCTGCGGCGGCGGGGCCTCGGGCCGAAACGGCGGCTTCGTTTTGAACTGGTGGACCAAGCTCTCGTCGCTGGTCTCCCTGTGCGGACCGGCGGATGCGCTCCGCGTGGCTCGCGACGCGGAAACGGCGATCGGCGAGATCGCGACCTTCTGCCAGACACGCGGAATCGACGCGCACTTTCGTCGCGGAGGCTCGCTCTGGACGGCCACGTCGCGCGCGCAGACGGGCTCGTGGGACAGCGTCCTGCGCTGTGCGAGAAGCTCGGCGTCGAGCCGTTTCACAGGCTGCCACCGGGGGAGATCGCGCGGCGAACCGGTTCCCCCGTCCACCGCGCCGGCGTCCTCGATCCGAGCGCCGCAACGGTGCATCCCGCGCGCCTGGTGCGCGGCTTGAGACGTATCGCGCTCGCGTCGGGCGTCCGCGTGTACGAGCACACGCGGATCCGTTCGTTCTCGCGGGGACGGCCCGTCGTGCTGCGAGCCGGGCGCGGGACCCTGACCGCGGAACGGCTCGTCATCGCGGCCAACGCCTGGGCGGCGGGCATCCGGGAGCTCTCGCGCGCCATCGTGGCGATCACGAGCGACATGGTCATGTCGGCTCCCGTCCCGGATCGCCTGGCGGCGATCGGCTGGACGGGCGGCGAGTGCATCACCGACTCGCAGATGATGGTCGGGACTACTACCACGTCACGCGCGAGGGCCGCGTCGCGTTCGGCAAGGGCGGCTGGGGCCTGCCGGTTCTCGGGAGGCTCGGAACCGTCGGAACCGTCGTTTCCTCGACCTTGCCCGCAGGAACCTTCGCCGGCGGATTCGCCGTCGCCGCGCTTCCTTGCATGGCGGCCGCGGTCATCGCGAGAACGACACCAGCGTCGACGCGATGGAATGTCACGTGCAACTGGTGGCAGTACGAACGATCCGCCCGAAGGTTCAGCCGCCTTCGACGCCGTCGTAGACTGCCCGCCGGCGATGAAGTACCTCGAGGCGAGCACCACCGGAGACGCCTACCGCGTCGTGCTCGCGGAAGGGCCGCCGCCCGTGCCGGCCGCGGACGAAGTCCTCGTGAAAGTCGCGGCGTCGGGCGTCAACCGTGCGGACCTCTCGCAGATCGCGGGGCGCTACCCGCCGCCGCCGGGCGAGCCGGAGATCCTGGGGCTCGAGCTGGCGGGCACGGTGGAGGAGACGGGCGAGAAAGTGATGGCGCTCGTCGCCGGCGGCGCGCATGCCGAGTACGCCGCGGTGCCGCGCGGCCAGCTGATGCCTCCGCCCCGGCGGCTGGCGCTCGGAGAGTCGGCGGCCCTTCCCGAAGCGTTCCTGACGGCTTACCTGAATCTCGCCGTCGAGGGAGATCTCGGTTCCGGCGGAGCGGCGCTGATTCACGCGGGCGCGTCGGGGGTCGGGCTCGCGGCCATCCAGACTGCGAAGCTGCTCGGCGCGCGCGTCGCCGCCACGACACGCCACGCGGCGAAATTGCCGGCCATCGAAGCCTCCGGCGCGGACCTCTCGATCGACACGTCCTCCGAAGCGTTCGCCCGGGTCATCGAGGACGCCTGGGGCAAGAACGCGATCCACGTCGTGCTCGATCCGATTGGCGCACAGACGCTTGCCGAAAACCTGAGAGTCCTCGCCGTCGGAGGACGCATTGTGGTCATCGCGACGTTGTCCGGAGCGACCGCGGAGCTCTCCCTCTCGGCGCTGATGGGCAAGCGGGCGCGAGTCATCGGTTCGACGCTGCGCTCGCGCCCGCGCCCCGAGAAAGCGGAGATGATCACCCGGTTCCGCAGGGAGGTTCTGCCTGCGTTCGACGAGGGACGTCTCTCGGTCACGATCGACTCGACCTTTCCGCCGCAGCGCGCCGCCGAGGCGTTCAGCCGCATGCGCAGGAATCAGAACGTCGGGAAGATCGTGATCGACTGGAGCGGGATCTAGGCCGCCATCAGCGCGTCGACGCTTTCGCGGAAGACGGGGGTGTGCGGCGCCCGTCCACGTCCACAAAGTGTGACCCCTCTGCAGCTTCGACGAACAGGGGAAAGCCGCCGGCCCAGCGGACCATCCAGTGCATGGGTACCCCCGACAGCAGGCTCCCCCGCGCCCGCTCGAAGAGCCGACGCGACCGGGGTGCTCGTCGGCGAACCGCGCCTCCTCCTCAGCCAGAAGCGCCCGAAGGCGATCGCGCCGCATCGTCATGCGGCCCGGGAGTCTAACGGCGCGCGGCGAGGGGCCGGTCGGTGTGTCGGCCGTCACCGCGGGCGGCGAGACCGAGAGATAGATTTCGGAGCCTCATGGTGGGGCCGCAGGACTTCACGCCGGCCGAACTCGCACGCTACGAGCTCGCCTCGATTCGTCGCCTTCCGCGATCATCCAGTCAACCGGTGATCAGAATCTACTGTCTTCGCTGTGGACGCCAGGTCAGCCCCGAGCGGCGCGACGTGGATCCCGAGGGCTGGTGGATCTGCGCGCGCGGCTGCAACACCACCTACTCGGCGGCCGGGCCCAGCTCTCGATTCCGCCCCACGCCCACGACGCGGCCGACCTGACTCACTTCGCGGCTCCGTACGGGAGCGTCGCTCTGGTCGTCGCGCGACGCACAGGATTCCTCGTCCGTATAGCGGGAAAGAAATGCTGGCCGCCGCCCTCATCGGCCTTCTGGCATCAACTGCGGTCGGGAACGCAACCCCCGGCCTCTGGGAGTCGAACGGTCCCGCTTACCCGGCGATCGATCTGATCGCGATCGCGCCCGACGACGAGAACGTGTTGTACGCGGCAGCGCACGACCCGGTGTCGGGCGGCAGCGCTCTGTTCCGGAGCCCGGACGGAGGCGAGAGGTGGAACAAACTCGCCGACTCGCCCGCGGGTGAGACGCTGCTGCCGCTTCCTCGCACGCGCGCGTTGGCGCCGCGCGACTAGGTGCCGGTTCGCACGGGCTCGCGCGCCGGCGCGCCGCGGTGGCGGACGCGACGCCACCAGAGGCTCAAACGATCCAGATACAGGTAGACGACCGGGGTCGTGTAGAGCGTCAGCATCTGGGAAAAGATCAGTCCGCCGACGATCGCGATGCCGAGCGGGCGCCGCAGCTCCGCGCCGACGCCGGCGCCGATCGCCAGCGGCAGGCCTCCGAGCATCGCGGCCATCGTCGTCATGACGATCGGCCGGAAGCGCAGCAGGCAGGCCTCGAAGATCGCGTCGTCCGGCTTCTTGCCCTCTCCCCTCTCCGCCTCGATGGCAAAATCGATCATCAGGATTGCGTTTTTCTTGACGATTCCGATCAGGAGGATGATTCCGATCAAGGC
Organism: Acidobacteriota bacterium; assembly: GCA_046725935.1. GTDB lineage: Bacteria > Acidobacteriota > Thermoanaerobaculia > UBA5066 > Gp7-AA6 > DAHUXD01. Next base: position 7,321 of record JBKOZO010000158.1, on the reverse strand, counting down.
GATCACGGAGAGCTCGGTCTTGCAGAGGAGAAGAGCCAGCAACGCTCCGACACCCGCGGACGGCAGCGTCGAGAGGATCGTCAGGGGGTGGATCAGGCTCTCGTAGAGGATGCCGAGCACGATGTAGACCGTCAACAGCGCCGCGGCGATCAGGAACGGCTGGGTCCTCAACGAATCCTGGAAGGCCTGCGCGGTCCCCGAGAAGCTCCCGCGCACGGATGCCGGCAGCCCCATATCCCGCTCCGCGCTCTCGACCGCGGCGACGGCGTCGCCGAGAGCGACTCCGGGAGGCAGGTTGAACGAGATCGTGACCGATGGGAATTGGGCCTGGTGATTGATCTGGAGCGGCGCCGTCGACGGGCCCCATCGCGCGAATGCCGAGAGCGGCACGAGGTCGCCGCCGGAGGAGCGCACGCGGATCTGCTCGAGAGCGTCCGGCGTCTTCCCGAAAGCCGGATCGACCTCCATCACCACGTGGTACTGGTTGAGCGAGCGATAGATCGTCGAGACCTGGCGCTGCCCGTAGGCGTCGTAGAGCGTGTTGTCGATGTCGCTCGCGGTGACCCCGAGACGCGACGCGGTCAGGCGGTCGATGTCGAGCGCAATCTCCAGGCCCTTGATCGACTGGTCGCTGTTGACGTCGGCGAGCTCCCGGAGCTTGCGCAGCCGCTCGAGAACTCTCGGACCCCAGAGCTCGAGATCCGCGTTCGAGTCGGCCTGGAGCGTGTACTGGAATTGGGCTCCGCTCGACCGGCCGCCGACCCGCAGATCCTGAACGGGCTGCAGGTAGAGGGACGCGCCCGGCACGGTCGCGAGCTTCGGGCGTAGACGCGCCAGGACCTGGTCCGCGCTGATCTTGCGCTCGTCGAGCGGCTTGAGGTTGGCGAAGAGGCGAGCGGTGTTCAGCGTGGAGCCTCCGCCCGCAAAACCCTGGACGTAATCCACGGCCGGGTCGTTCAGAAGGATGTCGATGAACTTGTTCAGCCTCTGCTCGAGCGCCTTGAAGGAAGTGCTCTGGTCGGCCAGGAGCGAGCCGGTCATCCGGCCCGTGTCCTGCTGAGGGAAGAAGCCCTTGGGAACCTTGACGTAAAGGTAGACGGTCGCCGCCATCGTCGCGATCGTGATTCCCAGCGTCAGCGGCTGGCGTCGCAGGACCCACTCGAGCGACCGCCGATAGAACGCCAGGATCCACTCGAAGATCCTTTCGCTGGCCCGATAGAGCTTCCCGTGGCGCTCCTCGCCGGGCGCCTTCAACAGCGCCGCGCACATCATCGGCGTCGTCGTCAGCGAGATCGCCATCGAGATCAGGATGGCGATGGAGAGCGTCACGGCGAACTCGCGGAAGAGGCGTCCGACGATACCTCCCATCAGCAGGATCGGGATGAAGACCGCCACCAGCGAGAGCGAAATCGAGAAGACGGTGAAGCCGATCTGTTTGGCGCCGTCCAGCGCCGCCTGCATCGGACGCTTCCCGGATTCGAGATGCCGCGTGACGTTCTCGATGACGACGATCGCGTCGTCGACGACGAATCCCGTGGCGATCGCCAGGGCCATCAGGGAGAGGTTGTCGAGGCTGTAGCCCAGCATGTACATCGCGCCGAACGTCCCGATCAACGAGACGGGAACCACGACGCTCGGGATCAGCGTCGCTCGGACGCTCCTCAGGAACGCGAAGACGACCAGGATGACGAGGGCGATCGAGATCATCAGAGTCCGTTCGACTTCCCGAACCGAAGCGCGGATGGTCGTCGTGCGATCCTGCGGGGTATCGAGCTTCATCGTCGGAGGGATGTCCGCCTGGAGCTGCGGCAGCAACGCCATGATCCGGTCGACGGTCTCGATGATGTTGGCGCCGGGCTGCCGGAAGATGACGACGATGACGGCCGGCTTGCGGTTGGCGTTTCCGGCGGTGCGCATGTCCTCGACCGAGTCTTCGACCCGCGCCACGTCGGACAGCCGCACGGCCGCGCCCGACTTGTAGGAGACGACCAGCGGCCCGTACTCAGCGGCTCGCCGCATCTGGTCGTTGGTCCACAGCGACCAGGCGCGGTCGCCCCAGCCGATCTCGCCCTTGGGGCGATTGACGTTGACCGTCGTCAGAAAGCCGCGGAGGTCCTCGAGCGACATTCCCCGCGCGTTCAACGCCGTCGGGTTGGCCTCGACGCGGACCGCCGGCAGGGCTCCCCCACCGACGAAGACCTGACCGACGCCTTCGACCTGAGCGATCTTCTGCTGGAGAATCGTGGACGCGATGTCGTACATGCGCGCGCGATCGAGCACGTCCGAGGTGAACGGCAGGAGCAGGATCGGCGCGTCGGCGGGATTGACCTTGCGGTACCAGGGGTTGTTGGGCAGGTTCGCAGGCAGATTGCCGCGCGCGGCGTTGATCGCGGCCTGGACGTCGCGCGCCGCGGCGTCGATGTTGCGGTTCAGGTCGAACTGCAGAACGATCGACGTCGATCCGAGCGACGAAGTCGAGGTCATCTCCGTCACCCCGGCAATGCGCCCGAACTGGCGCTCGAGAGGCGTCGCCACCGCCGAGGCCATCGTCTCGGGGGAGGCACCCGGAAGACCCGCGGAGACCTGGATGGTCGGAAACTCGACCTGGGGCAGGGGCGCGACGGGAAGGAGCAGGAAGGCGATCCCTCCCGAGAGCGCCAGCGCGACCGTCAGGAGCGTCGTGCCGATCCGCCGCCGGATGAACGGGGCCGAGAGGCTCATCGCCCTTCCGCCCAGCGGCGGGACCGCGCGGCCGCCGCCCGCCGTGAGCGGCTCCACCGCCGCGCGAGACGGTCGAACGCGAGATAGATCACGGGAGTCGTGTAGAGCGTCATGAGCTGCGAGAACAAAAGCCCGCCGACGATCGCGACGCCGAGCGGACGGCGCAGCTCCGAACCCGTTCCGCCGCCCAGCGCGAGCGGCACGCCGGCCAGGAGCGCCGCGAACGTCGTCATCACGATCGGCCGGAAGCGCAGCAGGCACGCCTGGAAGATGGCGTCCAGCGGCGCTTTGCCTTCCTTGCGCTCGGCGTCGAGAGCGAAGTCGATCATCATGATCGCGTTCTTCTCGACGATGCCGATCAAGAGGATGATGCCGATCAGCGACACGACCGAGAACTCGATGCCCGTGATCATCAGGGCGAGGAGGGCGCCGACCGCGGCCGAGGGCAGTGTCGAGAGAATCGTGATCGGGTGGATGTAGCTCTCGTAGAGAACGCCGAGCAGGATGTAGACGGTCACGATCGCCGCCAGGATCAGCAGCGGCTGGTTCGCGAGGGACGCCCGGAACGCGCGGGCGGTCCCCTGGAAGCTCGCCTGGATGCTCGCCGGCATTCCCAGCGACTGACGAGCGCGCTCGATGGCGCGCGTCGCGGCACCGAGCGAGCTCCCCGGCGCGAGGTTGAACGACACCGTGACCACCGGGAACTGGCCCTGGTGGTTGATCACCAGGGGCGCGTCGACGGTCTCGATCTTCGCCAGCGTCGAGAGAGGCAGCATGCCTCCTTGCGTCGAACGGAGGTAGACGTGGTCGAGGTCGGCGGGACTCTTCTGGAAGTCGGGATCCCACTCGAGCACGACGCGGTACTGGTTGGTCTGCGTGAAGATCGTCGAGACCTGGCGCTGGCCGAAGGCGTCGTAGAGAGCGTCGTCTACCATCTGCGGCGTGATGCCCAGGCGCGAGGCCGTGGCGCGGTCGACGGTGACCGCGGCGCGCAGCCCCTGATTCTGCTGATCGCTCGCGACGTCGGCGAGCTCGGGCAGGGCGCGGAGGCGCTCGATGAGCCGCGGAACCCACGTGGCGAGGTCCGCCGCGTCCGGAGACTCGAGGCTGTACTGGAACTGCGTGCGGCTGACCCGGTCCTCGACCGTCAGATCCTGCACGGGCTGCAGGTACAGCGTGATCCCCGTGACGCCCGCGACCGCCTTCTGAAGCCGGCGGCTGATCTCGATCGCACTCGCATCGCGGTCCGAATGCGGCTTGAGGTTGATCTGGAGGCGTCCGCTGTTCAACGTCGTGTTCGTGCCGTCGACGCCGATGAACGACGACAGGCTTTCCACTGCCGGATCCTTCAGGATCTCGCGGGCGAGCGCCTGCTGCCGCTCCGCCATGGCCGGGAACGACACGCTCTGGGGAGCCTCGGAGATGCCCAGCAGCACGCCGGTGTCCTGCACCGGGAAGAAGCCCTTGGGAATCAGGAACCAGAGCAGGATCGTGGCGGCCAGGGTCACGCCGGCGACGAGGAGAGTCGCTCTCTGGCGCTTCAGGACCCAGCGCAGCGACTTTCCGTAGGCGGCGATGACCGATTCGAGGATCTTCTCGGACTTCTTCGCGAAGCGGCTCTGCTCTTCGGGAGACTGATGCTTGAGGAGCCGCGAACACATCATCGGGGTCAGCGTCAGGGACACCGCGGCCGAGATCAGGATCGTCACGGACAGCGTCATCGCGAACTCGCGGAAGAGGCGTCCGACGATGTCGCCCATGAAGAGGAGCGGAATGAGGACCGCGATCAGGGAGACCGTCAGCGACAGGATCGTGAAGCCGATCTGCTCGGAGCCCTTCAGCGCGGCCTCCTTCGCCGGCATCCCCTCCTCGATGTAACGGACGATGTTCTCGATCATCACGATCGCGTCGTCCACGACGAAGCCGGTCGAGATCGTCAGGGCCATCAGCGTCAGGTTGTTGAGGCTGTAGCCCAGCATGTACATGGCGCCGAACGTTCCGACGAGCGAGAGCGGCACGGCGACGCTGGGGATCACCGTCGCGGCCAGCGTCCGCAGGAAGAGGAAGATCACCGTGACCACCAGCGCGATCGTCAGCATCAGCTCGAACTGCACGTCTCGCACCGAGGCGCGGATCGTCGTCGTGCGGTCGGTCAGGATCGCCAGATCCACCGACGCCGGCAGCGAAGCCTTCAGCTGCGGCAGAAGCGCCTTGATGCGGTCGACGACCTGGATGATGTTGGCGCCCGGCTGGCGCTGGATGTTCAGGATCACCGCGGGCGCCGTGTTCATCCAGGCGGCCTGCTTCAGGTTCTCGGCCGCGTCCTCGACGTCGGCGATGTCATCGAGGTGAACGGGCGCGCCGTCCTTGTACGCGACGATCAGCGGCCGGTAATCCGCGCTCGACAGCAGCTGGTCGTTGGCGCCGATCGTGAAGGACTGCCTCTCGCCGTCGAGACTCCCCTTGGCCTGGTTGACGTTGGACTGCCCGATCGCCGTGCGCACGTCTTCGAGCGTCAGCCCGCGCGCCGAGAGGGCGAGGGGATTGACCTGCACGCGCACTGCGGGTTTCTGTCCGCCGCCGATCGAGACGAGTCCGACACCTGGCAGCTGCGAGATCTTCTGGGCCAGCCGCGTGTCGGCCGCGTCCTGGATCTTCGACAGCGGCAGCGTCCTCGACGTCAGCCCGAGGGTGAGGATCGGAGCGTCGGCGGGATTGGTCTTGCTGTAGATGGGAGGATTGGGAAGGTCGCGCGGCAGGAAGGTGCCGGCGGCGTTGATCGCGGCCTGCACCTGCTGCTCGGCAACGTCGATGTCGAGCTCGAGGCCGAACTGCAGCGTGATCACCGAGCTGCCCGCCGAGCTGGCCGATGTCATCTGGTTCAAGCCCGGGAGCTGGCCGAACTGGCGTTCGAGCGGAGCGGTGACCGACGACGCCATGACCTCGGGCCCGGCGCCGGGATAGAACGTGAGGACCTGGATCGTCGGATAGTCCACCTGAGGCAGGGCGGAGACCGGGAGCTGCTTGTAGGCCACGAGGCCCGCCAGAAGCAGGCCCGCCATCAGGAGCGACGTCGCGATCGGCCGGAGGATGAACGGCCGGGACGGATTCACGCCCTGGCCTTCGGCGCCGCCCCCGTGCCGGCCGGACGCGGGGCGACCTTGCTCCCCTCCTGCAGCTTGTCGAGTCCGTCGATGACGACGCTCTCGCCGGGAGAAAGCCCCTTGCTGATGGCCGCCGTATCGCCCTCCACCAGGCGCACCTCGACAGGCCGCATCGCGATGGTCTGGTTCGGTCCGACGACGTAGACGAAGCTGGACTGGGGGCTTCTCTGCAAGGCCGCCGACGGAACCACGGTCGCCTTACTCAACGTGTCCACGCGGAGGCGCACGTTGACGAACTGCTGGGGGAACAGTCCCCCGTCCTGGTTCGGGAAGACGGCCTTCAGTCGGACCGTGCCGGTCGCGGGGTCGATCTGGTTGTCGAGCGTGAGGAGCTCGCCCTGCGCCAGCGTCTTCGTCAGATTCCGATCGCGTGCCTCGGCCGGAAGCTTCGCGCCGGCCTTGAGCCTCTGCGCGACCTGCGGCAGATCGTCCTGCGGAATCGTGAAGAGCACGGCGATCGGCTCGGTCTGCGTCAGCACGACGATGCCGGTGGGATCCGCGGCGTGCACGATGTTGCCGGGATCGACCAGGCGCAGCCCCGTGCGCCCCGAGATCGGCGAGGTGATCTTCGAGTACGTGATGTTGAGCTTCGCGGCGTCCACAGCGCCCTGGTCCGCGCGGATGGCCGCCTCCTGTTGGGCGACCGTCGCGCCCTGCGAGTCGAGCTGCTCCTTGGACAGAAGCTGCTGGTCGTAGAGATTCTGGAAGCGCGCGAGCTCCGTTTTCGAATTGGCCAGCGCCGCCTGGTCCTTGGCGAGCTGTCCCTCGGCCTGCGTCAGCTGGACCTGGAACGGACGAGGATCGATCTCCGCCAGGAGATCACCCTCTTTCACGAGCTGGCCTTCCTTGTACGCCACGCGCAGGAGCTGGCCGTCCACGCGGCTCCGCACCGTCACGGTGTTCAGCGGCGTCACCGTGCCCAGGCCCGTCAGGTAGACCGGAAGGTCCTGGACTTTCGATTGGGCGACGACCACGGGGATCGGACCGCTTGCCCGCGCGCTCGCCGCGGCCGCGGCCGCGCTCTTCTTGCCCGAGCGCGACACCAGCACCACGGCCACGAGCGCAACGACGGCGACGACCAGAATGATCGGCCAGCGGCGGGAACGGCGGGGCTCGCTCTCCCCCGCATCGACCGGCGACGTGTCGTCGGGGTCGAAGGCCGGATTCGGTCCGCTGTGGTCCGCCGTCAAGGGCTCCTCCCTTCGCGATTCTCTCACCGGCTAGCTCGTCTCAGGTCTCGGGTCTCAGGTCTGATTTCGGACGCAAGTCCCGGGCCACGTATCGGATCCTTCAACGTTGGCGCCGGCCACAATCTTTCCCTACCATGGAGGCATGGAGCCGGTTCTCGACGCGCTGCGGCGCGCCGCCACTTCGGGCCTGGTTCCGGGCGGCTCGCGCCTGGTTCTCGGCGTCTCGGGAGGCGCGGACTCGATGGC
>JBKOZO010000157.1:0-4025 GCA_046725935.1 Acidobacteriota bacterium | reverse complement strand
CCGCGAACGGCTTGGCGAGCCCGAAGTCGAGCAGCTTGACGAAACCGTCGCGCGAGACCATGACATTCTCGGGCTTCAGGTCCCGGTGCACGATGCCCGCCGAGTGCGCTTTCGAAAGGCCGTCCGCGATCTGCACGGCGACCTCGAGCATCTTCCTCTCCGGGATCGCGCCGCCGGCGAGCATCTGTCGCAGGCTCGACCCGTCGACGAGTTCCATCGCCATGTACGTCGTACCGTTGGATTTGCCGATGTCGTGGACCGTGACGATGTTCGGATGGTTGAGCGCCGACGCGGCGCGCGCCTCGGACTCGAAGCGCCGCAGGCGGTCTGCGTCTTGCGCGATCGACGCCGGCAGCACCTTGAGCGCGACCTCGCGGCGAAGGCGCTCGTCGCGCGCTCGGTACACCTCGCCCATGCCTCCCGTCCCGAGGAGCGAGAGGACCTCGTAGGGACCGAGCCTTGTGCCGGCGGCGAGGCTCATCGAGTTGGCGAATTCTACTCTCAGTCATGGCGTATTCTTCGGCCGCTCCCGAGGAGGTACGATGCGTCCAGGAACCCGCAGTCTTACCGTCATTCTTATGCTCGCCGCGCTGCCCCTCGCGGCTCAGTCGCGGCGCGAGCTGACTGTCGACTGGGTCTACGGCGACGAAGCCGCCGCGGCCACGAAGCTTCCGAAGTTCGCCTGGACGACCGGCGGCGATGTGCTCCTGCTTGACGAGCGCGTCCCCGCGGCGTCGCGGACGATCGAGCGTGTCCGCCCGAACTCCGGCCAGCGCTCCCCCGCCGTCGAAGCGAAGGCTGTCCTGGCGAGCCTCGCGGCACTCTCGCCGAAGGGTGCGCCGGACGGTCTGGCCTGGCCGGAAGCCCTCGATCCGGCCGGAAAAACGGCCGTGTACGTCTTCGGCGACGACCTTTACGCCCTGGACCTCGCCTCCTCGCGGTTCTCGCGACTGACTGAGACCGAGGCGAAGGAAACCCTGCCCCGCCTTTCGCCGGACGGCGGCAAAGTCGCCTTCGTGCGCGACAACGACCTCTACGTCTACGACCTCGCGACGAAGAAGGAGACGCGCCTGACCTCCGACGGCAGCGAGACGGTCCTCAACGGCACGCTGTCGTGGCTGTACTGGGAAGAGATCTTCGACCGCGGCGACACAGGCTACTGGTGGGCGCCCGATTCCTCCGCGATCGCGCTTCTGCGAACCGACGAGTCGGGCGTGGACGTGTCCTCCTTCACCGACTTCGCGCCCGCCGTGCCCCGCGTCATCAAGCAGCGCTATCCGAGGACCGGCGGAACGAATCCGGCGGTGAAGCTCGGCGTCGTCGCCGTCACCGGCGGCGCGGCCGAGTGGATGAACCCTTCGGACGCCCCGTACGAGTACATCGTGGGCGTGGACTGGCTGCCCGACAGCCGCTCCGTCGCGGTCCAGACCACCAACCGGCCGCAGACGCGGTTGGACGTCTGGCGCTTCGACCGGGGCGCCGCGAAGCCGACGCGCGTCCTGTCCGAGGAGGATCCCGCACTCGTCTACCAGAAGGAGATCCAGTTCGCCGACGGAGGCAAGACCTGGATCGCGTCGTTCGAGAACGGCGGCCACACGCATCTTTTCCGGTACGGCTCCGACGGAGTCCAGAAGAACTCCGTCACGCAGGGTCCCTGGTCCGTGCGCGGACCGGGCTCGTTCTACGGCGCGGCGCAGGGGTCGGCGTTCGTGGACGAGAAGAACGGCCTCGTCTACTTCACGGCGATCGAGAAATCGCCGCTTGAGCGGCATCTCTATCGAATCCGCCTCGACGGCTCGGGAATGGCCCGGATCACGAAAGAGGACGGCACGCACCGCGTGACGCTCTCGCCCGACCGCCGCTTCTTCGTGGACAACTACTCGAACCGCACCACGCCGCCGTCGCTGGCGGTCTACGACGTCTCCGGAAAGCGGCGCGCGGTACTCGCCGAGAGCCGCATGGACGTCTTCGCGCCGTTCGATCTTTCCTCGCGCGAAGCGGCGACGATCCCGGCCTCGGACGGTTTCGCGCTTCCGGCGAGTCTCCTGAAGCCTCCGGGCTTCGATCCCGAGAAGAAGTATCCGGTCCTCATCCACGTCTACGGCGGGCCGGGTGCTCCGATCGTCCTGGACCGCTGGGAGCGCGACGCGCTGTTCGACCAGCTCCTCGCCTCACGCGGCTACGTCGTCGCGTCGTTCGACCCGAGGAGCGCGACCGGACAGAGCAAGAAGCTCGAGGACCTCGTCGTCCGAAAGATGATGAGCGACGTCGAGCTCGGCGACCTGAAGGACGCGGTCAAGTGGCTGAAGGCCCAGCCGTGGGCCGACGCCGAGCGCTTCGGAATCTGGGGGTGGAGCGGCGGCGGCTCCTACACGCTGCTGGCCATGACCCGCACGACCGAGTTCAAGGCGGGCATCTCCGGGGCGCCGGTGACCGATTGGCACTTCTACGACTCCAAGTTCGGCGAGGCCTACATGAAGACCGCCGACGAGAATCCCGAGGGCTACGAATCGACGTCGTTCGTCAAGCGCGCGAAGGATCTCTCCGGTCGGCTGCTCCTGGTCTTTGGCACCTACGACGACAACGTCCATCCGCAGAACGAGTGGGCGTTCGCCGACGCCCTCGTCGCGGCCGGAAAGCCGTTCGACCTGATGGTCTATCCGATGCGCAAGCACTCGTTCATCGACAAGGCCGCGATCAAGCACCGTGCGGAGACGATGCTCGACTTCTGGAAGCGGAATCTGTAAAGAGGAGGGCCTGGCGTATGCCGTCGGTCAGCTGACCCTCGGCATTGACCGTCTCGAGTTTCAGGGCGCCTCAGGCGACCGAGCTGGCTCGAAGAGCTCGATCGGATTGCCGTCGGGATCTTCGAGTTGAATCTGCTTGCCGCCCGGACCGACTTCCATCGTATTGCGGAACCCGAGTCCCGCGGCTTCCAGCCTGCCAATCTGTGCGATGAGATCGGAGACTTGAAGGACCACTCGGTTCCATCCGCCCGGTTCCTGATGCCTTCCGTCCGGCATGGGACGGGAGCCTGACGCCTGCGGCCCGCTGAGCAGCAGCTTCAGCTCGCCGAGCGAGACCATCGCGAATGCGGGAAGCTGCTGATGTTCTAACCTGAAGCCGAGGTGCTTCGTGTAGAAGGCCACCGCTCGGCTCACATCCTTTACCTGATAGCGGACGCCGTGCAATCGGAGATCGAGCTGCTGTTCGACGGCGGACACGGCCGACGGTCCTGCCTCGGTTCGAGTCATGAGTGCCTCCTATCGCAAGCGACAAAGGCCGCCGGGTTTCGAACTGCAACCGCCGTGCCGTTGCGCATCGAATTGGCACCCCGACTTCTCGCGCTGCGTCAGGCCGGGTGGACTCCGGACTGCATCGCGAGGAGCCGCCGGATCCGCTGCTCCAGAGGCGGGTGGGTCGAGAAGAGCGACATCAGGCCTCCGCCGGAGAGCGGGTTGACGATGCAGAGGTGGGCGTTGGTCGGCGTCGCGCCCTCCAGCGGGATGCGGCCCGACGCGGCGCCCAGCTTTTCGAGCGCGCTCGCGAGCGGGCGCGGGTCGCCCATCAGCCGGGCGCCGGAGGAATCCGCGCCGTACTCCCGGCTGCGGCTGACGGCGAACTGGATGAGCATCGCGGCGATGGGAGCCAGGATCACGAAAAGCAGCGCCATCGGATTGCTGCCGCGCCGGTCGCCGTCGCCCCGCGGCGCCATGTACGCGAAGCGCGTCAGAAACGTCAGCGCCCCAGCGAGAGTCGCGGCGACGGACGAGGTCAGGATGTCGCGGTTGACGACGTGCGAGATTTCGTGCGCGAGGACGCCTTCCAGCTCCTCCTCGCTCATCTCCTCGAGGATTCCCGTCGTCGCCGCGACGGCGGCATGCTGTGGATTGCGCCCCGTGGCGAACGCGTTGAGCGCGGGGCTCGGAACGACGTAGACGCGGAGCATCGGGATGCCTGCCTTGCTCGCGAGCCGCTGCACGATCGCGTGCAGCTTCGGCGCCTCGGCTTCGGTTACGGGCTGC
>JBKOZO010000156.1:0-13727 GCA_046725935.1 Acidobacteriota bacterium | reverse complement strand
GCGCCTCTGGCCGCGCGCGATCGGCGCGGCGGCCGCCCTCGCCGCGGCCGCGCTGGCGGCTCGTGCCGGGCCGGTCGACGGTTTCCCCCTCTTCGGATTCGCCGCGGTCGTCCTGGTCGTCGCCGCGCTCGCGCTCGTGGCTCCCGCCCTCGTGAAAACGGCCGCGGCCGTCTTTGGATGGCTGATCGCCCGGATCCTGTCGGTGGAGGGAGGCCTGGGCGCGGGCTTCTTCGGCGGAGCCCTGACGCGCAACGGCATCGCGGTCGCGGCTCTGGCGATGGCCCTTGGCATGACGCTGGCGATGATCGTGACGGTCGCGTCGATCCGGGAGACCGTGCGCGTCTGGGTGGAATCGACGCTGCGCTCGGACCTGTGGATCAAGGCCGACGCCGGCAAGGGCTCCGGAATCGTGGGAGATCTCCCCGAGGACGCGATCGCGTTCGTCCGGGACTTCGAGGGCGTGGCTGCCGTGGATCCTTTCCGCGCACGCGAAGCGACGGACGCGCAGGGACGCCCGTACACCCTGGCCGCGGGGGATTTCCGCGTACTCGCGCGCGCGGGTGGGCTGCCGATGCTCGACGGCGCCGACCCGAGGCCTCTCGCAAGCGCCGCCCGGGAGCACGGCGACGTCCTCGTCTCGGAGCCCTACGCCCGCCGCTTCGGTGTGCGGCGCGGCTCGACGGTCGTGCTGCCGACGCCGCAAGGCCCGCGCCGCTTCACCGTGGCCGGCGTCTACCGCGACTACTCCAACGACCGCGGCACCGTCGTGATGGACCGCGACCTCTATCTCACGCTCTACCCGGACCGGCGCGTGACGAGCCTCGCCGTCATCGCGAAGCCCGGCGTGGACGCCGCAGACCTGCGCCGGCGTATCCTCGCGGCGGCCCAGGGCCGCTACGCGTTGTCGATCTCGACCAACCGGGACCTGCGCCGCGAGGTCCTGCGCATCTTCGACCGCACCTTCGCCGTCACACGCGCGCTGGAGGCGATCGCGATCACGGTCGCGGTCCTCGGGATCGCCAACGCGCTCCTCGCGTCGGTGGTCGAGCGCCGGCGCTCATTCGGGTTGCTGAAGGCGATCGGCGCCTCCGGCGGGCAGATCCGGCGCGCGACGCTGGTCGAGGCGTTTCTGACGGGAGGCACCGGCGCGCTCGCCGCGCTCGCGGCTGGGGGCGCGTTCGCATGGCTGCTGCTCGAGGTCATCAATCCCCAGTCCTTCGGCTGGACGGTGGCGCCCGCCGTTCCCGCCGCGGCGCTCGCCGGCGCCGCGGGGCTCGTCCTCGCCGCCGCCTGCGCCGCGGGAATCCTGCCCGGCCGGATCGCGGCGGCCGTGGATCCCGCAGCCGCGCTGGCGGAAGAATGAGAAGGCTTCCGGCTCTCGTTCTCGCGGCGGCTCTCGCGACCCCCACGCCGGCGCCGCTCTCGTTTCCGCGCGACCACGGCGCGCACTCGGACGCTCTGGAATGGTGGTACTGGACCGGGCATCTTTCCGGCGAAGGCGGCCGCGCGTACGGGTTTCAAGTGACGTTCTTCCGGCTGCGCGACCTGCACCTGGCCCACTTCGCGTGGTCGGACATCTCCGCGGGGAAGTTCCTCTTCGAGGAGAAGGCGCACCTGGCCCTGCCGGGCATCGCCGGCGCGTCCGAAGAGAAGCTCGACGTCTTCAACGAGGACTGGTCCGCGCGTGGAGACGCCGACGGAACCGTTCGACTCGCGGCCCGCACGAAGGCCGGCGAGCTCTCCCTGAAGCTGATCCCCGTCAAGCCGCCGGTCCTCCACGGCGAGCAGGGCATCTCGCGCAAGGGCCCCGGTCCGAACGAGTACTCGCATTACGTCTCGATTCCACGGCTCACCGTCTCGGGAACCCTGACACGCGGAAACCGGGCCGAGGCGCTCTCGGGCACCGCGTGGTTCGACCACGAGTGGGGGCCCGGGGCGCTGCCGGAGGGAGCCGTCGGCTGGGACTGGTTCGGCATCCAGCTCGACGACGGCTCCGAGCTGATGCTCTACCGGATGCGCTTGAACAACGGCACGGCGTCGCCCTTCTCGGGAGGAACCTTCATTCCGGCGTCCGGGCCGCCGCGGCCGATCGCGTGGAGCGACGTGCACTTGGAGCCTCTCGTGAGCTGGAGGTCCCCCGCCACGCGAGCGATCTATCCCGCCGTCTGGTCGCTTTCGGTCGCGTCGGTCGGCCTCGACCTCAAGATCACGCCCCTCCTGTCCGACCAGGAGCTCTCGACCACGCAGTCGACGGGCGTGACGTACTGGGAGGGCGCCTGCCGCGTGGAAGGCACGAGGAGCGGCCGCCCGGCCACCGGCCGCGCGTACGTCGAGATGACCGGCTATGCCGGGCGGGACGTGCCCGGGTTCGCGAAGCCATAGGGGCGGCCCTTGCGGCCGCCCGCGGGCGGGGTCAAGCCCCGCCCCTACTGGGGCTTCGGAAGCGGCTCGACCTCGACTTTCGGAGGAGGCGCGCTCGACGTCGTCTCGGTCGTCACCTTCGTCGTGACGTCCGTCGTCGTGCTCCCGTCGGGGCTGGAGGTCGTGGAGGTCGACTTGTACGTCTTCGAGGACTTGCTACCCTTCCCCTTGGTCTCGATCGTGATCATGAACGAGGCCGCCTTGTCGAGGCGCCGGTACACGTAGGGGAAATCGATCGAGTAGTAGGTCCGGTCGCCCTTGTTCAGGTACCCCCACTTGGTCCCGTTCGAGCCGGCGGCGACGACGTTGCCCTCCGCGTCGAAGACGACGACGGCGACTCCGACTTCTTCATCCGACTGGCCGTTGTTGTCGATCCGCACGCGCACGTCCGCGCTGGACTTGCGGATCGGCGTGCCCTTCATCGTGCTGCCGAGGTTGAACTGCACCTGGCTGACGACGATGTCGCCGTCGCGTACGTCGGTCTCCTGGATTCCATTGACCGGCGTCCACTCGTACTTCTTGGACGCCGCGTCGGCCGAGGCGGCCGCGCTGATACCCGCGGCCAGGACTCCCACCAGAGCGAGCTTGTGAAATCGCATTCCCACCTCCATGAAAATGGACGAAGCCGCCCCGCCGAGACGCCCCGGCGGGGACTTTAGGAGTGTAGCAAACTGAGACGGGCTTTGGGCGGGTCAGGCGCCGGACTTGGCCAGACGCGACTTCCGGAACCCGTACGCGAAGTAGATCACGAGGCCGATCACCAGCCACCCGGCGAAGCGGAACCAGGTCGCGACCGGGAGTCCGCCGTACCGCGTGAAGACGAGGCCTGTCGGAGTCGACTGGATCCACGGCAGCCCCACGATCAGGTAGAGACAGATCAGGATGCCGAGGATCGGCGTCAGCGGAACGAACGGCGTGCGGAACACGCGCGGGCGGTTCGGATCCGTCTTCCGCAGCACGATGATCCCGATCGACACGAGGATGAACGCGAAGAGCGTTCCGATGTTCGTCAGCTCGACGAAGACGTCCAGGTTCGCGAAGGCCGCGAGCAACCCGACGACGACGCCGATCCAGATCGTCGTGACGTGCGGGGTCCTGTACCGTGGATGAACCTTGAAGAACGACGGCGGAAGCAGGCCGTCGCGGGCCATCGAGAAGAAGATGCGGGCCTGGCCGTACTGGAAGACCAGCAGCACGGCCGTCGTGGCCACGACCGCGCCGAAGGCCACGATGCCGGCCGCCCAGTTCATGCCCAGAAGAGAGAACGCCTTGGCCAGGGGCTCGGACGATCCCCGGATCTTGTCCAAGGGGACCATCCCGGTCAGGACCAGCGCCGTCGCGACGTACAGGACCGTGCAGATCGCGAGAGAGCCGATCATGCCGATCGGCATGTCTTTCTGTGGATTGCGGCACTCCTCGGCGGCGGTCGAAACGGCGTCGAAGCCGATGTACGCGAAGAAGATCAGCGCCGCGCCTGTGCCGATGCCCGCCCAGCCGTTGGGCGCGAACGGATGCCAGTTGGCGGGCTTGACGTAGAAGGCGCCGACCAGGATGAAGAAGACGAGGATGAAGAGCTTCAGGACGACCATCGCCGTGTTGAAGCGCGCGGATTCCTTGATCCCGATGACGAGCACCCACGTGACGAGGGCTGTGATGGCCGCGGCGGGGAGGTTGAAAACGATCGGGATTCCACCCAGGTGCGGCGCCGAGGCCATGAAGCCGGGCGTCTTCAACGCCGTCGTCAGGTCGGTCGTCATCCAGGGAGGAATCTGCAGGCCGAGGCCCTTGAGCAGCTCCACGAAATAGCCGGACCAGGAGACGGCCACGGCCACGTTGCCCATGGCGTACTCGATGATGAGGTCCCAGCCGATGATCCACGCCACGAACTCGCCCAGGGTGGCATACGAGTACGTGTAGGCGCTGCCGGCGATCGGAACCAGCGACGCGAACTCGGCGTAGCAGAGGGCGCAGAAGCCGCAGCCGATCGCCGTGATCAGGATCGAGACGACGAGCGCCGGGCCGGCCCCGTCGTGGTGGCCTCCTCCCGCCGCGGCCGAGCCGATGACCGCGAAGATCCCGGCGCCGACGACCGCGCCGATTCCGAGGGCGATCAGGGCGACCGGGCCCAGGACGCGTTTGAGTTTGTGCTCGGGCTCTTCAGGCTCCGCCAGAATCCGATCGAGCGACTTGGTCCGAAACAGCTGGCTCATGTGAAATTGGCGCGGAGAATATCAGGTCGCGGCGTAAAGCCGCGCCTAAGAGTTGCGACGGGCGGCGGAACCAGGGGTTGCGGCGCCTGGCGCAGTTCCGGCGCCGCCCGCCGTGCCGAGCCGCGCCGGAAGCTCCGCGAGGCTGCGGATCCGATCCGAGACGTGCGGGTGGCGGTCGTCGCGGTCGAGCAGCACGGCCGAGAGCCCGGCCCCGCGCGCGCCATCGACGTCGTCGACCGGCGAGTCCCCGACGTGGAGCGCTTCCGCCGCCGTGATCGGGATCGGGATGCGTGCGCACGTTCTCCGGAAGATCTCGGCGTCGGGCTTGCCGGTCTCCTCGATCGCCGAGACCGACACGGTGCAGAAGTAGCGCCGGAGTCCGGTCATCTCCAGAACGCGCGGCAGGTTCGAGTCCCAGTTCGAGACGACCGCCAGCGGGAGTCCGCGCGCGGCCAGCGCATCGAGGGTCGGCACGACATCGGGATAGACGGTCCAGGCGTCGGGCTGCTGGAAGTGCCGAACCAGGCGCGCGAACGTTCCCGCCGAGAGCGTGCCGCCGTCCAGCCGGCCGCGCACGCGGTTGAGAAACGCCCGCCAAAAGTCCTGCTCGCCGGAGACGCCTCCGTAGCGGTCGCCGGGCTTGGCGTTCTGGACCTCGATCCACGTCGCCTCGAGCGCTCCGGCCACGGCCTCCGCCGAGAAGGGCGCGCCCTCCTCGGCGAAGACACGGGCATAGACCTCCGCCACCGGAGGATCGGGCCGAAGGAGCGTGGCGCCGGCGTCGAAGAAAACAGCCCGGATCAGCAGGTCAGCGCGTTCTCCCTCATCACGCCGTCGAGGGCGCGATTGAGCGCGTCGCAGCAGCGCCGCGCCGCGTCGAGCGCCTTCGCGCGGGCCTCCGGCGTGTCGGCGACCCGGCCGAGCGCCTCGCGCTCGACTTCGCGGTGCCACACGTCGGCCTTCTCGTGGACCGAGAAGAAGCGGGTCGCATCGCCCTCCTCGAGGCCGTAGAACGCGCAGAGTCCCTCGCGCTTGGTCTTGGAGACCTCCGGGATCTGCGACTCGTACGCGTAGAGCGCCGCCAACCCTTCCGCGGTCGAACCCTCGCGCGTCGCGCGCCGGAATTCGGCGATCGCCTCGGTGACTTCGGGCGTGCGCGGAGAAACGGCCAGGTCGGACGCCGCCGCGCCGAGGGCCGCCGCGAACTTGCGCCACAGCGCCGGGTGGTTTTCGGTGCCTCTTTCCTCTTCGATTAGGTTCTCGAGCAACTCCTGGCGCAGCGCCGGATCCTCGCAGCCCGCGTGCACGCCCGACACATAGGTCGGGAACGCGGCGACGTGGGGGTAATAAGAGATCGCGTACTCACGCAGCGTCTCGAGCGTCAGCTCGCCCCGAGACCAGAGCTGGTAGAAGGGGTGCTTCAGAAGGTGCCTCTCGGCGATCACGGCGTCCAAAGCTTCCAGGAACTCTTCACGCGTCATGTCTACTCCTTACGTCAGAGTCTGAGCCGCAGAGTCTACAACGGAGGAGACGCCGCAGCTAAGGCATGACCTGGCCGCCGTCGGCCACGATGGCCTGGCCGGTGACGGAGCGGGCGTCGTCGGAGGCGAGGTAGGCCACGAGGCCTGCGATCTCCTCGGGCTCGAGGACGCGTCCGAGCGGCGCCATGCGCGCCGCGGCGTCGCGCCCCTTGTCCACGTCCCCCGACCCGTTCCGGCGCCACCCGGAGCGAGCCATCTCCGTCTCGACCCAGCCCGGGCAGATCGCGTTGACCGTGATCTTCCGCGGCGCAAGCTCTAAGGCCAGGGCGCGGGTCAGCCCGATGACGCCGTGCTTGGTGGCGGCGTAGGCCGCGTAGCCGGCCACGCCAAAGCGGCCGAGCACCGAGGACATGTTCACGACGCGTCCGCCGTCGGGGATCCGCGGCGCGGCTTCGCGCGTGACGCGGAACATCCCCGTCAGGTTCGTCGCGACGATGGCGTCCCAGCGGGAGTCGTCTTTGTCGTCGAGCGGCGTCTGGCCTCCGAGGCCCGCGTTGTTGACCAGGATGTCGATGGCCCCGAAGCGCGCGACGGTCTCGGCGACCGCCCACTCGATGGAGCTCGAGTCCGTGACGTCGCAGGTGAGCGCGATCGCCTCGCCTCCCGCGGCGCGCACTTGCGCCGCATGTTTCTCGCAGGCGTCCCGATCCCGGGCGACGAACGCGACGCGCCCGCCTTCGGCGGCGAGACGCCGGCCGATCGCTTCGCCGATTCCACGCGAGGCGCCGGTCACGAAAGCGGCCCTGCCGGCCAGGCGCCGCGCGCTCGGGGCCGTGCCGCTCACCGGCGGACGGGCAGCGCCCCGACATCGGCGCGGCGGACCGAGGAGACCTCGGTCGGCAGAGGAAAGTGGACGTCCTCTTCGACCGTTACGACTTCCTCGATCTCGAGCGCGGCCGGACCGCCCAGGCGGCGGAGGATCTCCTGCACCAGGAACTCCGGAGCGGAAGCGCCGGACGTGATGCCGATCGTGTCGACGCCTTCGAGCCACACCGGGTGGATCTCGGAGACGTCGTCGACCAGATAGGCACGCGCTCCGGCCAGCGTGGCCTCTTCGACGAGACGGTTGGAGTTGGACGAGTTGCGCGACCCGACGACGAGGATCACGGGCGCGCGGCGGGCCAGCGCCCGCACCGCGACTTGCCGGTTCTGCGTGGCGTAGCAGATGTCGTCCTTGGGCGGCACGTGAATGGCCGGGAACCGGCGCTTCAATGTCTCGACGATCGGGCGAGTGTCCTCCATCGACAGGGTCGTCTGCGTGATCAGCGCGACGCGCTGCGGATCGGAGACCTCGACGGACTCGGCGTCCGCCACCGTGGAAACGAGCTTCATCTGCGACGCCGCCTCGCCCATGGTGCCCTCGACCTCCTCGTGGCCGGCGTGGCCGACCAAGAGAATGTCGTAGCCGAGCTTGGCGAAGCGGACCGCTTCCAGGTGGACCTTGGTTACGAGGGGGCAGGTCGCGTCGATGATCTTAAGTCTACGGGCCGCCGCCGAGGCGCGGACCGCCGGGGACACGCCGTGCGCCGAGAACACCGCCGTCGCTCCGTCCGGAACCTCGTCGAGCTCCTGGACGAACCGGACGCCGCGGGCCTCGAAATCGCGGACGACGTGGCTGTTGTGAACGATCTCGCGGCGGACGTAGATCGGGCCGTCGAAGGCGTCGAGAGCGAGGTCCACGATCTCGATGGCCCGAACCACGCCGGCGCAGAAACCGCGGGGCGAAGCGAGGAGGACCTTGCGGACGGTGCCGGACAGAGCCGGCGTGGGTGCCGAAGTCATGCCAATGCGAATCTTATCGTCCGGCCTCCGGCCGCGCCGGGACCGCTCGGAATTCCGACGAGTCCCGCCCGCCGTCTCGCCTGTAGAGCGAGCGCTCCAGGCCGCACTCCTCGCAGAATTTCTCGCCCGACTCCGCCGGACGCGGACAGGCGTCGTTGTCACATCGATTCGTTGGCGTCGTCTCGTTCATCGCGCTCCCCCTTTCGCGCCCGCCGGAAGCAGGTAATGAAAGAGCTCCCGCTCGCAGCGCTCCCGGTAGCCGGCGAAGGCCGTCTCCGGGTCCTTTTCCGAAAGCCACTGCATCATCAGACCGTCGAAGATGGCGCGCATCGTCGAGCCCGCTTCCCGTGGATCGCGCACCACGAACACGCCTCGGCGCATCCCTTCTTCCGCGATCCCGCCGTCGATCTCGCGGCAGCCGGCGTAGAAGCGCTCGTTGACCTCGCGGAACGCTTCCCGGCGCGCCGCCAGGCCGCAGAAATCCACGAAGGCGCGGAAGAAGGCGCGGTTCTTGGACGGCGAGGGGAAAATCAGCGCCACGAGGGCCCGGACCTTCGCGATCGGATCTTCCTCCCGGACGACCGCCTCCCGCATGCGTTGGTGGATCGAATCGATGAGCCAGGAAAAGACCTCCCGGAAGAGGTCCTCCTTGGAGTCGAAGTAGTAGAGGGTTACGCCCTTAGACACCCCGGCGCGCTTTGCGATGTCGTCGAGGGTGACTTCGGAGAAGCCTTTCTCGGCGACTTCGCGGAAGGCCGCCTTCAGAAGGGCGAGACGGCGCTCGGGCTCGGCGGGCTGTGGGCTTCTTGCCATGCAAACAAGACTAACCGACCGGTCAGTCAATCGTCAATGGGTCGCATGCAAAGCCCGATTTTTCATAGACTTCCCACATGAAGGTTCACTTAATGCACTTCGCATCCTTCCGAGACGCCGCGGGCCGCGACGAGGAGGTCCGCGAGCTGCCCGACGGGTCCCGCGTCTCGGAGCTCTGGGCGGCGCTTGTCCGCGAAGTGCCCCTCTTTTCTCGCCTTTCCTCCCCGCCTCCCGCCGCCGTCAACCGCGAGTACGCGTCGCCCGAGACCGTGCTGCACGACGGCGACGAGGTGGCATTCCTTCCGCCGGTGGCCGGAGGATGACCCAAACCCGATGTACCTGACCACCGATCCTCTCGATCTCGCCAGGCTGCTCCTCGAAGCCCGCGCATCCGATGGCGCGCTCTGCCTCTTCGTGGGAGTAGTGCGGAACGAAAACGAGGGCCGCCCGGCCACGGCGATCGAGTACCAGGCGTACGGCCCGATGGCCGAGTCCGAGATGGCGAAGATCGCCGAAGCCCTCGTGCGCGAGTTCCCGGCGACCCGGGTTCGGATCCAGCACCGCGTCGGGCGCCTGGCGGTCGGCGAGCCCTCCGTCGCGATCGCCGCCGTCTCCCCGCATCGCTCCGAAGCCTTCGCGGCGTGCCGGGCGGCGATCGACCGAATCAAGACGACCGTCCCGATCTGGAAGAAGGAATTCCACCCGGACGGCTCGAGCGACTGGGTGGACCCGACCCGGGGCGAGCACCGCGACTGAATCTGCTCGGAGCTTCCACGTCCCGGTAGTAGGCTTGCGCCGATTTCGTAGTCGCGAAACAGCCCGAACAAGAAACCGGAAACCGCCATGTCCCTCGCCAAGGTCATCGGTCCCGACATCGAAGAGCTGATCCGGGAGCATCCTGAGCAGCTGCCCGCCGTTCTGGCGGACATGCACCCGGCCGACATCGCGGAGCTCATGGAGGATCTGCCGCGCGAAGACCGGCTGACCGTCTTCGAGGCCCTCCCGACGGAGCAAGGCGCGGCGCTGCTCTCGGAGCTGAAAGGCGAGACGCTCCGGCTGATCCTGCACCGCGCGTCGCCCTCGAAGCTCGGCGCGGAGCTCGACCGGCTGCCGGCCGACGACGTCACGTTCCTCCTGGAGCACCTCACTCAGCGCCAGCGCGAGGCGATCCTCGCGAAGATGTCGGCGCGCGACGCGGCCGAGGTCGAGAGGCTGCAGCGCTACCCGGCGCGCACGGCCGGCCGCCTCATGACCGAGAAGTTCGCGACGATCCGGCCGGAGTGGACCGCCGCCGAGACGCTGAGTCACCTGAAGAAGATCGATCCCGAGGTCGAGACGGTCCAGAGCCTCTATGCCGTGGACGACTATGGGCACCTGGTGGGGTACGTCTCGCTCCGTGCCCTCTTCCCGGCTCCTCCCGACCGCAAGATCGCCGACATGATGGAGCGGCGCCTCTTGACCGTCCGCACGGACGCGACGCAGGAAGAGGTCGCGCGCATGGTGTCCAAGTACGACGTGCACGCGATCCCGGTCGTCAACGAAGACAACAAACTCCTCGGGATCATCACGGTGGACGACGTCATCGACATCCTGATCGAAGAGCAGACCGAGGACGTCCTGCACCTCGGCGGCGTGGCGGCCACGGAGGAGACGGTCGAGCAGGGATACTTCGCGGCCAAGCCGTGGCGCAACGTACGGTCGCGCTTCAACTGGCTCCTGCTGCTCTTCGTGACCGAGACGCTGACCGGAACCGTCCTGCGGTACTACGAGAGCGAGCTGGCGAAAGTCGTCGCGCTCTCTTTCTTCATCCCGCTCTTGATCGGGACCGGCGGCAACTCTGGCTCCCAGACGGTCACGACGATCGTCCGCGGCCTCGCGGTCGGCGAGATCCGTTTGCGCGACTTCGGCCGGGTGCTCCTCCGAGAGGGCGGGAGCGGCCTCGTCCTCGGGATTCTGCTCGGCATCGTCGGCTTCGGGCGCGCGATGCTCTGGGGCTCGACGACCCCGCTCGCCCTGACGGTCGGCGTCTCGATCCTGGTCATCTGCACGTGGGCCAACAGCGTGGGCGCGATGATCCCGATGCTCGCGACGGTCTTCAAGATCGACCCCACCGTGATGTCTGCGCCCCTCATCGCCACGCTGGTGGACGCCACGGGGCTGATCATCTACTTCACGATCGCCAAGCACCTGCTGGGCCTCTGATAGGATTCCCGGCTCGAAAAACGACCAGGAGGACCCGTGAGCACACCCGCCAAGACCCGCGACTGGACGAGCCCGGAGCTCGACCGTCCCGTCATCAACTACCGCGCCGCGGACGGCATCGCCGTCCTCGAGATGGACGACCCGCCGGCCAACACCTACACCTACGCCCTCATGCGGCAGCTCGACGACGCGATCCTGAAGGCGCGTTTCGACGACGACGTCCACGTCATCATCCTGCGGGGCAAGGGCGACCGCTTCTTCTCGGCCGGCGCCAACATCGGGATGCTCAATGCGGTGACGCCGGGTTTCAAGTATTTCTTCTGTCTCCACGCAAACGAGACGCTCCTGCGGCTCGAGCACACGCCCAAGCTCGTCATCGCGGCCCTGAACGGGCATACCGTCGGCGGCGGACTCGAGATCGCGATGGCCGCGGACCTGCGCATCGCCCGCAAGGACGCCGGCAAGATCGGCCTTCCCGAGGTCACGCTGGGTGTGCTTCCCGGAACCGGCGGAACGACGCGCCTCGGGAAAATGATCGGCAAGTCCAGGGCCATCGAGCTGATGGTCACCGGCAACACCTTCTCCTTCGAGGAGGCCCTGGAGATGGGCCTCGTCAACCAGGTCATCGACGCGACTCCCGAGGAGTGGTGGGAGCAGGTCATGGACTACGCGCGCCAGTTCGTTCCGCCGAACAAGGCGTCGAAGGCGGTGGGCCGCATCAAGCGGTCGGTCCAGTCCGGCTGGGACCTTCCCATCGAGTCGGCGCTGGCGGTCGAGCGGGAGCTCCAGCAGCTTCTCTTCCAGAGCGACGACGCCAAGGAGGGCATCGCCGCCAACCAGGAGAAGCGCGTGCCCAAGTTCAAGGGGAAGTGAGCGCCTGAAAACCGACCTCTTCATCGGCGGGAACTTCGTTCCCTCCGCCAGCGGCAAACGGTTCGCGACGGTCAACCCCGCGACCGGCGAAACGATCGCCGAGGTCGCCGAAGCCGGAACCTCGGACCTCGACGGCGCCGTCGCGGCGGCGCGAAAGGCCTTCGAGTCGGGACCCTGGGCGTCGATGAAGCCCCGCCAGCGCGGGAAGATTCTGACGCGCGCGGCGGATCTTCTGTCCTCTCGCGCCGAAGAGTTCGGAAAGCTCGAGACGCTCGACAACGGCAAGCCCATCTTCGAGGCCGCCAAGATCGACATGCCCGCGGCGGCCGAGTGCCTCTCCTACTTCGGCGAGTACGCCGACAAGCTGTACGGCGACACCTTCCCCGGCCGGCCTGACGCCTTCCTGATGACGCTGCGCGAGCCCGTGGGCGTCGTCGGCGCGATCACGCCCTGGAACTTTCCGCTCCTCCAGGCGATGTGGAAGATCGCGCCGGCGCTCGCGCTCGGTAACGCGGTCGTCTTGAAGCCTGCGTCCGCGACGCCGCTGACCGCTCTGCTCTTCGCCGAGCTCCTCGCGGAGGCAGGCCTTCCTCCGGGCGCCTTCAACGTCGTGCCGGGACCCGGGGCTCAGGTCGGCGCGGCCATGGCGAAGCACCCGGGCATCGACAAGATCTCCTTCACCGGCGAGACCGAGACGGGCAAGGCGATCCTGCGCGCCGCCGCCGGGACCGTCAAGCGCGTCTCGATGGAGCTCGGGGGCAAGTCTCCCAACGTCGTGTTCGCCGACGCCGATCTCGACGCCGCGGCCAAGGGGGCAATCAACGCCATCTTCTACGGCAAGGGCGAGCTCTGCTCCGCCGGTTCGCGGCTCCTCGTCGAGGAATCCGCGCACGACGCGCTGATGGAGAAAGTCGTCGAGCGCGCGCGGAAGATGGCGCCCGGCGACCCGCTGGACCCCAAGACGCGCCTGGGCTCGCTCGTCTCGGAGAAGCAGCGCGACAACGTCGCCCGCTACGTCGAAAGCGGTAAGTCGGAGGGCGCGAAGCTCGTGGCCGGCGGCAACCGCGCTTCGGTCAACGGCAAGGGAGCCTTCTTCGAGGCGACGGTCTTCGACGCCGTGACGCCGCAGATGACGATCGCCCGCGAGGAGATCTTCGGACCCGTCCTCGCGACGCTCTCATTCAAGGACGAAGGCGAAGCGGTCACCGTCGGCAACTCCACGATCTACGGCCTCGCGGCGGCCGTCTGGTCGCGCGACATCAAGAAGGCCTTGCGGGTCGCCAAGGCGTTGAAGGCCGGCACAGTCTGGATCAACGCGTACAACCTGTACGACCCGGGCCTTCCCTTCGGGGGCTACAAGGAGTCGGGGTTCGGGCGGGAACGAGGCCGGTACGCGCTCGAGGAGTACACGCAAGTCAAGAGCATCTGGGTGGATTTGACGTAGTTCCGGGTTCCGGGTTCCAGGTCTCAAGTGGGAGGAAGCGCGATGCCGACCGCCGGATTGTTGCTCGCGGCCCTGATCGCCGTTCCCAACGCGAGCTCGCCTCCCACCGTCGCCCAGGTCTACGGCTGGCTCGAGGGCGTCCGCGCCTTCCACAACGTGGCCATCTCCGCGGACGGCACTCGCGTCGCGTGGTCCCAGAAGGTCCGCGATGCCGAGGGACGCGACCGGCTGGGCAGGATCTCCGTCGCGCCCGTTTCCGGCGGCGCCCCGACGGCGATCACGGCTTCCACCGACGGTAAGTCGGCGAGAGAGAAGTTTCCGGTTTTCTCGCCCGACGGCCGCACGATCGCTTTTCTCTCCGACGCCGGCTCGCCCGGCCAGAGCCAGGTGTGGCTTTCGCCGGCGGCGGGCGGAGCACCGCGCCGGCTGACGAGCGTGAAG
>JBKOZO010000155.1:0-15914 GCA_046725935.1 Acidobacteriota bacterium | reverse complement strand
ACGCAACGGACTCCGAGGGCGCGTCCCGGGAGCTCGGCCACCGAACGGTGCAGGTCATCAATAACGGCCAGAATCTTCCGCCGTTCGGGCAGATCGACTTCCCGCTCGATAAGGCCTCGCTCTTCTGCAGCGGCGCCACGGGAGGCTTCCCGTCGCCCTGCACTCCGGAAATCTGCTCTCCGGCGCTCTTCAACGTCGTCATCGGATGGGCTCTGGACGTGGGCTCGGCCCTGGATCGCGGGCAGGTCTCGTATCTGGAGCTGCTGCTGGACGGAGCGATCATCGCCAACACCCGCGCCGACTGCGTCCAGGTCAACGGCGCGCTGACCAACTGCTACGGCATCAACCGGCCCGATGTGGCCCGCCTCTATTCGGGCTACGTCAACGCCGACAACGCCGGGTTCAACTTCTCCTTCTTTCTGGGGAGAAACGAAACCGACGGGGTGATCCAGATTCTGTCGCCCCGTTCCTCGAGCGGCTTCCCCGAGCTCGTGGGCTTCACGACGCCCGGGAAGCACACGCTGGCCATCCGCGCCGGCGACGAGGAGGAGACGGTCACGCAGTTCGGCGCGATGTCCGTGGACATCCTCTGTGATCTCGTCGGCGGCGATCAGCCGGCCTTCGGCTACATCGATCAGCCGACGGACTACGAGTTCATCAACGGGATCTTCGAGGTCGTCGGCTGGGCGACCGACTTCCAGGGCGTTACGCGGGTCGAGGTCGACGTGGACGGCCAGGTGGTCGGAATCGCGACCTATCCGCTGAATCGGCCCGACGTGCCGGCCAACGACTTCCGCGTGCTGACGCCGTTGGTCGGGTTCGGGTTCCCGCTCGACACCACGGCCCTTTCGGATTCGCCCCACGACCTGGTCATCTACGTCGTCGACCGCGACGGAAACCGGACCGAGATCGGCCGCCGCAAGTTCGTGGTCAACAACAACGTGGCCACGCACAACTAGGAATCCGCGGGGATCGCCCCGAGAAACCATCGCCCCGCCGAAAGGCGGGGCATTTCTTTGCACGTCGCCTTTGCTTGCTCGGGAGTCTGCGCCCTTTGGGCGCGCCGGCGAGCGGCTCGCCAAACCCGTCTCGACCGCTCGCCTGACTCCCTCGCTGCGCTCCGGCTCCCGCAGCGCAAACCTCCTCCCTCCCTTCGGTCGGGAGACTATTTGCGCTGCGAACCGAGGGGAGAGTGCCGCAAAAGACCCCTTCGAAGATTCCCTCTCCCCCGTGGGGGGAGAGGGTAAGGGTAGGGGGGCTCGGATATCCTCCTGCGCGAGTCACCATGACGCCCGAGGAAAACGAACTTCTGACCCGCGTCGGCCCGGGCACGCCGATGGGGGAGCTGCTTCGGCGGTACTGGCTGCCTCTCCTGGAGTCCGACGAGCTGGGACCTGCCGACGGTCCACCGAGGCGCGTGCGGCTTCTCGGTGAGAATCTGGTCGTCTTTCGCGACTCGGGCGGCCGCGCAGGGCTGTTGGAAGAACGCTGTCCGCACCGCGGAGCCTCGCTCTTCTTCGGCCGGAACGAGGAGGGCGGGCTGCGCTGCGTCTACCACGGCTGGAAGTTCGATCCGCAGGGGCGCTGCTTGGAGACGCCGACAGAGCCGTCCGAAAGCTTCGCGCGGGGCGTGCGGGCGCGGGCGTATCGGTGCGTCGAGCGAAGCGGCGTCCTCTGGGCCTATCTCGGCCCCGCGGCCGCCGAGGCCCCGCTGCTGCCGGACCTCGGCTGGGCGGTCGTCGCGCCGGAGCGCCGCTCGACGCTGACCTACCTGCGGGCGTGCAACTGGCTCCAGTCGCTCGAAGGCGACGTCGACACGGCTCACCTGGGATGGCTCCACGCCCGCATGGACGAGACGGGACGCCGGCGTCTGCCCGCGCGGGCGGACGATCCGCACCGCGACAAAGTCGCCGAGGACCTCTCGCCCGTGCTCTCCGTGGTCGACCACGCCGCCGGAGTCCCGGTCGCGGGGCGCCGCGCCGCCGGGGGCGGCCGAGCCGCACCCCGACAAGGGCGCCGAGCACCTCGCGCCCGTGCTCGCGGTGGTCGACCCCGCCGCCGGAGTCACGGTCGCGGCGCGCCGCGCCGACGGGGAGGGCGGCCACTACTGGCGTATCTCGCAGTTCCTGATGCCGATCTTCACCAGCGTTCCGGCGACCGGGCGGCTCCGCCGGGCCAAAGCCTGGGTTCCTCTGGACGACGAGCACACGCTGGTCTGGGAGCGCAACTGGGACCCGAATGCGGCACTCTCGGACGAGGAACGCCGCGGACGTGCGGGCCGGGTGCCCGAGAGCGGAATGCACGGCGACGGGGACGAGGCGCTCTCCCGCGGCCGTTTCGTGGCGAGCCGCGAGAACGACTACTTCATCGACCGGGATCGGCAGCGTACGGCGAGCTTCAGCGGTCTCGAGGAGTCGGCGCCCGTCCAGGACGCCGCGGTGCAGGAGAGCATGGGCCCGATCGCGGACCGCAGCCGCGAGCACCTCGGTGCCTCGGACGAGGCCATCATCCGCGTGCGGCGCCGGCTGCTCGACGCCGCGCGGGCACTGCGCGACACGGGCGAGGAGCCGCCGGGCGTCCGTTTGCCCGCGTCCTACCGTTTACGCGGCTGCCAGCTCGTCCTGCCTCCGGACGCCGACTGGCAGGAGGCTTCGCGGGACGAGCAGCGGAGCTGACTACAGCCCGGCTTTGACCGCCAACTCGCGCTTCTTCTTGGGGAGCGCCGCGATGCGCGCCGCCTCGCCGAAGAGCGTCAAACCTTTCTGGATCTGCGGATCCCCGGCGGCGAAAGCGCGCCGTCCGGCTTCGGGGCCGAACTTCGCATTGACGACTTCGGTCTGGATCGCGAGATCGACGAGACCGCGGTTGGGATCCTCGCTGTACGCCTTCTTCAATTCGTCGGCCGTCGAGTACTTCGCCGACTTCTCGACGAACTGGAAGAACTCGTCCCGGATTTCCGGCGTCACCGTGAAGTCCTGCGAGACCTTGGGGTGCCGCGACAGCCAGTCCACGGCGAAATTGAAGAAGGCATAGCGAACCAGGAGCTGCTGCAGCAGCTTCGAATCCCGATCGTTCTTGACGATCACGTCGGGCGTGATGCCGCCCTGGGCGTACACCACTCGGCCCGCATCGGTGTAGAAGATGGCGCTCTCGGACGTCGGATGCGGTGCCTCTTCGCCGCTCTGCGCTCCCGCATCGGGATCGCCCGGATTCACGTAGGCCAGCAGGTCGCTGTAGTCCCTCTGGATCCATCGCCCGGAAGGCGTGTAGTAGCGGGCCGTCGTCAGGGCGAGGCCGGCGCCGTAGGACAACGTGTAGACGCTCTGCACGAGGCCCTTGCCCCACGTACGCTGGCCGACGACGACGCCGCGGTCATGGTCCTGGATCGCCCCGGCCACGATCTCCGATGCCGAGGCCGAGCCCCGGTTGACCAGAACCACCAGGGGCGAGTCGAAGTGGGCGCCGTCGCCGGGCGCGAAGTATTCCTGGGCCGAGGAGGCCGTCCGTCCCCGAGTGTAGACGACCATGGAGTTCTTGGGCACGAACACGTCGGTGACGTCCACCGCCTGTTCGAGCACGCCTCCGGGGTTGCCGCGCAGGTCGAAGAGCAGCTTCTTCATGCCCTGCTTCTCGAGCTTGTCGATTGCCTCGGTCAGCTCGCGGCTGGAGGTGTGCGTGAAGTCCGAAAGCATGATGTAGCCCACTCCCGGCTCGAGCATGAACGCGTACCGGACGGACCTCGTCGGGATCTCCGCCCGGGTGATCGTCATCTTGATGGGCTCGGGGAACCCGACCCGGCGGATCGTGATCGCAACCTGAGTGCCCTTGGGGCCGCGGAGCTTGCGCACCACGTCCTCGGTCGACGCATCCTCCTTGAGCTCCTCGTCGCCGATGTGGGTGATGATGTCGCCCGCGCGGATGCCCATCTTGTAAGCCGGCGTGCCCTCCATGGGCGCGATGACCGTGATCTTGCCCATTCGCTTCTGGATCTGGATCCCGAGCCCGTAGAAGGACCCGTGCTGCTTCTCCTTCATGGCCGAGAACTCGTCGGGCTCCAGGAAGGCCGTGTGGGGATCCAGGCGGGAGAGCATCCCGTGGATCGATGCGTAGACGATCTTGTCCGGCCCGATCGGCTCGGGGGCCCAGTCGGACAGGGTCGTCAGGATGTCGGCGTACTCGTCGAGGGACGGTGTGTCTTTTTCAGGACTCGCGGAGAGCTTTCCGGCGAACGCGCCGCCGGCCAGAGTCGCCCCCGCGACGAGAGCCAGCGCGACCAGCCATCGGGACCGATGAGAACTCACGAACCCTCCTCCCTGGATTTCGGCATTCTGGCACGGCCGGACGCCAAAGTCTCCCCGGGGTCGAAGCAAGCGGCGTAAAATCCCTTCCGCGGGGGAGAGAACATGTTTGGCTCCATCGGAATGCCCGAATTGATCCTGATTTTCGTGGTCGCCCTCCTGGTCTTCGGGCCCAAGAAGCTCCCCGAGCTCGGCAAGTCGCTGGGCAAGGGGTTGGCCGAGTTCAAGAGGGCGTCCGAGGACCTGAAGAAGACGATCGAGGACGAGATCGAGCAGGGCAAGCGCGAGGCCGATTCGGTCAAGAAGCAAGTGACCGAGGTTCGGGAAACGCTCACCGCCGTTCCTCCGGTCCAGCCGTCGCGTCCCGCTGAGGAGTCGGTTCCTCGCGGGGACGAGCCCGTTCGTCCCGCTTGACCGCCTTCAACCCGCGGGAGATCCTCGAAGGCAAGACCCGCCCGCAAGACGACGAGGACGAGCTTCCCCGGATGGGGTTCTTCCAGCACCTGGAGGAGCTCCGCAAGCGACTGATGGCTTCGCTGCTCGCGATCTTCGGCGGGTTCCTCCTGGCTTGGTACTGGGCGCCGCAGATTTTCGACTTCCTCGCGAAGCCGATCCGTCAGGTCCTCCCACCCGGCCAGAATCTGGCCTACACGCGGCTGACCGAGCCCTTCCTGATGTACTTCCGCGTGGCCCTGCTCGCGGGAATCCTGCTCTCGTCGCCGGTCGTGCTCTGGCAGGTCTGGCTGTTCATCTCGCCCGCGCTGTACCGCCGCGAGAAGCGCTACGTCTTCCCATTCGTGACTTTCGGCGTCCTGTTCTTCCTGTCGGGGTGCGCGTTCGCCTACTACGAGGCCTTTCCGCTGGTGGTGCGCTTCCTGGTCGGCGTCGGAGCGCCCTTCACGCCGGTCATCACGATCAACGAATACCTCGGGATGGCGTCGAAGCTCATCCTGGGGCTGGGCCTCTGCTTCGAGATGCCGATCCTGGTCTTCTTCCTGGCGCGGTTGGGAATCGTCTCGGAGGTCTGGCTCCTGAAGAAGTTCAAGTACGCGGTGCTGATCATCTTCATCATCGCGGCCGTGATCACGCCCACGCCGGACGTCGCCACGCAGTGCGTCTTCGCGCTTCCGATGATCGGGCTGTATCTCCTGGGGATACTGATCGCGTGGATGTTCCGCCGGAAGGAGGCCCCGGAAGCCTAGTCTTTCGAGGCCGCGTTGCGGGCCAGGATCCGCTCGATCAACTCGCGGACCGCGCCGTGTCCCCCGGGGCGCTTCAGGACGACGTCGGCGGCTTTTTTCGCGGCGGGCGTAGCGTCGGCGGGGCAGGCGGAGAATCCGACGGCCTCGAACATCGGGATGTCGGGCTCGTCGTCGCCCACCGCCGCGGTCTCTTCGGGCTCGAGGCGCAGCCGCCGGCGAACCGCCTCCAGGCGCGCGCGCTTGTCGCGGATCCCCTGGAAGCAGTGCGCCACGCCGAGCTCGCGCGCGCGGCTCGCCGTCGCGGGAGAAGTCCGGCCGGAGATCCAGATCACGGCCACGCCCGCCGCGGCGGCCTTGCGCATGCCGTGGCCGTCCTTGGTGTCAAAGACTTTCATTTCGCGGCCGCGGCCGTCGAGGTAGATGCGGCCGTCCGTCAGGACGCCGTCGACGTCGAGAAAGAGCGCCCGAATCCGAGCCGGTCGGCGGCGCCGCGCCGCCACCTAGGAGATCCCGGCCGCGAGCAGATCGTGCATGTGGAGCGCCCCGGAGAGACGGCCGTCCGGTCCGACGATGAAGAGCGACGTGATCTTCGCCGAGCGCATCGTCTCCAGAGCCGACGATGCGAACTCCTCCTCGGAGATCGTGCGCGGGTTCGGGTGGCCGCAGTCGCCGGCCGTTCGCTGGAGCTGGCCGGGGTCGCGCTCGATCAAACGGCGCAGATCGCCGTCGGAGATGACGGCCACCAGACGCTCCTGCCCGTCCACGACGGCGGTGATCCCCATCATCTTGCGCGACATCTCGTGGATCGCGGCGGGCATCGAGGCGCCCGACGACACTCGGGGGACCCGATCGCCCGTGCGCATCAGGTCCCGGACTTTCAGGAACTTCCGTCCGAGGCTTCCTCCCGGATGCAGCGCGGCGAAGTCCTCCTCGCGAAAGCCCCGGCGCTCCGAGATCGACATCGCCAGGGCGTCGCCCATGGCGAGCATCGCGGTGGTGGACGCCGTCGGCGCGAGATTCAGCGGACAGGCCTCTCGTGGAATCGCCACGGACAGGACGATCTCGGCCGCGCGTCCCACGGCCGACTCCGGTACGCCGGTGAGCGCGATCGTCCGGATCGAGCGCTTCTTCGCGAACTCTAGCAGCCGAACGACCTCGGGAGTTTCCCCGGACGTCGACAGCGCGAGGAGGACGTCGCCCGGCATGAGCATCCCGAGGTCGCCATGGCTGGCCTCGCCGGCATGGAGGAAGTAGGCGGGCGTGCCGCTGGAGGCCAGCGTCGCGGCGATCTTCTGGCCGATCAACCCGGACTTGCCGATGCCCGTGACGCAGAGCCGGCCGCGCGTGGTCTGCACGGTCTCGATCGCCCGCAGAAACTCGGGCCCCAGGTTATCGATCTGGCGTCGGACGGCGTCGGCCTCGATCCGGAGGACCTCGCGGGCAGTGTCGAGCGACATGGGTGCGCGTATCTTAAGGCGTACTAAGATCGCGGCCCCATGGCCGAGCTGACGCAATACGTCCTGACCTACGGCCTGCCGCTGGTCTTCGGGATCGTGCTTCTCGAGCAGCTCGGCGCGCCGATACCCGCCCTCCCGGTGCTGATCGTGGCGGGCGCGCTGTCGCGGGACGGGCGCCTGTCCTCAACCTTCGTCCTGGTGGTGGCCGTCGCGGCTTCCGTGATCGCGGACTCGGTCTGGTACGTCCTCGGACGGCACCGCGGGCAGCGCATCCTGAAGACCCTGTGCCGGATCTCTCTGTCGCCGGACTCCTGCGTCCGGCAGACCGAGGCGGTCTTCGACCGGTGGGGCATGCCCTCGCTGCTCTTCGCGAAATTCATCCCCGGCTTCTCGACCGTGGCTCCGCCTCTGGCGGGCGCCGCGGGCGGCTCCTTCGCGACGTTTCTCCTCTACGACTCGGGCGGAGCCCTGCTGTGGGCGGGTGCAGGAGTGGCGGCGGGGATGGCATTCCACCGCGCGATCGACCGCGCCCTCTCCCTCCTCGCCTCGCTCGGCAGCGGCGCGTTCGTCCTGCTCGCCGCCGCGCTGGTGGTCTTCATCGCGTTCAAGTGGTGGCAGCGCCGCCGCTTCTACAAGATGCTCCGCATGGCGCGCATTTCCGTGGACGAGCTGCGCCGCCTGATGGACGACGGCGAGCCGCCGATCGTCGTGGACGTGCGCACGGCGGGAGCACGGGCCCGGGATCCGCGGCGCATCCCCGGCGCCGTGGTCATGGGCGTCGCGGAGCTGGACGCGCGCCTCTCCGAGCTGCCGCGGGATCGCGAGGTGATCCTCTACTGCACTTGACCCAACGAGGCCACGGCCGCCCGTGTGGCGCGCATGCTGATCGACAGGGGGTTCACGCTGGTCCGGCCGCTCGCCGGCGGACTCGAGGCCTGGGCCGAGGCTGGCTTTCCGATCGACGCCGAGCCGCTCATCCGCATCGGCGAGTCGGGAAGCATGCCGCGTCCCGCGCCGCAGTAAGATCCTCCCTCGAAGGGCCGCGCGTCGGCGCGGCCCTTCCGTTTTCGCGGGAGGGAGGCGAGCTACTTGGCCTTCTTGCCGGCGGCCTTGACCTCGACGGCGGTCGCGCTCATCCGGTACTCGATCGTGACCTTGGAGCCCACCTTGAGGTCACCCGTGATCTTCGTGTTCGCGTCCCGGGCGATCTCCCAGCGGTCCTTGCCCTTCTGGATCGCGATCATCGTGTCGTTGACCTCGAGGACGGGCCCGGTGACCTGGTAGGTCTTGACCGCGGCGACGGCGTTCGACGCGGCGAGCAGGGAAGCCAGGAGCACCGAGGACAAGGCGGCGCGAGCGTAGCGCATGACTCCTCCTTCTTTGTTTCGAGTTGGACGACTCAGGGTTTCTCGGACTTCTCGCCTTCTTTCGACGCGCGGTAGCCGGCCTTCTGCGCGTCGGCCTCGGACATGAACTTCCCTTCCTTGGTCTTGCCGTACCAGCGATCCCCCTCGTAGTGATAGACGCCGGTGCTCGTGTTGACCCACACCATGCCGCGGGAGGGCGGCGTGCGCGGCGCGACCTCCTCCTCCGGCGCGGACGACGGCGCCCGGCGCGCGGATCCGGCGGAAGCCGAATCCGGTACGGGCTCGGGCGGTACGGACGACTTGGACTTGTGCTCGCGTCTTGCGGGAGCCGATTCCGAAGTCTGGCCGGGCGCGCCACCTGACAGCGAGCCGCTCCGGGACTCTCCGCCGCGGACGTAGACCTGCGAAGCGATCTTGTCGATCGTGCTCCTGGGTACGCCCGCGCGGGCGAGGTCATCGACCGACGTATAGGGACGCCCCGCGATGATCTTCTGCGCGGTGGCGGGGCCGACTCCGGGCAGGACCTCGAGGTCCTTCTCGGATGCGCGATTCAAGTCCAGGCGGCCCGGGGTGCCGCCCGAAGTCTTCGCCGGCTCCTTGGACGCCTTCGCGGCGGTCGCCGACTTCTCCCTGGACGACTTCGAGGATGACTCCTTCGACGCGGTGTCGCTCTTCTTCGACGCCGTCTCGCTCTTGGCCTCGCCGGCGTGCGAGCTCTTCCCGGCCGTCGCGACCTTCTTGAGCTTCTCGATGTTTGAGGCCGAGACGCCCACCCGGGACAGGTCGTCCATCGAGGAAAACGGTCGGCCGGAGACGATCTTGGCGGCCGTCGCCGGACCCACTCCCGGCAGCGCCTCCAGGTCGGCCTCCGTCGCCGTGTTGATGTTGACTTTCTTGGACGCCGCCGCGGCCGGGGCCGCGAACGTCATCGCTCCGATCACGAGAGCCAGAATCAGCTTCAAACCACGACTCGCGTCCTTCATCGCCAGCCTCCTTGCGCGGAGACATGGTTCCGGAGACAGCGTGAACCGGAGGTGAACGGTGAAAGGGGGTCAGGCGCGGGAGACGGCCGAGAGCGCCAGGAGACTGCGAAGCAGCTGCGAGATCGTCGCGACGTCGAGCTGTGTGGCGCGATCCGAGAGGGCTCGCTCGGGGGCGTCATGGACCTCGAGAAAGAAGCCGTCGACTTCGCCCGTCGCCGCCGCGGCCCTCGCCAGGATCGGAGCGTATTGCTTGAGCCCTCCCGTTTCTTTGCCCGCCCCCGGCAGCTGCAGGGAGTGCGTGAGGTCGTAGACGACGGGATATCCGAGGGAACGCATGATCGGGAAGGACCGCATGTCCACCACCAGATTGTGGTACCCGAACGACGTCCCACGCTCGCAGAGGAGGATGTTCTCGTTGCCCGCGGCGCGGCATTTCGCGACGACGTGGCTCATGTCCTCGGGGGCCATGAACTGGCCCTTCTTGACGTGGACGGGCTTTCCGGTCGCCGCGGCGGCCGTGATCAGGTCGGTCTGACGCGCCAGGAAGGCCGGGATCTGGAGGACGTCGAGAACCTTCGCCGCCAGCTCCGCCTGGGAAGGCTCGTGGACGTCGGAGAGAACGGGGAGGCTCGTCTTCGCCTTGACGGCGGCGAGGATGTCGAGCCCCTCCTCGATTCCGGGCCCGCGGAAGGAGTCGCCCGCGGATCGGTTGGCCTTGTCGTAGGAGGACTTGAAGACGATCCGCGCTCCGGTCTCCTCGGCGATCGCCTTCAGCCGCTCGGCCATCGCGAGGGCGTGCGCGCGCGACTCGATGACGCACGGTCCCGCGATGAATACGGGCGGCTCGCCGCCTCCCGCGGCGTACCCCGGGGCGATCGGGACGCGCCGGACCGAGCCGGCGCGGCTCAGGCGTTCTCTCCCGACGAAGCGGAGGGCATAGCCGCCGCCACGGCCGGAACGTCGCCCTTGGTGGCGGCCCGGTGCGCCCGCGCGGCGCGGATGAAGTCCTTGAACAGCGGGTGACAGGCGAAGGGCTTGGACTTCAGCTCCGGGTGGAACTGGCATCCCAGGAACCAGGGGTGATCCTCGTGGAGCTCGATGATCTCGACGAACTTCTTGTCGGGCGACATTCCGGTGAAGGACATGCCGGCCTCCTTCAGGCGCGGCAGGAACTCCTGATTGACCTCGTAGCGGTGGCGGTGCCGCTCCCAGATCAGCGGCTCGCCGTAGGCGCGCGCGGCGAAGGACCCGGGGGCGAGCTCGCACGGGTACTTGCCCAGCCGCATCGTGCCGCCGAGGGCCTCCACGCCGATCAAGTCGCGCAGCTTGAAGATCACCTTGTGCTTGGGGTCGTCTTCGAACTCGGTCGAGTTGGCCTCCTCGAGCCCGGCCACATTGCGCGCGTATTCGATGACGGCCGTCTGGAGTCCCAGACAGATGCCGAAGTAGGGAACCTTCTTCTCGCGCGCGTAGCGGATCGCCCGCATCATGCCTTCGACCCCGCGCCGGCCGAACCCGCCGGGCACGAGGATGGCGTCGGCGCGGAAGAGCACGTCGGGATAGGAGTCGCCTTCGAGCGTCTCGGCGTCGACGTAGTGGAGCTTGACGCGCACGTTGTTGGCGATGCCTCCGTGCGCGAGCGCCTCGTTGAGCGACTTGTAGGAGTCGCCGTAGTCCACGTACTTGCCCACGACCGCGATGTCCACCTCGCCGGCCGGGTTCTTGATGCGATTCACGAGCGACTCCCACTTGGAGAGGTCGCGGTCGTAGTGGGGCAGCGAGAGCAGGTCGAGGAGGATCTCGTCGAGACCCTCCGCCGCAAAGCGCAGGGGCACCTCGTAGATCGACGGCACGTCCTTGGCGTTGATGACGGCCTCGACCGGAACATTGCAGAACAGGGCGATCTTGCGCTTGACCTCGGGAGGCAGCGCGCGGTCGGTGCGGCAGAGCAGGACGTCCGGCTGGATTCCGATCGAGAGAAGCTCCTTGACGGAGTGCTGCGTGGGCTTGGTCTTTAGCTCGTCGGAAGCCTTGATGTACGGCACCAGGGTCAGGTGCACGTTGATCGCGTTGCCGCGCCCGGCCTCCTGGCGGAACTGTCGGATGGCTTCGAGGAACGGCAGTGACTCGATGTCGCCGACGGTCCCCCCGATCTCGACGAGCACGACGTCGGCGTCGGTGTCGACCCGCCGAATGGACTCCTTGATCTCATCGGTAATGTGCGGAATGACCTGGACGGTCTTGCCGAGATAGTCGCCCCGGCGCTCCCGCTCGATCACCGTCGCGTAGATCCGGCCCGCCGTCGTGTTGTTGATCTTCGAGCCGGTCATCGAGGTGAAGCGCTCATAGTGGCCCAAGTCCAGGTCCGTCTCGGCGCCGTCGTCGGTGACGTAGACCTCGCCGTGCTGGAACGGCGACATCGTCCCCGGGTCCACGTTGATGTACGGATCGAACTTTGCCAGCGCGACCGAAAAGCCCCGCGCCTCGAGCAGGGCCCCGATCGACGAGGCGGCGATGCCCTTGCCCAGCGACGAGACCACCCCGCCCGTGATGAAGACGTACTTCGTGCTCATGGGGAAACCTCCTGCTTGCCGATTTGCGCTTCCGCCGCCGCGAGATCCTCGATCGTGTCCACGCCGATCGAGTCCCCCGCAGCCTCTCCCACATGGATCGTATATCCCGCCTCGAGCCACCGCAGCTGCTCCAGGGACTCCGCGCGCTCGAGCGGCGAGGGGAGCAGGCCCGCGATCTCGGCCAGCGTCCGCGCGCGATACGCGTAGATCCCGAGGTGTTTCCGGTAGGCCGGCTCCCCCTGACGAAAGTGAGGAATCGGCGACCGGGAGAAATAGAGCGCGCGACCGTCGCGCGCCACGGCGACCTTCACGACGTTCGGGTCGGAGGCCGCGCGCGCGGATATCGGGAACGCGAGCGTCGCGATCGACCGGGCCTCGTCGGCGAGAAGGGCGTCGACCACGCGGTCCACGTTGTCCGAAGGCATCAGGGGCTCGTCTCCCTGCAGGTTCACGTACGCGTCGGCGGGCAGCCGCCGCGCCACCTCGGCCACGCGGTCCGTGCCGCTGGCCGCGTGCTCCGAGGTCAGCATGGCCTCGCCGCCGTCATGCTGGACCACTTCCGCGATGCGGGGATCGTCCGTCGCCACCACGACGCGGGACAGCCGCTTCGCGCCCCGGGCCGCCCGCAACACGTGTACGACCATCGGACGGCCGGCGAGGGGAGCGAGAGGTTTACCCGGGAAGCGGACGGAGGCAAAACGCGCGGGAATGACTCCGATGATCAGCATGCAATCATCGGGCCTCAATAGTATCCTCGCGGGCGTCCTTGCGTCAAGAAACGTACCCGGGCTCACGACTCGCGCGGCCCGCGTCCGCGTGGCTCGCCGCGATCGCCAGCGTCGTGCTCGCCTTCGCCGCGATTCGCGCGTTGATCCGGGCGCACGCGGATCGGATGCA
The DNA here is from genome assembly GCA_046725935.1 of Acidobacteriota bacterium. Taxonomy (GTDB): domain Bacteria; phylum Acidobacteriota; class Thermoanaerobaculia; order UBA5066; family Gp7-AA6; genus DAHUXD01. Next base: position 3,137 of record JBKOZO010000155.1, on the reverse strand, counting down.
CCTTTCGACGGGCGGCGCCGAATGGATCTGGTACACCGACCGCGTTCCGGAGCCTCGCCCGATCGCGTTCGTGGCGACGCGCGACTTCGTTCTCGACCGCGCGCCGGAGCGCGCGCTCGCGAAACTCTTCGTCGACCGCAGCCACGTCCTGTACGTCAACGGCGCGCGCGCGGGTTCCGGCACGCAGCGGCCCGGAGATCCTCTCGCGATTTACCAGGTTGCGCCGCTGCTGAAGCCGGGAATCAACCGGGTGGCGATCGAGGCCGAGAGCCCCACGGGCATCGGCGGGATTCTCTTCTCGCTCGACGTGCATCTGTCCGGACGCGACGCCGTCGTCTCCGACGGGCGCTGGCGCGTGGACCTCTCCCGCGAAGCCGTCGAAGCCGGAGCCCGCTATCGCCCGGTCGTGTGGGGGAGGCCGCCGCAGTACCCGTGGGGATATCCGCGAATGCCGGAGCCGAGGGAACTAAAGATGCCGTAGGGGCGGGGCTTGTCCCACGCCCGGGCGGCCGCAAGGGCCGCCCCTACATTCTGTGGACCAACTCGTCCAAGGCCTCTCGGGCGGCCGCGCACTGCGCGTTTGCGCCGTCGTAGCCCGCCAGCGCGATGACCTTCTTGTACGCGGCGATGGCCGCCTCCATGTTGTGGAGTCCGCGGTCCTGAATGCGGGCGATCAGCAGCCGCGCGGGGAGGTGGCGGGGCGCGACCTCGACGGCTTTTGCGCAGAAAACGAGGGCTACGTCGTAGCGCTCCTCGGTGGCGGCGAGGTATGCCCGGCGGTAGTAGAGATCCGCTTCTCCGGTGGGATCTGATTGACCTGGAAGGAGTTGCGAGAGGTTCCGGAGAGTCGAAGCCAGAGCCGTCCAGCTGCCGTTGGATGCCATCTGGAAAGAGTGTACGCCTCGTACGCCGAATCGCAATAAAAATTTAGAAGGAACGTACAGAAATCCTTCTTTTGTACGGCTTCGTACGGCGAAGGCATCTATCTAATATTATTAGATAAAGATCACTGTCAGCCTAAATAAATAAGGAATTCTAACGGATGCGGTCGATGACCGACTCGGTGGCGAGCAGGAGGCCGTCTTTGGCTTCGGTGTCCGAAAAGGCCCCGAGCGAGACTCGCGCCGCTCCCGCGTAATCGCGAGCCAGCGCGCGCGTCTCCGGGATTCCGTCGTAGCGGTCCACGATCGAGAGGATCTCGGAGGGCTCGACGCTCCTGAACTCCCGCTCGGAGAGAACCGCCGCGACCTTGGCGCGTTCGGCGGCCGTCGCGCGGGGGAGCGCCAGCAGCAGCGGCATCGTCAGCTTGCCTTCCCGAAGGTCGTTTAAGACGGGCTTGCCGACCTCCTCGACGCTGCCGGTGTAGTCGAGCAGGTCGTCGATGAGCTGGAACGCCATGCCCAGACAGCGTCCGTACTCGGCCAGCCTCTCGGCGGCGACGAGGTCGCCGCGGGGCGCGAAGTGTGCGGGCAGGCGGCAGGCGGCGGCGAAGAGATCCGCCGTCTTGCGTCGTGTGATCTCGAGGGCTTCCTCGCGGGTGACGTGGATCGAGCCCTCCTTCTCGATCCCGATGATCTCGCCTTCGATCATCGAGAGCGTCGTGTCGGAGAGCACCTTCAGGATCGTCAGGTCTCCCTCGTCGAGGGCGATGCCCATGGACATCGTGTAGAGGTAGTCGCCGAAGAGCACCGTCAAGTTGTTTCCCCACCGCGCGTTGGCTGACGTACGGCCGCGGCGCAGGCGCGCCTCGTCGATGATGTCGTCGTGGACCAGGGTGGCCGTGTGGATGAACTCGACGACGGCCGCGTAGCGCACGTCCTTGTCGCCGTTCCGATAGTCGAGGAGCTTGGCGGAGAGGAGCAGCAGCGCCGGGCGGATGCGCTTGCCGCCTCCCTGCGCGAGGTACGCGCCGATACGGTCGATCGTCGGAATCGGGGAGCGGAAGTGGAGCAGCAGCTCCTCTTCGACCTTCGCCAGCTTGTCGGCGATCAGGTCGTAGGCGCGCTTGAGGCGAAGGTTCTCCAGGCGCGGCGGGCTCATCGCTTCACCGATAGTTCGTGAACTGGAGAGGCACTCCGAAGTCTCCGGCCCGGAGCACGGCCATGACTTCCTGCAGGTCGTCCTTCGCGCGTCCCGACACGCGCACCTGATCGGCCTGGATCGAGGCCTGGACCTTCAGCTTGCGGTCCTTGATCGTTTTGACGATCTCCTTGGCGTTCTCAGACGCGATGCCCTGCTGGATCTTGGCGACCTGCCGCACGGTTCCCATCGCCGCCGGCTCGACCTTCTGGTAGTCGAGCGACTTGATCGCGATGCCCCGCTTGACGAGGCGGGTTTCGAGGATGTCCTTCACCGACTTGAGTTTCCCTTCGTCGTCCGAGGTCAGGACGAGCTGAAGCTCCTTCTCGTTCCACTCGATCTTCGACTTGGAGCCGCGGAAGTCGAAACGGGTGCCGATCTCCTTGGAGGCCTGCTGCACCGCGTTGGAGACCTCCTGGAGATCTACCTTGGAGACGACGTCGAAGGAGAACTCCTGAGCCATGAAGGCATTCTATTCAACTTCGGTGTCATCCCGAGCGATAGCGAGATAGCCGACCACCGAAGGCATCCCCTCTGCAGTAGGCAACGCCGGGCGAAGCCCGCGCGTTCATCCCGAACTCGGCAAACCAACGAGTCCGGAGCGCCGAGTCCGGGATCCCTCCTCGCTGCGCTCCTCGGGATGACCGCCTGGCGATTGCGTCGCAATCGCCGCGCAGTCAATTCTCGACGATGCGAGTCCCCTTTGGTCCCGTGATCCGGTAATCGGCCGGCGGCCGGGCCTTCTCGGCCTTCCAGCCGTCGAAGCGGAACTCGGTGCGGTTGCCGGAGGCGTCCTCGTACGAGAGGGTGTCGACCGTCGCGGACGGCGTGACGGAGATCTTCACCCACGCGAGGTCCGATCCCGTCTGGCGGGGCTTCAAGAGGATCGCGCCCGAGGCGTCGAGGGTGATCTCGTAGCGGGCGGAGAGGTCTTCGGGCTTCGACAGGAAGACGAGGGGGAGGCGGGCCTGCTCGTCGTCCGTGAGCTTTCGAACCGTGAGCTGTTTGTCCTCGGGCGAGAAGAACCGGCCCTCACCCGCGTCGTACGTGAAGACCTT
>JBKOZO010000154.1:0-18641 GCA_046725935.1 Acidobacteriota bacterium | reverse complement strand
GCAGGGAGCTCCCATCAACGCCGCTCAGGCACAGAAAATCGCCGTGGAGAGGGGGCAATCGAAGGCGCAGGTGCCTGTCCGGCCCGCCACCGCGGAGGCGGGGCGCGTCCAGCTGGCGCCGCGTGGCGATGCGGCGCGCGGCAAGCAGCCCGAACCCGTCGCCGCTCCTCGCGGCCGCGAGCTCGCGACGGCCGAGCGGCCGGTCGCTCCTCAGGCGCCCGCTCCCGCGGAGGCGCGCGGCCGGCAGACTCAACGCCGCGAGGTGCCGGAGCCACAGGCTCCGGTCCGTCAGGCGCAGCCCCAGCGCGAGGCGCCTCCGGCCCGAGAGGTGCAGCGCCAGGCTCCCCAAGAGCGCGCGACACCGCCGGCTCGCGAAGCGTCGCCCGAGCGCGACGTGCGCCGTCCGACGCCTCAGGCGCGAGAGGTGCAGCGCGAGGCTCCTCCTCCGGATGCGCGCTCGCAACGGAACTCGGCCCGGGAGCAGGAGGCCCCGCCGCCGCGGGCGACCCGTCCGCCCCGCGAAGCGACCCCCGACCGGGAGGCTTCGCCGAACGCTCGGTCCCGCGAGGACCGGCAGTCGCACGCGACACCGGAGCATGGACGGCGCCCGACTCCGCGCGCAAGCTCCGAGGAGCCGCCGCCCCGGGAACGCCAGGTCGCGCCGCCGCCGGCCGAACGGGCGCAGCCCGGCAACGAACCCGAAGCCCGCGGCCAGGAGAACCGGGGACGCGAGAAGGCCGAGGAGAAGCCGACGCCGCACTCGAAGGACCGTTCCAAGCCGCGGCCGACGCCGAAGCCGGACTCGAACTAGGAGATCGCCTTCCTCTCGCGCCAGAGCGGTCGGGGCCGCATCCGGCCGCTCTGGCGAGGTAGAGGTCGGGGACCTGCTCGAGACGCGTGTTCCACTCCGTCGCCGCCGCGTTGTAGATCTCGCGGCGGTCCGCGATCTGGTCTTCGATCTCCGTGATTCGAGACTGCAGGCGCAGAAAACTCTCGCTCGCTTTCAGAGCCGGATAGTTCTCGGCCGTGGCCGGGCTCGGTTCCTCAGGAATCACGCCCGAATCGTAGCCGCCCTAGGAAGGCCGGTTTACAAGCCGTTTGTTTTCAGTGTTTATGCGTCGCGCTAAGTTGACTTTCTTGTATAGATTCACGTATGCTGCGGGAGAAATGGAACGAACCGCGCAAAGCAACGCCTCGCTCCTCGAGCTGACTAATCGGGAGTACAAAGCGGGCTTCGTCACAGACATCGAGTCCGAGACGATTCCTCCGGGTCTCTCCGAGGACGTCATCCGGCTGATCTCGGCCAAGAAGGGCGAGCCCGAGTGGATGCTGGAGTGGCGCCTGAAGGCGTATCGCCACTGGCTCACGATGAAGGAGCCGACCTGGCAGAACGTCCACTACCCGCCGATCGACTACCAGAAGATCGTCTACTACGCGGCGCCCAAGTCGAAAAACGAAGGGCCCAAGTCGCTCGAAGAGGTGGACCCGAAGCTTCTGGAGACCTACGAGAAGCTGGGCATCCCGCTCCGCGAGCGCGCGAAGCTGGCCGGCGTCGCCGTCGACGCCGTCTTCGACTCGGTCTCCGTCGCGACGACGTTCCGCGAGCAGCTCGCGAAGGTCGGCATCATCTTCTGCTCCTTCTCGGAGGCGGTCCAGAATCATCCCGAGCTCGTCAAGAAGTACCTGGGCTCGGTCGTCCCGTACACGGACAACTTCTTCGCGACTCTGAACTCGGCGGTGTTCTCGGACGGGTCCTTCTGCTTCATCCCGAAGGGCGTGCGCTCCCCCATGGAGCTCTCGACCTACTTCCGGATCAACTCCGCGAACACGGGACAGTTCGAGAGGACCCTCATCGTCGCGGAGGAAGGCGCATACGTCTCGTATCTCGAAGGCTGCACGGCACCGATCCGCGACGAGAACCAGCTCCACGCCGCGGTCGTCGAGCTCGTCGCCCTCGAGAACGCCGAGATCAAGTACTCGACCGTCCAGAACTGGTACCCCGGCGACAAGGACGGCAAGGGCGGCATCTACAACTTCGTGACCAAGCGAGGGGCCTGCCGCGGCAAGCGCTCCAAGATCTCCTGGACGCAGGTCGAGACCGGATCCGCGATCACCTGGAAGTACCCCAGCTGCATCCTGCAGGGCGACGACTCGGTCGGCGAGTTCTACTCCGTGGCGGTGACGAACAACCGACAGCAGGCCGACACCGGCACCAAGATGATCCACATCGGAAAGAACACGAAGTCGACGATCGTCTCCAAGGGCATCTCGGCGGGCCACGGACAGAACACGTACCGCGGCATGGTCAAGATCCTGGGCAAGGCCGACGGCGCCCGCAACTACTCGCAGTGCGATTCGTTGCTGATCGGGGACAAGTGCGGCGCGCACACGTTCCCGTACATCGAGGTCAACAACTCCACGGCGCAGATGGAGCACGAGGCCTCGACGTCCAAGATCGGCGAAGATCAGGTTTTCTACTTCCAACAGCGCGGCATCTCGGCCGAGGAGGCGGTCAACATGATCGTCAACGGCTTCTGCAAGGTCGTCTTCAAGGAGCTCCCGATGGAGTTCGCGGTCGAGGCGCAGAAGCTGCTCGGGGTGTCGCTGGAAGGATCGGTGGGATAAGTGGCGACGAAACCCCTTCTCGAAATCCGTCATCTGCACGCCTCGGTCGGCGGCAACGAGATCCTCCGGGGCGTGGACCTCACGGTCGGACCCGGAGAGGTGCACGCGATCATGGGCCCGAACGGCTCCGGGAAGTCCACCCTGGCGCACGTGCTGGCGGGACGGCCCGGCTACACCGTGACCGAAGGCGAGGTCCTCTACCGGGGACGGGATCTCCTCGCGATGCCGCCCGAGGAACGTGCGCGCGAAGGCGTCTTCCTGGCGTTCCAATACCCGGTCGAGGTCCCGGGCGTCTCGAACGTCTACTTCCTGAAGGCCGCGGTCAACTCGATCCGCAAGCACCGGGGGCTGCCCGACTACGACGCGATCGAGTTTCTCCAGCTTGTCAAGCAGAAGGCGAGGCTCGTCGAGATCGACGAGGAGCTCATCAAGCGTCCCGTCAACGAGGGCTTCTCGGGCGGCGAGAAGAAGCGCAACGAGATCTTTCAGATGGCGGTGCTCGACCCGTCGCTCGCGATTCTGGACGAGACCGACTCGGGCCTCGACATCGACGCGCTGCGGATCGTCGCGTCGGGCGTCAACCAGCTGCGTTCCGCCGAGCGCTCGATGATCGTCGTGACGCACTACCAGAGGCTTCTGAACTACATCGTTCCGGACTTCCTCCACGTCCTCGTCGAGGGGCGGATCGTGCGCTCGGGCGGCAAGGAGCTGGCGCTGGAGCTCGAAGAGAAGGGGTACGCCTGGCTCGAGAAGGAGCCTCCGGCCGCCGTCTCGATCGGGAGCGCCTGCTGAGCATGGAAGCCATCGCCGCCGAGAGAGGCTTCGCCCCCCGGTTCGTTCCCGTTCCCGGAGAGCCGCGCGTTCTGGCGGAGCTTCGCCGCCGGGCGTTCCGGCGCTTCGAGGAGCTCGGATTCCCGATGGCGAAGAACGAGGCCTGGCGGTACACCGGAATCCAGGCGATCCTCGCGATCGACTGGAAGCCGCGCGCCCGGAGTCTCCGTCCGGAGTCTCCCCTTCCCGCCGGCGTGCGCGTACGTCCCCTGGCGGAAGCGCTGGACGCCGCCGGGCCGTACCTGGGCGCGATCGCCTCGTTCGAGGACAGCGCCTTCGCGGCGCTGAACACGGCGCTCTTCGACGAGGCCGTCGTCGTCGAGATCGAGCGCGGCGCGCACGTCGCCGAGCCGATCATGGTGCACTTCGGCGGAGAGCCGCACGCGGATCCGGAGGGTTCGTTCCCGCGTGTCCTCGTCCTCGCCCGAGCCGGCTCGCAAGCCTCCATCGTCGAGACGTATTCCGGCGCGGACCGCCGCCTATCCGACGCGGTCACCGAGATCGTCCTGGAGGACGGCGCGATCCTCGAGCACACCAAGCTCCAGACCGAGGGCGAGGAGACGTTTCATCTGCACACGCTGGCCGCGCGTCTGTCGCGCGACAGCCGGTTCACGTCGCACAACGTGGCCTTGGGCTCAACACTGGCCCGCACCGATCTCCACGTCACGCTCGCGGGCCGGGGCGCGGAGTGTCATCTGTACGGCCTCTATGTGGGCAAGGACCGCCAGCACCTCGACAACCACACGGTCATCGATCACGCCGAGCCCCACTGCACGAGCCGGGAGCTCTACAAGGGAATCCTGGACGATGCCTCGCGCGGCGTCTTCCACGGGAAGATCATCGTGCGGCCAGACGCCCAGAAGACCGATGCGATCCAAACCAACAAGAACCTGATCCTCTCGCGCGAGGCGCTGGTCAACTCCACGCCCGCCCTCGAGATCCTGGCCGACGACGTCAAGTGCAAGCACGGCTCCACGACCGGGCAGCTCGACGACAAGGCCCTTTTCTACCTGCGCTCGCGCGGCATCGGCGAGGCGGACGCCCGGGCGCTTCTGACGTATGCCTTCGCCGCCGAGGTGGCCGAGCGCATTCCCGCAGCGTCCGTGCGGACCGCGGTCGAGCGTGAGCTCGGCGTCCGTCTGGGGGAGATCCGATGAGCACCGTCGCCGTCCGCGAGCGGGCCTCTGCGACCTACGACGTCGAGGCGGTCCGGCGCGATTTTCCGATTCTCTCGATCAAGGTCTACGGCAAGCCGCTGGTCTATCTCGACAACGCGGCCTCGGCCCAGAAGCCGCAGGCCGTCATCGACGCCGAGCGGGACGTCTACGAGCATGGCTACGCCAATATCCATCGCGGCGTCCACTGGCTTTCGGTGCACGCCACCGACGCCTACGACGCGGCGCGCGAAAAGGCGCGGGCGTTCGTCAACGCCCGGAACGCAGAAGAGATCATCTTCGTCCGCGGAACGACCGAGGCCGTCAACCTCGTCGCGCAGACCTACGGCCGCGCGCACGTCGGGGCCGGCGACGAAGTTCTCATCACCGGCCTCGAGCATCACTCCAACATCGTGCCCTGGCAGCTTCTGTGCGAGGAGAAGGGCGCCACGCTTTCGGTGGCCCGCCTCACGGATTCGGGCGACGTGAACCTCGAATCCTTCGAAAGGCTGCTGTCGCCGAAGACCAGGATCGTGGCGATCGCGCACCTTTCCAACGCGCTCGGAACGGTGCTCCCGGTCGCCGAGATCGTGAAGCGCGCCCACGCCCGAAAGATCCCTGTGCTCGTCGACGGCGCGCAGGCCGTTCCGCGGATGCCGGTGGACGTGCAGGCGCTCGATTGCGACTTCTACGCGTTCTCGAGCCACAAGATCTACGGACCCTCCGGCATCGGCGTCCTGTACGGCAAGGCCGAGCTGCTCGAGGCGATGCCTCCCTACCAGGGAGGCGGCGACATGATCCGGTCGGTCACGTTCGAGAAGACGACGTTCAACACGCTCCCCTACAAGTTCGAGGCCGGCACGCCGAACATTGCGGGAGGCATCGCCTTCGGCGCCGCGCTGGACTACGTCACGAGGCTGGGCCTTCCGGCGATCGCCGCGCACGAGCACGACCTGCTGACGTATGCCACGGAGAGGCTCTCGGAGGTCCCGGGTCTCACCATCATCGGCACCGCGCGCGAGAAGGCCGGCGTCCTCTCGTTCGTGCTCGACGGCGTCCACCCGCACGACGTCGGAACCGTGCTGGACCGCGAGGGCATCGCGATCCGCACCGGACACCACTGCGCGCAGCCGGTTATGGACCGCTTCGGCCTGCCCGCGACGGCCCGAGCCTCGTTCGGCCTCTACAACACGCGCGGCGAGGTCGATGCCCTCGTCGCGGGCGTCCACAAAGTCATCGGGATGTTCCGCTGATGTCGGACCTGAGAGACCTGTACCAGGAAGTCATCCTCGACCACAGCAAGCGGCCGAGGAACTTTCACATCATGCCCGACGCCGACCGCAAGGCCGAGGGTTACAACCCGCTCTGCGGCGACCGCGAGACCGTCTACCTCGACCTCGAGGGGGATCGGCTGAAGGACGTCAGCTTCCAGGGCGCCGGCTGCGCGATCTCGACCGCGTCCGCTTCGATGATGACCGAGAGCGTGAAGGGAAAGACGCGCGCCGAGGCCGAGGCGCTGTTCGACCGGTTTCACGCGCTGATCACCGGCAAGGATGCCGGCGCCCGCAACGGACCCGAGCTCGGCAAGCTCGAGGTGTTCTCGGGCGTGCGCGGGTATCCGGTCCGCGTCAAGTGCGCCACCCTCCCGTGGCACACACTCAAGGCCGCTCTGGAGTCCGACGGGGCGACGGTCTCGACCGAGTCCGAAGGGCCGCACGCCGAGAGCGGAGGAGCCTGATCATGCAGATGCGCAAAGAAGCGACTGTTTCCCGCGACGTACCCGCCCGGGAGATTCCGAGCGGAACGCCGATCACGCTGAAGGCCGGAGACCCGGTCATCATCACGCAGTCACTGGGAGGCAGCTACACGGTCATGACACCCGTCGGCTTCCTCGCGCGGGTGGACGGCAAGGACGCCGACGCGATCGGCGAGCCCGTCGTCACCGCCGATGCCGCCGCGGGGGAAGGCAAGACGCTGGAGGAGCAGGCCTGGGACCAGCTCCGGACCTGCTACGACCCCGAGATCCCGGTCAACATCGTGGACCTCGGGCTCGTCTATGCCTGCGCACTGACACCTCTCGAGGGCGGGGCCAACAAGATCGACGTCAAATTCACCCTCACGGCTCCCGGCTGCGGCATGGGAGACGTGCTGCGGGAGGACATCAAGGGCAAGCTCCTCTCGATCCCGGGCGTCACTGAAGCCGACGTCCAGGTCGTGTTCGACCCGCCGTGGAGCCTCCAGATGATGTCCGACGCCGCCAAGCTGCAGCTGGGGATGATGTGAGCGGAGGACCAAGATGAAGCTGACGTCGCAGGAAGAGTACGGGCTGCGCTGTCTCCTCCGCGTGGGCCGCGAGGTCGACGGCGGGAGCCTGACCATTCCCGAGCTCGCGCGCGCCGAGGGCATCTCCGAGGCCAACGTGGCCAAGATGATGCGGATCCTGCGCCGCGGCGGCTTCGTCAAGTCCACGCGCGGGCAGTCCGGCGGCTACACGCTGTCGCGGCCGGCCTCCGAGATCGCCGTCGGCCACGTGCTCGCGGTCCTCGGCGGCCGCCTCTTCGAGCCGGCGTTCTGCGAGGGTCACTCCGGCATCGAGCGGCTCTGCACGCACTTGCCGGACTGCTCGATCCGGTCGGTCTGGAGGATGGTCCAGCAGGCGGTGGACCAGGTCCTCTCGCAGATCACGCTGAAGGATCTGCTTCGCAGCGAGCCCGAGATGAACGCCTGGCGCGAGTCCGCGCAGCGCCTCCCCACCTACTCGCCGCACGTCTAGCGACGCTACCAATTGAGTTCCCCTCCCCCCGTGAGGTGGAGAGGGTTGGGGTGAGGGGGCTCGGGCTCGCGGGAACCGGGCCGGACCTCCGGGGTCTTTCCTCTTCAAAGGGAGGGCCCCATGCGACACGCGCTCTGGGCCGAGATCAACGTCACGCCCCTCGTCGACGTCTGCCTGGTTCTCCTCATCATCTTCATGGTCGTCACTCCCCTGTTGAACCAGGTGGAGCTCCCCCAGGCTCCCGAGCCGGCGGCATGGCCGGCAGAGCCCGCGCGGACCCGGGTCACGCTGGCCCTCGGCCCGCCGGTCTCAATCTCCGTGGACGACGATCCGGGGCCTCTCTCCGAGGCGGCGTTCGAGGAGCTCATGCGCGCCCTCCACGCGCAGCAACCCGGCCGCCAGATCCTGCTGCGCGCGGACCGGCGTCTCCCCTACGGCGAGGTCAAGCGGATCCTGCGCATCGTCCAGGCGGTGGGCTTTGCTTCCGTCGGGCTCGTTGCCGAACGTCCGCCGACGACGCCGCGTTGAGCCAGGCGAGGCGAGGCGAAGACTACCCGGGAAAGGAGGCGACCCGCGCCGCTTGCCGGTTCGCCACCTGAATCCGGGCGCTCTCGATGACGGCGTCCGGAGTCTGTCGCAACCCGCGCGCGAGCCGTACGGCGGAGAGCCCCCGGATCCACCACTTGCTGGGGTCCCACTGGTACCAGCGGATCCCGTTTCGGAAGTCGCTGGGGAACCGATGGTGGAAGTTGTGGTAGCCCTCGCCATTGGTCACCAGGGCGATCCAGGGATTGTCGCGCGCCGAGTTCTCTTCGCAGTAGGGACGTGTGCCGTAGAGATGGGCGATCGAGTTGACGAAGAACGTGGTGTGGTGAATGACGACGATGCGCAGGAATCCGCCCCAGAGCAGACCGCCGATCGGATCTCCCAAGGCCCAGCCGACCGCGGTCGGCAACCCGAGGCCTCCGACGACGCCGATAGCGGACGCGTAGCGGTGCTGGAGGCGCGCGAGTCGGCTCTTCCACAGGTCGGGCACGTCGTCGTACGACCGGTCGGGCCGGTTCTTGACGAAAATCCACAGGATGTGCGCCCACCAGCCGCCCCTTCGGATGTTGTACGGATCCCACTCCCGGTCCACGTGACGGTGGTGCGCGCGGTGGTCCGACGCCCAGGCAAGAATCGAGTTCTGCAGGGCCATCGCTCCGAAGAACAGATAGAAAGCCTGCACCAGCCGGTGACATCCGTAACTGCGGTGCGCGAACAGCCGGTGATAGCCGGCGGTCACGGAGATCCCGATCACGGCGTAGAGGACCAGGAAGAGCGCGGGCTGCCACCAGGAAACGCCGTGGACCAGCGACCATGCCGCCGTGCCCAGGAAGCCGATGATCGGTGACGCGACGAAGAAGGCGATCCGAAGCCAGTCCTTCGGAGCGCCGGCCTGGGCTTCCCTCATCCCCGAGGCGGCTCGGGGCGCGCCAGAATCTCCATGGCCTCCTCGGAGACGTCGATCAGGATCTCCGCGCTTCGCCGTCCGTGAACGGCGTCGAGGAGTCGGAAGATCTCCGGGACATCGGCGCCGAGGTCTTCGAGCAGGACGGCGAGATCTCCATCGCCGTAGAGGTAGCGGGCATCGAGGGCGCCCTCATCATTGCCGGAGGAGCGACGGATGAAGATCGCCTTGTGCAGAAAAGGCTTTCGCTCCGCCGGTTGCACGCGAATCTTCCAGTCGTTGTTCATGGGTCCTCCTCGGCCGCCGTTTCCAGTCGGTTGCGTTCTAGTACCGGTTGCGCCGGCCGCCGCCGCCGGCGTTGTAGCCGCCGCGATTGCCGCCGCCGTCGCTCTTCGGACGCGCCGGCGACACTGTGAGGGCGCGGCCCGAGATCTCCTTGCCGTTCAGGCCAGCGATGGCCGCTTGCGCTTCGGCGTCGTTGCCGAATTCGACGAATCCGAAGCCTTTGGACCGGCCCGTGTCCCGGTCCGTAATCACGGCGACGGAGTCGACGCTGCCGTAGGCGCCGAAGAGCTCGCGCAGCTCCCGCTCGCCCGCATCGTAGGAGAGGTTCCCGACGTACAGTTTCATGACGATTCCTTTCCAATCCGAGTCATTCGTGGCCCAACGGGCGCCCGGAGCCCGGAATGCCTGCTTCGCCCGTCTCGCTTTGTCCGTTCGGATTTCTCAGGTCGCGCCTGGATCAGGGCGAGCAAAGGAGAACGACAACCATATCACAGGGTGCGCCGGTGCCCGTGGGCCATAATCCGGGGACCGTGCGCATCCTCATGATCGCGGCCGAGGCGGCGCCTCTGGCGAAGGTCGGTGGACTCGCCGATGTCGTCGGATCTCTGCCCAAAGCGCTGCGCGCGATGGGACACGACGTGAGGGTCGTGCTTCCGGGGTACGGTTCGATCGACTGGCCGCGCTGCTCCCCCGAGATGGTCGCGAAGTTTCCGGTCTACACGACCTGGGGAGAGGTCGGCGCCGAGGTGTGGAAGACCGACGTCGAAGGAACGCCGTTCTTCCTGGTGACGGGGCTTCCGATTCCCAAGGACCGCTGGATCTATGGGCGCTCGATCCAGGAAGACGGACCCAAGTTCACGTTCTTCTCGCTCGCCGCGCTCTGGTCGGCGGAGGCACTCTCGTGGACGCCGGACGTGGTCCACGCGCACGATTCGCACACCGGCGTGGCGGCCTGGTGGCTCGGCACGGATGGGCGCGAGAACCCGTTTTTCCGCGACGTGGCTTCGGTGTTCACGATCCACAACCTTCCCTACGCAGGCGAGGGAGCGGGCCGGTTCCTCGGCGAGTACAAGATCCGACGCAACGACGCGATCCTCGCGCTGCCCGAGCGGTTTCGGGATTCGATGATGGGCCTCGGCATCCTCGGCGCCGACGCGCTCTCGACGGTGTCGCCGACGTACGCCCGCGAGATCCTCGCGCCGGAGGGAGGGCACGGCCTCGACGGCGTGCTGCGGCTGCGCGCGGACCGGCTGGCGGGGATCCTCAACGGCATCGACACCGACTCCTGGAATCCCGCCGCCGACAAGGAGATCGCCGCGGAGTTCGACGCGCAAACGCTCTCCGAACGCGCCGCGAACAAGGCCGCGCTCCAGGAGGAAGCCGGACTCCTGCCGGACGCGAGGATGCCGCTCCTCGGCGTCGTCTCGCGTCTGGTCAAGGAGAAGGGCTTCGAGATGGCGGTCCCGGCGATCAAGCGGTGGCTGGATCGGGGCGGACAGTTCGTCCTCCTCGGCACCGGGGATCCGGCGCTCGAGCACGAGTACGCACAGTTCGAGATCCGCTACCCACACCGGGCCAGCGTGCGGCTCCGTTTCGACAGCCGCTACGCGCGGCGGATCTACGCCGGCGCCGACGCGATCCTGCTTCCCTCCCGCTACGAGCCGTGCGGTCTCGCGCAGATGATCGCCATGCGCTACGGCTGCGTGCCGGTGGCGCGGCGGACCGGCGGGCTGGCCGACACCGTCACCGACGCGGGAGACCCCGGCGGCACGGGCCTGATGTTCGATGAGTTCCATCCCTGGGCGCTCTGGGACGCCCTCGAACGGGCCCTCAAGGTGTACTCTCAGGGCCCCAAATGGGCCGAGCTCCAGCGCAACGGAATGGGCCGCGACTTCTCGTGGTCGGCGTCCGCGAAGGAATACGCCGCGCTGTACGAGAAGGCCCGGGCAGCGCACGCGAGCCGATAGGCGAGCTCACGTGAGAGCCCGCGCGGTCATCCTCGCCGGCGGGGAGGGCTCGCGGCTGGGCGTGTTGACCGAGAAGCGGGCCAAGCCCGCCGTGCCGTTCGCGGGCAAGTACCGGATCATCGACTTCACGCTCTCCAACTGCGTCAACTCGGGGATCTCCGACGTCATGATCCTGACGCAATACCGGCCGCACTCTCTCAACGAGCACATCGCCTCCGGCCGGCCCTGGGATCTCGACCGCAGCTTCACGGGCGGCGTGCAGATCTACCAGCCGTACCGGGGGCGCGCCCTGACCGACTGGTACAAGGGCACGGCCGACGCGATCGCGCAGAACCTGTCGTTCGTCGAGAGAGGATCGCCGGATCTCATCCTCGTTCTCTCCGGCGACCACATCTACAAGATGAACTACGGGTGGCTCATCGCCTTCCACCTCGAGAAGCAGGCCGACGTCACGATCGCGACCCTGAACGTCTCGCGCGAAGAGGCGACGCGAATGGGAATCCTTGCCACCGACGACGAGGCGCGCGTGACCGAGTTCGTCGAGAAGCCCGCGGACCCTCCGGGCACGCTCGCCTCGATGGGCATCTACGTCTTCGGCCGGGCGATGCTCTCGCAGGTTTTGACCGAGGACTCCAAGCGCCGCGACTCGTCGCACGACTTCGGAAAGGACATCATTCCGCGCATGGTCGCCTCGGGCCAGCGCGTCTTCGCGTATCCGTTCCAGGGCTACTGGGTCGACGTCGGGACCGTGGAAGCGTACTGGCAGACGCAGATGGACCTGCTCAAGACGCCGCCGCCGGTCGATTTGAACGACCGCGCCTGGATCGTCCACACGCGCTCGGAGGAGAGGCCTCCGGTCGCCATCTTAAACGGCGCGATCGTGCGCGACAGCATGATCACCGACGGGTGCATCATCTCGGCCGGCGCGCGCGTCGAGAAGAGCATCCTCTCGCCGGGCGTGTTCGTCGGCCCCGACGCGGTGATCCGCGAATCCGTCGTTCTCACCGACACCTGGATCGACGCCGGCGCCCGCGTGGAGCGGGCGATCGTCGACAAGGCCGTCCGCATCGGGAGGCGCGCGCGGGTCGGAAAGGTCGCCCGCGGCGAGAAGACCGCCGAAGGCCTCGGCATCACGACGATCGGCAAGAATGCGGAGATCCCGGACGGCGCCACCGTGCGGCGCGGAGCCGTCATCCACACCGACGTGACGGCGGAGCAGTTCGCGGCGCCGGTCCTGCGGCGCCGCGGCGGACGCCGGCGCGACATGCGCGAAAAGCAGAGCGCCCCCACCGGCTAGTCCGTCGCCTTCGCTTGCGAGGAGGCCTGCGCCTCCGGCGCGCCGCGAACAGATTCAATTGCTGCCTTGAAAGACGAGGCCCACTCAGATCCTGTCCTCAGGGTCAGGATGCTCTCGGACGCGAACGTCGCGGCCGTTGGAACGCCGTTTGCAATGAACTTATGTTGCGGGCGTTTCCCTCGGGGGGTAAACGCCCTTTCGGTTTCCAAGGATCTTGCAAGTTTTTCAAGGAGGCTTCCATGAAGAAGGTTTCGGTTCTTGCTCTTACAGCGGTCCTAGTCCTCGCGACGGCGGCCATCGCCCTCCCGCAGGACACGTCCAAGTCGCAGGACAATCCGTCCGCGACCGCGTCGAAGTCGATGCGCGGCACAATCAGCTCGGTTGACAACAGCGCAAAGAGCTTCGTCGTGAAGGACTCGAACGGCACGGAGACGACGGTGTTCTGGAACGACGCGACGCGTCTCTCGGGCGAGCTCGCCCCGGGCGCGGCGGTCGTGATCCAGACCAGCATGCAGGATGGCAAAACCGTCGCCACCGCAATCCAGGTCAGCGGCGCGAAAAAGCCCTACTGACGTTTACCCTCGCGGGTAGCCACCAGCGTCGGTAGTACTGTTTCGTGCTGACACGGGCCGGCGGGAGGCCCCGATTCCTCTCGCCGGCCCGTTTTCTATTCGGAACGGGCGACGAACTTCGCCAGCCAGTCGAGGACGGTATCTTCCGCCCAGTAGCGGGAACGCCATGGAGCGCTGCCTGCGACCCAGCCGATGTGGCCTCCGCGATCGGTGACGCGAAACTCGACGGACGGCGACGCGGCCGCTGCGCTCCGGACGCGAGAAAGCGTCTCGCGCGGCAGAAACGGATCGTCGAGCGCGGAGAGACAGAGCGTCGGCGTGGCGATCGACGGAAGATACGACAGCGAGCTCGAGCGGCGGTAATAGTCGTCGGCGCCGGCGAACCCGTGAAGGGGCGCGGTGGCTGCGTCGTCGAATTCGTGGAATGTCCGCGCGGCGAGCGTTCGGCGGAGATCCATTGCCGCGGCGGCTTCCGGGAAGCGCTGCGCCGCGTCGACCGCCTTCCGGCGAAGCGTGGCGAGGAATCGGGCCGTATAGACCCGTCCCACGAACGACTCGAGATGCCGGGCGCTCGCGGCCAGATCGTACGGCGTCGAGAGCGCGGCCGCCGCGGCCACGCCTCCGCCGTCGGGATTCTCGCCCCGCCACTTTAGCAGGACGTTGCCACCGAGCGAGACCCCGATCGCGAGGAGCGGGACGACGGGTTCGCGCTTCGAGAGCGTGCGCGCCAGGAAGTCGAAATCCGACGTCTCCCCCGAGTGATAAAGGCGCGGCCTGCGATTCGGCAGGTGGCGGTCGACGTCTGCCGGATCGCGGGCGCACGAGCGGAAATTCAGCGCGGCGCCGCGCCAGCCGCGGCGCCGGATTGCGGCCAGAAAGCCCTGGATGTAGACCGAATTCGAGCTACCCTCCAGGCCGTGCAGCAGGATGACCCGCGGGGAGCCGGCGGGACCGTCGAGCTGATCGACGACGAGCTCGTCGGAATCGGGAGTGGACAGGATTTCCCGCTGCAGGGACACGATGCGCCGTCCGCGCGCCAGGCGGCCCCAGATCGTCTGGGCATGGGCGCCCGGGAGCCAGAATGCGGGCGAAAACCCGTCCCCGGGGGACCGAGGGGCAGGGGAAGAGGACAAATCAAAACCTTCGCTTCGTCTCAACGTAAGGTCAGCCGTCGAAAACAGGAGGATGACATGAAAATCGCCACCCGCCCGGGCATGCTGGCGACGCTGGCCGCGCTTCTCTTCGCCGCCTCGGCGAGCGCCGCCCCGGCGCCGTTCCAGATCCCGGTCGAGTACAGCAAACTCGGCAACGGGCTGAAGGTCGTGCTCTCGCGCGACACGACCGCCCCCGTCGCCGTCGTGGCCGTCTATTACCACATCGGCTTCCGGATCGAGCCCAAGGACCGCACCGGGTTCGCCCACCTCTTCGAGCACATGATGTTCCAGGGCTCGGAGAACCTCGGCAAGATGGAGTTCATCCGGCTCGTGCAGTCCAACGGCGGCATCCTGAACGGCTCGACCCGGTTCGACTTCACCAACTACTTCGAGGTCGTGCCCGCGCACACGCTGGAGACGGCGCTGTGGGCGGAAGCCGACCGCATGCGCGGCCTCGCGATCACGGGCGAGAACCTTAAGAACCAGCAGGAGGTCGTCAAGAACGAGGTCAAGGTCAACGTCCTGAACCAGCCCTACGGCGGCTTCCCGTGGCTCGACCTGCCGCAGTACGCCAACACGAACTGGTACAACGCGCACAATTTCTACGGAGATCTCGCGCACCTCGACGCCGCGACGCTCGAGGACGTGTCGAAGTTCTTCAAGACGTTCTACGCGCCTAACAACGCCGTCCTGGTCGTGGTCGGCGACTTCGACCCGGCGCAGACGACGGCGTGGATCAAGAAGTACTTCGAGGGGATTCCGTCCTCGACCCTTCCGCCGAAGGCCGACATCTCCGAGCCCCGGCAGGAAAAGGAGAAGCGCGCCTCCAAGCCCGATCCCATCGCGACGCGCCCCGCGCTCGCGATCGGCTACCACGCGCCGCAGCGGAACACGCCCGACTACTACGCGATGGGACTCCTCGACCAGATCCTCGTCCAGGGCAAGGACAGCCGGCTCTACCAGGCGCTCGTGCAGAAGAACGGCCTCACCGGCGAGGTCGACGGAGGCATCAACTCGGGCCTCGGCGACATGTTCAACATCAACGGGCCCACGCTCTGGGACGTCTCCATGTTCCACGACAAGGACAAGTCGGTGGAGCAGATCCTGACGGTCTTCGATGGCGAGATCGAGAAGGTGCGCACGACGCCGGTCGACCGAGCCACGCTGGACCGGGCCATGGTGAAGATGCGCTCCAGCCTCTACGACAAGATGGAACAGTTCGGCGGTTTCGGAAAGGCGGACCTGCTCGCGTCCTTCGCCCTCTTCGACGACGATCCCGGCCGGATCAACCGCCTCGAAGCCGAGTTCGCCAAGGTCACGCCCGAGCAGATGCAGAAAGTGGCGCAGGAATACCTGCGGCCCACCAATCGCACGGTCCTCGTCATCGAGCCCAAGGGCAAGGCCTCGGCCGACGGCAAGAGCGGATCGTAGGAGGCAGGCCCATGAAGACGAGAACCGCGCTTCTGCTTTCCCTGCTCGCCGCCGCGGCGCCGCTCCTGGCCGACAAGCAGTCGCCCCCGACGCCCGGCACGCCCAAGGGCTTCTCGGTGCCCACCCCGAAGACCTTCACACTCGACAACGGGATGGGCGTCACGCTCGTGCAGTACGGCACCGTCCCCAAGGTCTCGGTCAGCCTCGCGGTACGGACTGGGAACGTCGACGAGAAAGCCAACGAGGTCTGGCTCGCCGACCTGACCGGGGACCTGTTGACCGAAGGCACCACCACGCGCTCGGCCTCGCAGATCGCCGAGGACGCGGCGCGCATGGGCGGGTCGCTCGACGTGGCCGTCGGCGAGAACCGGACCACGATCGAAGGCGACGTGCTCTCCGAGTTCGGCCCCGAGTTCGTTGCGCTCGTGGCCGACGTCGCCAAGAATCCCAAGTTCCCCGAGAGCGAGCTCGCGCGGCTGAAGGCGGATCGCGCCCGCGATCTCTCGATCGCCCGCAGCCAGCCCCAGCCCGTTGCCCAGGAGAAGCTGCGGGCGGTGCTCTACGGGGATCATCCCTACGGGCGCCTCTTCCCCACGGAGGCGATGCTCTCGGGCTACACGATCGCCCAGGTGAAGGATTTCTATGCGCGCAACTACGGGGCGGCGCGCTCGCGCATCTACGTCGTCGGCCGGTTCGACAACGCCGCCGTCGAGGCCGCGATCCGGAAGAGCTTCGCCGACTGGAAACGCGGAGCTGCGCCCAACACCTCCGTGCCGTCGCCCAAGAGCGCGCGGGCCGTGTATCTGCTGGATCGGCCCGACGCCGTGCAGTCCACGATCAACGTCGCCATCCCGGTGATCGATCCGTCCAATCCCGACTGGGACCGGCTCTTCCTGATGAACACGCTGCTGGGAGGATCCTTCTCCTCGCGCATCACCGCGAACATCCGCGAGCAGAAGGGCTACACCTACTCACCGCAGGGCCAGCTCTCCAACCGCTACCGGGACGCGTACTGGGTCGAGATCGCCGACGTGACCACGAAGGTGACCGGTCCGGCGTTGAAGGAGATCCTCGGGGAAGTCGATCGGCTCCAGGCCGAGCCGCCGAGCGAGCAGGAGCTGAAAGGTTTTCAGAACTATCGCGCCGGCGTCTTCATCCTCCAGAACTCTTCGCGGCCGGGCATCATCGGACAGCTCCAGTTCGTGGACCTGCACGGGCTGCCGGCGGACTACCTGAACGGATACGTCCAGCGGGTCTACGCCGTGACGCCGCAGCAGATCCAGGAGATGGCGAAGAAGTACCTCAAGGACGACACCGCCACGATCGTCGTCGTCGGAGACAAGAAGGTCGTGACCGACCAGCTCAAGGATTTCGGGCCGCTGAAATAATCAGTAAGCAGACCGCTTACTTTCTCATCCACGGCGGCTTCTTCTCCGCGATCCTTCCGTAGACCGGGCACGACGGAGGATGCGCGCCCTTGAGGTACCCCGTCGACAGCAGGAACGACTTGACGATCTCGCCGCCGGTGAAGACGAACGTCTCCTTGAAGAGCTTGCGCCACTCCTCGGCGGAGCGCGGATGGTGGGCGTCGAGCCACTTCGCGAAGGAGCCGTGCGACTCCCGGAGCGCGACGACCCGCCGCGCGTTCTCGATTACGGCGCGCACCTTGAGGCGGTTGCGGACGATCCCCGCGTCCGCGAGCAGGCGTTTCTCCTCGCGGGGCCCGTAGGCCGCGACGGTCTCGGGATCGAAGCCGTCGAACGCGCAGCGGAAGTTCTCGCGCTTGGTCAGCATCGTCAGCCACGAGAGGCCGGCCTGGTTGATCTCCAGCGCCAAACGCTCCAGAAGCGCCGCGTCCGAACGGATCGGGAAGCCGTACTCGCGATCGTGGTAGGGGCCGTGGAACGGGTGTCCGCGCGCGATCGAGCAATAGCTCACGGGCGCGGGAGCGTATCATCGAGGCATGAAACGCCTCCTGCTTCTGCTCGTTGCCGCGGGTGTGGTCTGGTACCTGGTCAAGCACTCCGGCGTTTCGGCGGCGGCAGGAGGCGGCGCGACCGCCGGTCCGATCGACCGCGCCCGGGCCGCCGCCAGCGCGAGTGACGCGAGGAACTCCGCCCGCGAGGCCGCCGGCCGCGACGCCGACGGCGCCGGCAGTGTCACGGAGAACATGACGCCCGACCAGGTGCGCGCGCTTCTCGGGCCGCCCGACGAGACCTCGACGGAGACTCTCCCGTCCGGAGCGGCGCGCGAGACCTGGACCTACCGCAGCTTCGGAAAGACCGTCGTGTTCGAGAACGGCGTCGCGGTGTCCGTGCGCTAGTCGCCGGCGCCCTACTCGGCCGTCTTCTTGAACCGCAGCACGGCGAGGCCGATGATCAGGACCGTGTAGAAGGTCAGCCACGCGATCGGCGGCCAGAGATCCCGGATGCCGGCGCCCCTCAGGATGATGCCGCGCAGCACGTCGATGAAGTAGCGGGCCGGGATCAGGCGCGAGAGAAGCTGGAAGATCTTCGGCATCCCGTCGATCGGGAACACGTAGCCCGACAGAAACACGAACGGCAGCAGGACGAACGTCGACATCTGCATCGCCTGCATCTGTGTCCGGGCCAGCGTCGAGATGAACATGCCGAGGCCCAGGACCGCGGCGATGAAGAGAAGGCCCACCAGGTACAGCTCCACGACCGAGCCCTGGATGACGATTCCGAAGAGAAAACGCATCAGCAGCAGCGTCATCGTCAGCTGCACGTAGCCGATCAGCGTGAATGGAAAGATCTTGCCCAGGATGATCTCCGTGCGCGTCGCCGGCGTGACCTGGAGCTGCTCGAGCGTGCCGCGCTCTCTCTCGCGCACGATCGCCGAGGCCGTGAACTGGATGAGCGTGAAGGTCAGGATGACGGCGATCAAGCCCGGGATGATGAAGCTCGACGTCTTCAGGTCCGGGTTGTACCAGGGGCGCACGCGCAGATCGAGCGGCAGCGAGTCGTGCTTCCAGCCGGCCTTCTGCGCCAGGATACGGATGGACGCGCCGTTGGAGATCCCGGCGGCGATCGACATGGCCTGCGACGACGTCGTCGTATCCGACGCGTTGACGATCAGGAG
>JBKOZO010000153.1:0-5505 GCA_046725935.1 Acidobacteriota bacterium | reverse complement strand
GAAAGCTCCAGCTCCCCTCCTTCGCGCGGCGTCACCGCCAGCGAGTATCCGTCGTTGTCGTACTGGTCGAAGAGCCGCCCCGCGTCGGCGCCCGCCGCCCGGTATATCGCCAGCTCGTCGGCGCGCGCGGCCACCGCGAAGACCGCGCACGCGGCCGCCAGGAGCGAGGTGCGCAGTCTCACGATTCCCGCGAGGCGGCCCGCGTCGACTTCAGGACGCCGTCGAGGATGCCGTTGATGAACTGGGAAGACTTCGGCGTCGAGAAGCGCTTGGCGATCTCGAGGGCCTCGTCGATGACCACGGGGCGCGGCGTCTCCGGCTCGTGGAGAAGCTCGAAGAGCGCCAGCCGCAGGATGTTGCGGTCCACGACCGGCATCCGCGCGAGCCGCCAGTGGTCGGCCTGGCGGGAGATGATCGCGTCGAGATCCTCGCGGTGGAGCAGGGTCCCCGAGACGAGCCGGCGCGCGAAGCTCTGGATCCCTTCGGGAGCCTGCTGCAGCTCGTCGGAGCGGCGGAACATCTCCTGGGGCTCGGTCCCCGCGACGTCGTGCTCGTACAGCATCTGGAGCGCGAGCTCACGCGCCTTGCGCCGCTGCCCCATGCTACTTGACGCCCTTGAGGTGCCGGCGCAGGTTCGCCATCTCGATCGCCGCCTCGGCCGCCTCGACGCCCTTGTCGGTCCGTTCGCGCGCCTGCTCCATGGTGTCGCAGGTCAGGACTCCGAAGCCGAGAGGGACTCCGGTCTGCACGGAAAGGGCTCCGAGCGCCCAGGCCACGGTGTTGCCCAGGACCTCGTGGTGCGTGGTCTCTCCGCGGATGATCGCAGCCAGTGCGATCAGGGCGTCGGGTTTTCGAGAATCGAGCATGGCGCGGGCACCGGAGGGAACCTCGAACGCGCCGGGAACCCTCGCCACCGCGACGTCGGAGACGCGCGCGCCGCGGCGCCGCAGCGTGTCCAGCGCCGACGCCAGCAGCGCGTCGGTGATCGTCGGATTCCAGCGTGCGCACACGATCCCGAAGCGCAGACCGCGGGCCTCGAGGCTGCCTTCGAAGTGCCTCGGCGAGAAAGCCGCCGTCGCGCGGCGCGGTGCGCGCATGCTCAAGGATCGGTCCTCGTTGAAGAAGCGCCATTGTAACCCGGCGCCCGCCGGGATCCAGCCGCCGCCTATGCGAATAGGCGGGAGAGCTCGGGCGCGTCGCCGAAGTTGCGGCGGTAGCGCTCCAGAAACTCCGAGGGCGTGTAACGCGGAGGCTGTGGCCCCAGGGCCTCGATCCCGAACACGGCGGCGACGCTGCCGATCCGTCCCGCCACGGGCCAGGGCGCTCCGAGGCGCAGTCCGCGCAAGAGTCCGGCGCGGTACATGTCCCCGACGCCGGTCGGGTCGACGGCTTCCCCCTCGACTTTCGCGGGAGGGATCTGGTGAGCGACCACGCCGGAGCCGTCGCGGGCGTAGATGGTGGAACCGTCGGCGCCGTGCGTGACGATGAGCGTCGGCACGCGCGTCTGCAGCTCGGAAAGAGAGAGCCCCGTCTTGTGCGTCAGGATCCCGGACTCGTAGTCGTTGACGATCAGGATCGCCGCGCCGCGGAAGCCCTCGGCCATCTCCTCCCCCGAGAGTCTCGTGACCTGCTGGCTCGGGTCGTACAGGAACGGGATACCGAGGCGCCGGCAGCTCTCGGCGTGCGCCGCCATCGCGGGAGGGTCGTTGGGAGAGATGACGACGAACGCGACCGAAGAGGGATCCAGAGTCGACAGCGGGAGGCTGCGGGCGCGCGCCATCGCCCCCGTGTAGAACGAGGCGAGCTGGTTCTGGTCCTGGTCGGTGGAAACGAAGAACGAGGCCGTGAAGAGATCGGGCTCCAGGCGCAGCCACGAGACGTCGACGCCCTCCGCGGCCAGCCGGTCCCGGTACTCCGCAGCGTCCTGCCCCGCGGTCGCCAGGAGGATCGGCCGCTCGCCCAGCAGCGCGAGCCCGTACGCGATGTTCGGGCCGCAGCCTCCGGGCACGCGGCGCATCTCGTCCACGAGGAACGACACCGACAACCGCGACATGCGGTCCGGGATCAGATGCTCGGTGAACTTCCCGGGGAACGTCATCAGGTAGTCGAACGCCACCGAGCCCGTGACGACGATGCGTCCGTGGCTCTTCAGAGGTACCTCCCGATGACCGGCCGGAGCCGTTCCTTCGTCGCCGGCGAAATCGCGGCGCGGTCGGTGATGACGCCGAAGCGCATGGCGTCGCGGCAGGCGCAGGCGCGCCCGGGATCCACGCGCGTCACCGCGCCTGCGAGGGAACGGCGCGCCGCGTCCGCGTTCTCCCGCAGGATCGACAGGATCACCTCGACCGAGACGTCCTCCGTCTCCTCCCGCCAGCAGTCGTAGTCGGTGACCAGAGCGAGGCTCGCGTAGCAGATTTCGGCTTCGCGGCACAGCCGCGCCTCGGTCAGGTTCGTCATCCCGATGATGTCCGCGCCCCAGGACCGGTACAGGTTCGACTCCGCGCGTGTCGAGAACTGAGGCCCCTCCATGCACACGTACGTCCCGCCGCGGCGGACGGCGAGGCCTCCGGCGCGGGCGGCCTGCTCCAGCGTCTCCGAAAGCGAGGGGCACACCGGGTCGGCGAGGCCCGCGTGTCCCACGATGCCGTCGGCGAAGAAGGTGTCGGCGCGATGCCGCGTGCGGTCGATGAACTGATCCGGAACGACGGCCATCCGGGGAGGAAGCTCTTCCTTCAGGCTGCCGCAGGCCGACGCGGACAGGACGGCGTCGCAGCCCAGCATCTTGAAGCCGCAGACGTTCGCGCGGTAGTTGATCTCGGACGGGCCGACGCGGTGCCCGCGGCCGTGCCGCGACAGAAACGCGACGGGCACGCCGTTCAGCGTTCCGCAGAAATACGAGTCGCTCGGCTTGCCGAAAGGAGTGTCGACCCGCTCTTCGGAAAGATTCTCGATCGCCGAGAGATCGTAAACCCCGCTGCCTCCGACGAGCCCCACGCGCGGGCGGCTCACGATCTCTCGGCTCCGGACCGTGCCCGATGCTCGGCGATGGCCTCGCGCACGCGCTCGGCCAGGACCAGCGCGTCGCGGCCCACCTCGCCCGAGACCAGGGGATCGCGCCGCTCGCGGACGGCCGCCACGAAATCGGACAGCTCCCGCGCGAGCGGGTCCCCCGGCTCGACGGGCACCGTCACCGGGACGATCCGGGACGGCCCGCTTCCGTCGCCCAGAGCGAAGGCCTGGACCGAGCGCTCGTGCATGTCGACCGAGCAGTACAGCGACTTGCCGAAGACCCGGAGCTTCCGCATGCGCTCGGCGGACACACGCGAGGCCGTGAGGTTGGCGACACACCCTCCCTCGAACTCGATCCGCGCGTTGGCGATGTCGACCTTGGACGTGACCACCGGCATCCCCGCCGCGCGGATCTCCCGCACCGGCCGGCGCACGAGGTCGGTCACGATCTGCAGGTCGTGGATCATCAGGTCCAGGACGACGTCCACGTCCAGGCTGCGCGGGGCGAAGAGGCCCAGCCGGTGTCCCTCGATGAACACGGGCTCGGGCACGCGCGCCAGAACCGCGGCGACCGCCGGGTTGTAGCGCTCGACGTGGCCCACGCCGAGGACCCGGCGGCGCTCCCGGGCCAGGTCCACCAGCGCCGTGGCCGCGGAAACTTCCTCGGTGATCGGCTTCTCGACCAGGACGTCGAGTCCCCGCTCCAGGAAAAAGCGCGACAGCGCGCCGTGGGAGCTCGTCGGCGTCGCGATGACGACGGCCTCGGCCCGCCGCGCGACCTCCTCGGGACCCGAGAGGACCGTCAGCCCTCGCTCGCGCGCGACCTCTTCGGCGCGCCCCTCGTGGTGGTCGTGGATGCCCACGAGCGACACGCCGGGCAGCTCCGAGGCGAGCCGGGCGTGATGACGCCCGAGGTGGCCCACGCCCACCACGGCGAGACGAACCGGGTCGGACACCGTCACGCCCGGGCGCCCCTCACTTGATGAAGCCCCGCTCGCTCCCCTGGATGAACGCCACGAGCTCCTCCACGTCGGGCTGCCCCGGGAGCTCCTCGGCGATTCGCGCGAGGGCCTGGCTGGTGTTCAGCTTGGACTTGACCAGCAGCCGGTAGGCCTTCTGCAGCGCCTCGATCCGCTCGTCGGAAAACCCGTGGCGCTTGAGACCCACGGTGTTCAAGCCGTACGTCTTGACCTCTCCCTCGGCGCCGTCCGTGCGGCAGTACGGCAGCACGTCACGCCGGAGCGGCGAGTAGGCGCCGACGAAGGCGTAGCGGCCGATGCGGATGAACTGGTGCGCGCCGGAGTACGCCGAGAGAATCGCGTAGTCGCCGACCTCCACGTGGCCCGCGAGCACGGCGCCGTTGGCGAGAACGACGCGCGAGCCGATGCGGTTGTCGTGCGCCACGTGGGAGAAGTTCATGAAGTAGTTGTCGTCGCCGATCACGGTTTCGCCGTGACCGCCCGGCGTCCCGCGGTGGACCGTCATGAACTCGCGGAACGTGTTGCGCGAGCCGACGACGAGCCGGGTCGGCTCGCCTCGGTACTTCAGGTCCTGGGGGTCGCAGCCCAGCGCCGCGTGCGGAAAGATCCGGTTCTCCTCGCCGAAGATCGCGGGGCCCTGGATCGAGACGTGGGCGCCCACCCGCGTGCGTGCGCCCAGCACCACGTCGTCGCCGATCACGGCGTAGGGTCCGATCGAGACGTCGTCGCCGAGCCGTGCCGAATGCGAGACGACCGCGCTGGGGTGAATCTCGACGCTCACGGGCGATCCACCAGCACCGAAAGAAGCTCCGCCTCGGTGCAGAGATTGCCGTCCACCGTCGCCGTCACGCGGCATTTGCAGACTTTAGCCTTCAGCGACATGACCTCGGCCTCGATGCGGAGCTGATCGCCCGGCACGACGGGACGCCGGAACTTGCAGCGATCCACGCCCGAGAGATACAGGAGCTTCTTCTCCTTCTCCGGAACGACGCCGAGCAGCATCACGCCGGCGACCTGGGCCATCGACTCGAGGACGAGCACGCCCGGCATCACGGGATTTCCCGGGAAGTGTCCCTGGAAGAACTCCTCGTTGAACGTGACGTTCTTGATTCCCACCGCGCGCTTGCCCGGCACGATCTCCAGGATCCGATCCACCAGCAGGAACGGATAACGGTGCGGGAGAGTCTTCAGGATCTCGTTGATTCCCAGTTCCACGCCGCCTCCTAACGCCGTACCGAGAGCTTCTTCTCGAGGGCCGTCAGCCTCTCCAACGCCGCCTCGAGCCGGCCCAGCAGCGCCGCGCGCTTCAAGAACTCGCGGTGCGGAAGCGCCGGCATCCCCGAGAGCACAGCCCCCGCCGGGACCTTCGCCTGACGCGCGATGCCGGCCTGTCCGGTGAGGATCGCGCCGTCTCCGATGGTGACATGGTCCGAGATTCCGACCTGCCCGGCGAGAGTGACGCGCCTTCCCAGGGTCGAGGAGCCGCCGATTCCAACCTGTCCGCAGAGGATGGCGT
>JBKOZO010000152.1:0-22771 GCA_046725935.1 Acidobacteriota bacterium | reverse complement strand
GCCCTGGACGTGGGACGTCGCATCGCGGAGATCAAGCAGAGCGTCACGATCGCGGACCTCGACGCCATCGTCTCGGACGTGATCACGAATGTCGCGAGCCATGAGATGGAAATCCAGGACGACCAGGGGAACTGGTATCTCATGCGGGCGCGCCCGTACCGCACGATGGACAATCGGACCGACGGGGCCGTGCTCGGGATTTTCGACATCGATCCCCTGAAGCGCAGCCTCGAGCAGGTCAACCGGGCGCGCGAGTACGCCGAGGCCCTCGTCGAGACGGTCCGCGAGGCCCTGCTCGTGCTGGACGGACACCTCCGGATCCGCGCAGCCAACCAGTCCTTCTATCGGACGTTCCAGACGACGTCGATCCTGACCGAGGGCATGGACTTCCTGGAGATGTGGGGCCTGGACAAGGAAGATCCGACCCTGAGGTCGCGCCTCTCGAAGCTGACGCGGGAAGCTCCCCTGCACGACTACGAGCTCGACGTGGACATCGAGACTCTCGGGCACAAGACGCTCCTGCTCAACGCACGGCGTGTGTCTCTGGCCGCCGAGGCCGTTCTGCTCATGGCGATCGACGACATTACCGAGCGCAAGGCCGCTGAGAATGCGCTGAAAGCCTCGGAATCGCGCTACCGGCGCATCTTCGAGACGGCGCAGGAAGGCATCTGGCTCCTCGACGCCTCCAGCGGCGAGATCCTCGACGCCAACCCCTACTTAATCGAGCTGCTCGGCATCTCCCGGGATCAACTCGTTGGCCGGACACCCTGGGACATCGGCCTTTTCGAGAATCCCCACCTGGCGAAGCAGCGTTTCCGCGAGGCCAAAGCCAATGGGATCTCCTTCGAGGCCGAAGTGGCCATGCTGACCCGCGACGGCCAGCGCGTGCAAGTCGAAGTCATCACGAACACGTACGACTTCGGCGGACACAGCGTCATGCAGGGTAACCTGCGCGACGTCACCGAGCGCGTCCGACTCGAGGACCAGCTGCGCCAGGTGCAGAAGCTCGATTCCATCGGCCGGCTGGCGGGAGGAATCGCGCACGACTTCAACAACCTCTTGAACATCATCTCGGCGCACGGGTCGCTGCTCCTGCGCTCGGGGGACGCGAAGAAGCGGACCGAGAGCGCCGCGGCGATCCAGAAGGCGGTGGAGCGCGGGACCGCCGTCGTCCGGCAGCTCCTGACGTTCGCCCG
Source organism: Acidobacteriota bacterium (assembly GCA_046725935.1). Taxonomy (GTDB): domain Bacteria; phylum Acidobacteriota; class Thermoanaerobaculia; order UBA5066; family Gp7-AA6; genus DAHUXD01. The sequence continues at coordinate 21,575 of JBKOZO010000152.1, read as the reverse complement.
CAAGGGAGAGCCGTCCTACGAGCCCACGGACGTCAACGGTGTCGTGCGCGAGGTCACCTCGATGCTCCGCGAAACGTTTCCCAAGCAGGTCCGGGTCTCGACGAAACTCGATGCGAATGTGCCGCGCATCCACGCGGACCCCAATCAGATCCATCAGGCCGTTCTGAACCTGGCCGTCAACGCGCGCGATGCCATGCCGGAAGGCGGAACCCTGACGCTCGGTACCTCCGTGGCCGATGGAGAGAATCTTCGCTCCCGGTTCCCCGAGGCGCAGGAGGAGAAATACGTCGAGGTCTGCGTATCCGACACCGGGACGGGCATGGACGAGGAGACCCGGCGTCGGATCTTCGAGCCGTTCTTCACGACGAAAGGAACGGGAGGACAGGGCCTCGGCCTCGCCGTCGTTTATGGCATCGTCAACGGGCACCGGGGCTTCATCGACGTGGAGAGCGCCGCCGGAAATGGAACGACGTTTCAAATCTATCTGCCGGCCTCCGACCACGGCGGGCCTCCGTCCGGGTACCCCGAACCGACGAAGGGACGCCGCCGTTCCTCGGGGTCGGCGCAGGAGCGTCGCGGGGAAGATCGTATACGCGCCGACTCGGGAGGGGCTCCGACGGTTCTGCTCGTCGAGGACGAGGAGGCGCTCCTGGCGCCGATCCGCGATCTCCTCGAAGAGGAGGGCTTCCACGTCCTGACCGCCGTGGACGGCATCGAGGCGGTCGAGACGCACGCCCGCCATGCCGACCAGATCTCGGCCGTCCTGCTCGATCTTTCTCTCCCCCGACTCGGAGGCTGGCAGGCTTTCCTGAAGATGCGCGAGAGGGATCCTAAGCTGCGCTGCATCATCGCCAGCGGCAATATCGACGCCGAGCAGCGGGAGGCGATCGGGAAGCACGGAGTCCACGTCGCGATCCGCAAACCCTACGGATCGGCCGAGGTGCTCCAGGCGGTCCGCAAGGTTCTGTCCGACGCCTGACGGGGCCGACCGGAGCCGTCACTCGCGCACACGCGTCTTCGGATCGAGTTTGGCGGGCCTTGGACCGTGACGGACGGCGCCAGCCACGGGCGCGTAGGTGAGCTCGCGGCCTTCCCGCGCGGCGCGCAGGAGGAGCCCTCCGCGGCTCATGTCGCCGCGGCCGACGAACTCGGAGGGAAAGAGAAGGCGAGGTCCGAAAACCTCCAGGAGGACGCTGCAGTACTTGTCCGTGGCGATCGAGCCGAGCAGGACGACCGTCGTCTCGGGGCCTGCGTCGCGCTCCAGCCGCCGCACGTCGCGCAGAAAGGGTCGGCGGTACTTCGGTTCCGCAGGCGAAACCGGCACACGCGCGTAACGAAGCAGGTCGCGCCGGCGCACGGCAGTCGCGGGGGGAACCAGGCCCGCGCCCGGCACGATGATGAAAACGGATTCCGGCGAAAAGCGCGTGGCGTACGTCAGCTTCCCGCGAAAGTAGAGGCCCGACACGAATGAGTACACGGCGCCCAGCGGAGCGCCTTCGGGGGACCGAAGACGCCGGGCCAGGTCGAATTGGGCCTCCTCGCGGAGTAGAAGCGTCGCGCGCTCGCCGGACGCGCTGGCCGGCGAAAGAAGAAAAACCCGGCGCGGCGACTCGTTCACAGTCGCTTTTTATGCCGCGCCGGGCCTGATCTACAACCTGCCTGTGAGTAAGAGAACGACGATGACGATGAGGATGACGCCGAGGATTCCGCTCGGCCCGTAGCCCCAGTTGCGGCTCCAGCCCCACGTCGGAATCGCTCCGAGAAGAAGCAGAACCAGCAGGATCAAGAGGACGAGACCCATGGTCACCTCCTTCGTGAAGGTGTCATTGCATGGCGCATGCCCAAAAAATCGTCGGACCATCGACCCGGCACGTTTCTTGAAAAGCGGAGAGTTGGAAGAAAGCTCTTCCCACTTTTCAGAGGAGGTTTCCAATGGCGGATCGGGACAATCGTCAGCAGGGTCAAGGTGGCCAGAGCGGCCAGGGCCAGGGTCAGGGACGTCCGGGCCAGGGCAGCGAAGGCGAGAACCGTCCGGGTCAGGGCAAGCAGGCCAACCCGAACCAGCCCCGCGAAGAGCAGGGCGAGGGCGGCCGCGGCTCCGAGGGCGGCAAGCAGGGACAGGGCACCAACAAGCCCGGTTCCGAGGAAGAGTCCGAGTAAGTCAACCAGTCATTCAGCATTTCCACGGGGCTGGCGGATTCAAGATCCGCCAGCCTCTTTCTTTATTCCCTCTTCTTCGCTGGCACCGCCTTTGCGAAAAAACTTCTTCGTGAAGGCTTCGACGGCTCCGAAAGAACGTGTGTCCGATACGCGGCCCGCCGCGCGTCGTCCGCGTCCCCGCTGGCGGCCGGGCGGCTGGGGAAAGGCCGGCATCGCATTCGCCGGATTGATCGTCTTCCTCGTGCTGGCCGGGCTCGTGCCGAACGAGCCGCTCCGCCGGTCGATCGAAGGAAAGATGAATCGGAGCCTGAAGGGCTACGAGGCGCGCATCGAGCAGGCGCGCCTGCATCCTCTGGGCCTGTCGTTGACGCTCAAGAACCTCGTCATTCGCCAGACCGCCCATCCGGAGCCTGCGATCCTGGTCGTTCCGACGCTTCACGCGAGTGTGCAGTGGCGGGAGATCTTGTTCCTGCGCGTCGTCGCCGATTTTCGGATCGATCGGCCCAAGGCGTACGTGAACCTGGAACAGCTGCGCGCCGAGGCGGAGGACGAGACCCCCGTCAAGCAGAAGGGCTGGCAGCAGGCCGTCGAGGCGATCTATCCGCTGAAGATCAACCTGCTTCGCATCGGCGACGGCGAGCTGACCTACATCGACGACGATCCGCAGAGGCCGCTGAAAATCACGCAGCTGAACGCGCGCGCCTCGAACATCCGCAACATTCATTCGAAGGACCGCACCTACCCGTCGCCGGTGGAAGCGTCCGCCGTCGTCTTCGAATCGGGCAAGGCCGACCTGAAGGGCAACGCGGACTTTTTGGCCGAGCCCTACACCGGCGTCCAAGGCCAGTTCCACTTGACTGGCATTCCGCTCGACTACTTCGCCCCCGTCGTGGCGCACTGGAACGTGACGGTGTCCGGCGGAACTCTGTCGACCGCCGGCGAGGTCGAGTTCGCGCCTCGGGTCCGTCGCCTCGTCCTGCCCGAGATCTCCATCGAGAAAGTCAAGATCGGCTACGTGCGCAAACCTCCGGCGGCCGCCGAGAAGGGGCTACTGCCCGCGGCGAACAAGAAGGCGGCCGAGAGGACGGCGGACGAGACGGCCCCGCCGTGGGACATGCGGCTGGACCGGTTCCGTATGACGGAGTCCGAGGTCGAGCTCATCGACAAGACGAAGAGTCCCGGGTATCGCGTGTTCGTGACGCACCTGAACTCCGACGTCACTGGGCTGACGAACACGCCGCCGGGCCAGAGCGCCACGGCGAAGCTCAAGGGCAAGTTCATGGACGCGGGCGAGGCCACGGTCATGGCGTCGTTCCAGTCGAAGGTGCGCGGAGGAGACTTCGACATCAAGCTCGAGATCGGGCCCACACCTCTTCCGAAGCTCAACGATGTCTTCCGCGCGTACGGCAAGTTCGACGTCTTCGCCGGCGAGTTCCTGCTCAACGCCGAGGTCCGCGTGCACAACGGCTACATGCAAGGCTGGGTCAAACCGATCTTCCGCGACGTCGAGGTCTACGACAAGAGCCAGGACGCCGGGAAGCCGTTCTTCAAGAAGGTCTACGAGGGCGTGGTCGACGCGGCATCGAAGCTCCTCAAGAACCGCAAGCACGACCAGGTGGCCACGGCGACGACGATCGAAGGGCCCGTCGGAGACGCGAAGTCGAGCATGTGGGAGGTCCTCGGCGGGCTCCTCAAGAACGCCTTCATCAAGGCGATCCTGCCGGGGTTCGACCGGGACGTCGGCCCTCTTCCGAAGAAGTGACCCTCAGCGTCGGCGCGGAGACAGAAAGCGCAGGAGCCTTCCCGCCAGGACCTCGACGAGCTTTTCGCCGCGGTCGGCCGCGGCTTTCGTGAGCTTCTCTCGACCGTAGGAGCCGGCCTGCCGTCCCGCGCGCCGCACGCGGCCCGAGACCGAGCGCCTCGGACGCCGCGTCTCCGGCGCGCTCTCGCGAACCGCCGCCTGGATCAGGCGCGAGGCGCCGCGCGAAGCAACCACGGACTGGAGAAGCTCGCGATACAGGATCTCCCAGTCGTGGAATTCGAGCGGCGTCCGGGCGAGTTGCGCCGCGACGTCCGTCGCTTCGCGGTCGAACCGCTCGCGCTCGGCACGGATCTCCCAGAGGGCCTTGATGCGTTTCTCGAGGTTCTGCCCCTCTGGCGACATGCACTGGAGGGCCTCCGTCGCCGTCGCGGTCTCCGCGATCAGGGCGTGGGCGCGCGCCGCGGGTCCTTCGCGTCCGAGGATCCCGACCCCGTTGGGGTAGATCGTCAGCGAGAGATCGGGCGACGTCAGGTACTCGAGGTTCGCGGGAAGGTAGGTCCCGAAGACGGCGCTGCCGAAGACGTGGAGGATGCGGCCGAGGACGCGCGTGCCCCAGGGCGCCGGCGCCGGGGACACCTCGATGCCTCCCCGCTGGAGCGCTTCGCGCAGCCGCCCCGCCGTCGCGTGGTATTCCTTCGCGGGCACCGCCAGCGGGACGTGCTCCTCCTTGCGGCCGCGGAGCAGCGCCGCGAGCTTGCGCACGGGCACGACGAAGCACGCGAAGAGAAACGCCAGACCCAGGCCGAGCGTGGCCGGGAACCCGAGCAGGAGCTGCCGAATCTTGCCGTGGGTGGAGCGGGCCTTGCGGCTGAGCGTCCAGCCCACCGCCAGGGGGATCAGGACCGTCGCGACGATCCAGACGACTCGCACCAGGGAATCCGGCGTGTGCTTCGGAATGGGGAGGAACGCGAGCACCAGGGCCGCCTGCTTCGGAAGGAAGACTCCGGCCACCATGAAGGGCCAGGCCGCCGCCGCGCCGACGATCGCCGACAGGAGCGTCCGCTCCGAAGCGCGCACTTCCCCGAAGAGCGCGAGCGTCGCCCATCCGAAAATCGCCCGGACGATGGTCCCCAGCGAACGGCGGAGGAGGGCGAAGAGGGCTTCGAGCAGCAGCATGCCGCTCGTCGCTGCAAGATCCTCGCCGGTCGAGCTAAGTCGTCTTTTCCGAGGCGCGTGCTCCGAGGCGCTGGACGCAGGCGAGGAGGCGGCCGGCGTCCACCGGTTTGGACAGAAAGTCGGCCACACCCGGAGCGTCGCGGATGAAGGACAGCCCCGAGAGCAGGACGACGGGGCAGCGCGCATCGGTTTTCATGGCGTTCCACTCCTGCAGGAACTGCCAGCCGTCCATCACCGGCATCTTCAGATCGAGGAGGATCAGGCGCGGCATTTCCGCGCGCGCCTTCGCGAGCGCCTCGAGCCCGTTGGTCGCGCCGACCGCACGGTACCCTTCGTCCCGGAGCAGGCGCACAAGACCCTCGCGCACCGCGGCGTCGTCGTCCACGACCAGGATCGGCGGGCTCTCTTTTTCCGCCGGTCGCATCGAGGAGAGAGCATCGCGCATTTCGGCCGCGGAGGCGAAGCGATCCGTCGGGTTCTTCTGCATCGCCCGCGCGACGACCGCGGCGAGCTCCGTCGGGACGTCCGGAGCGACCTCGAGCAGCGGATCCGGATCCTCCTTGACGATCATCTCGAGCAGCCGGAACAGGTTGTCGCTCTTGAACGGCGGCTGGAAGGCGAGGAGCTCGTAGGCGAGCACTCCGAGGCAGAAGATGTCACCGCGCTCGTCGACCGGATCGCCGGAAACCTGCTCGGGAGACATGTAGCCGATCGAACCCACGGCGATCCCGCTCTTGGTGAGGTTGGAGGAGGCGCCGAGGGCCTTGGCGATGCCGAAGTCCATGAGCTTGATCGAGCCGTCCTCGAGCACGCGGACGTTGGACGGCTTGACGTCCCGGTGGATCACGCCCGCACGATGGGCGTGGTCGAGCGCCTCCGCCACGCCCCGCAGGATCCCGATCTTCGCCGAAAGCGTGCTCGGCTCGCGGCGGGCGATTAGCGCCGAAAGGTCCTCGCCGCTCAGGAGCTCCTGGACGATGAACGGGGTGTCGCCCTCCATTCCGGACCCGTAGATCTCGGTGATGTTGGGATGGTGGAGGCGGCCGGCGAGCTCGGCCTCGCGGAAGAACCTCTCGTGCATTTCGGGGCCGAGCGAGCACGCCTTGATCGCGACCTCCCGGTTGGTCGACGCGTCCCAGGCTCTGAAGACGGTGGCGAATCCGCCGGCGCCGATCCGCTCCCGAAGCTCGTAGGAACCGATTGAGCCCGCGATCACGGCGCCGCTTTTCGAGTCCCCGGCCGGAGTCTTGCCGAACCCGATGCTCAATGACGTCTCCCTTCTTGCCCAGATCCGCCGAAAGACTTAGCACGAAGCGTGCCGGCCTCATACTCATGCCGAATTGCGGACGGTGGAGTCGTGAAGATCTGGGATGTGATCGTCGTCGGAGGCGGCGCCGCGGGCCTTTCGGCCGCAGGCGAGCTCGCCGAAAGGGGACGCTCGGTGCTGCTGCTCGAGGGCCGATCGCGCCTCGGAGGGCGCGTGCGCACGGAGCGCCCGCCGGGCTGGCCGCTTCCTGTCGAGCTTGGGGCCGAGTTCGTGCACGGCCGCAGCGAGGAGCTCTTCCGGATCGTTCAGGAGGCCGGGCTTCTCGTCGTGCGCATTCCCAACGCGCACCTGACCCGGCAGGGCGGCCGGGTGCAGTTCCTTCCGGACGTCTGGAAGCGTTTCGAGGCGCTGACGAAGCGGATGCGCACCTCGGGCCCCGATCGCTCCGTGGCGGAGTTTCTCCGCGCGCAGCGCTCTCTATCCCCGATCGACCGGAAGCTTTTTTCCTCCTTCGTCGAGGGCTACGACGCGGCGCCGGTCGACCGCGCCAGCGAGCAGTCGCTGTCGACGGCGGGCCAGGAGCCCGAGACGCCGGACGAGCGGGCGCAGTTCCGGATCATTTCCGGTTATGACGGTGTGATCCGGTGGCTGCGTTCGCAGCTGCAGAACGGGCGGTGTGAAGTGCGCACTTCGGCCGCCGTGCGCCAGGTGCACTGGAGGCGCGGACGCGTCGACGTGACGACGGCCGGCGGCGAGCGCCACCGGGCCAGGCGCGCGATCTTGACGGTCTCGGCGGGCGTTCTCCAGGAGCCTCCCGGCGCCCGCGGCGCGATCTCCTTCGACCCGGATCCGGCACCCGCGCGCCGGGCATTGGCGGGAATCGCAATGGGAGACGTGGTTCGCATCGTCCTGCGCTTCCGCGAAGACTTCTGGCGCGAGAAGCTTCCCGACGGTCCGCTCGCCGGGTTCTTTCATTCTTTCTCCGCGCCGCTGCCGACCTGGTGGAGCGCCGCGCCGGTGGAAGCCCCGATGCTGACGGCATGGGCCGGCGGTCCGCGCGCGACACGCCTGCTCGCGTCGTCTCCGCAGGCCCGCCTCAACGCCGCGTTGGAGAGCCTGGGCTCGCTCTTCGGCATCGCGCGTCGCCGGGCCCGGCGTCTCCTCGTCGCGGCGCACTTCCACGACTGGAGCCGCGATCCCTTCTTCCGAGGCGCGTACAGCTACCAGGTGGTGGGCGGAGCGAACGCGCCGGCGCGGCTCGCGCGTCCGATCGAGGACACGCTCTTCTTCGCGGGGGAGGCGACGATTGCAGAGATGAGCGGGACCGTGCCGGCGGCGGTCGTCAGCGGGCGGCGCGCCGCGCGGCGGGCGCTTTCGGGGCGCGATCTCCGTTCATGATCAGGCGCGAGAGGCGCCGTTCGGCCGACGACAGCGCGCGCGAGGAGCCGCGGACGAGCGCATCGAGCGAGGGAGGATCGATGAGAAGCCGGCCCTGCGCGAACGCGTCGAGGACGGCCGGGCTGACATAGGACGCACGGCAGACGGCCGGCGTATTGCCTAGAAGCTGCGAGGTCTCGCGCATCGCGCGGGCGACGGCGCTGCGAATCGACCTCGCCGAGGGCGGAGACGGATAGCCCGCGCGGGCCAGCGCGCACGCTCCGAGCAGCGTCCCCGCCCACGTCCGGAAATCCTTAGCGGTGAACCGCGATCCGCCGATCTCGCGGAGGTATTCGTTGATGTGGCGCCGGCGGACGTTGACCCAGGTTCCGTCGAGAGCGCGGTAACGGAAGAGCTCGGGGCCGGGATCCTTGAGCAGCGCCCGCACCACCCGCGCCGCGCCCGCGTCGTCGATCTCGCGCACCTGCGGCTTGCCGCCTTTGCCCGGATACGACAGCGTCACGCGCCGTCCCTGCACGCGGACGTGTTTGGGCCGAAGCGTGGCCAGCCCGTACGTTCCGTTTTCCCGGGCATAGACCTGGCTTCCCGGCCGCAGAAAGGCGCGCAGGAGCAAACGCACCATCGCCGCCAGCACGCGCTCGCGCGAGAGCTCGTCCCCGCGCAGGTCCCGCGCGACGCGCGCCCGTAGCGCGGGCAGAGCGCGCAGGAATGCGAGAAGGCGCTCGCGCTTGCGCTTCTCGCGGATACGGGTCTGTTTCTCGGAATAGAGGTACTGCCAGCGGCCCGCGCGGTCCCGGCCGATCGCCTGCACCGGGGAGCCGGGAGATGTGTCCACGAACACGTCGGTCCAGGCAGGCGGCACCACGAGCTCCCGTATGCGCTCCCGTTCGACCTTCGACACACGGGTGCCGTTCGGGCCTCGGTAACGAAAGCCCTTCTTCGGCGAGCCGATGCGACGTATGCCGCGCTCCTGCAGCCGTTCGACGACGGTCACGCCGGGGGGGAAGAGCAGGTTCCGTGCCGGCCCGGCGGTGTTCTCGGTTAGTATTGCGGAAAAACCCGCTCGCGGCTGAATCCGACTCTTGAGGCTTTCCTCGTGGGTACCCGGTGTCGTCCCGGTTCCATCGAGCCCGACCGCTCAATAAGGAGAAAGCATGAAGAGGAACTTCACGGTAGCGATCGTTTTCGTATTGTCATCGGCCGTTCTGTGCGCGCAGGTTCAGGAACGGCGGGCAGGCATGTCGGTCGTCGACGTGGGAGAGCGTCCCATGATGACCGCCGGCACGGCGACGGCCACGGAGCTGGTGGAGCGTCTCCACTCCCAGCAGCTGGAACGCAAGGCGCTGCTCCTCGACGCGACCTCGACGGCGATCGCCTTCGCCGCGGCGGGACACATCCTGGGCGCGAACAACCAGGTCTTGTGGCGCTCGGATGTCCAGCTCGCGAACTATCGAAGCACTCCGCAGAAGGTGGCCGTCGGTTTCCTGTCCGCCGGCGTGCCGAATGGATCGAAGATCCCGCAGATCGTGACCATTCCCGCGAATACCGTGTTCTTCTATCGGGATTTCGTGGGTGCCCAATTAAACGAGACGGGTCTGGGGAGCATCCTCGCCGTCGGCGTCCTGTCGGACAACGTCACCCCGGACACCTCCGCCTCGATCGATGGCGGGTCCCGGATCTATACAACCAACGGCGCCGGGGGCTCCCTCAATCAGTTTTTCCCGGCGGTGCCCGTGAATGACCTGTTCGGAGGAGGCCGGGGGGTGTCGATGGGACTGCGGCAGGACACCGTCTTTCGCACGAACGTCGGGGTCGCCAATTTCGACACGGCGGTTGCACGAACCTTCACGGTGAGGGCCGTGGGGAACGGCGTTGAGAACTCCACCACCGTCACGGTGCCGCCGCTGTCCATGATGCAGGTGCCCGCCCCGGCCGGCAACTTCGGCGACCTGTTCGTGCAGTTCGACGGTCCGGCCGGCAGCTACACGTGGAGCGCATACGGCGCCACCGTCGACGGCGCCACGAGCGACGGCTGGTCCGTCCACGCGGCGTTGACGTTCTGATCGGTTCCCAATCCGACCCGGAACCGCCGGGCGCGGGCCTCATCGCCGTGCGCCCGGCGGAAGTCCTCCTCCAGATGGCTCGCCGGATCCAGTCCGAATAGACTTCCCGGGACAGGGAGGACTCTCATGCGCCCGAACCGGGCCCCCTTCGTCTCCGTCCTGGTGCTCCTTGCCGGCGTGGCGTTGGTCACGGCGCAGGGGAAACCGCAACCCGTCGAGAAACTCACCGCCTTCGCGGCGAGCATGCAGTCCGGCAGGGCCGGCGTCGTCGACATCACGATCAACCGCTGGTCGACCGACGAGGAACGCGAGAAGCTTCTGGCCGCGCTTCAGGAGGGCGGCGAGGATCAGCTCCTGAAGGTGCTGGAGTCGATTCGGCCACCGGTCGGCTACATGCGCACGCCCAACTCGATCGGCTACGACCTCTACTACGCGCGGCAGACATCGCTGCCCGACGGCGGCCGGAGGATCGTGGTCGCCACGAACCGGAGAATCGCGATGGGCGAGGCCTTTCACAACACGCGGTCCATGCAGTACCAGGTCACGGTGGCCGAGATCCATCTCGACAAGACAGGCAAGGGCGAAGGAAAGCTCGTGCCGGCGGCCAAAGTCACGTGGGACCGGAAGAATCACCGGATCGAGGTCGAGAACTACCAGGCGCTTCCGATCGATCTCGTCAACGTGAAGTCGTCCCTGGCGTCGAAGTCGTAGGCTGTCCAGGCGAACGGTTCTCGCGCTCGTCGTCGCGGCCACGGCCGCGGCGGACCAGGCCGCGAAGGCGGCGGCGCGAGCGCTCCTCTCGGGGCATCCTCCGATCGAGCTCCTCGGAGGACTGCTGCGGGTCGCGCTGGTCGAGAATGTCGGAGCGTTCTTGAGCCTGGGCGAGCGGCTGCCGGAGTGGGTGCGGTTCGCGGTCTTCGTCGTACTCGTCGGCGTCGGACTGCTCGCGGCCATCGTCTGGCTGCTGCGCGGCGCCGGGAGCCGCCCGTTCGCCGAGAGCGTCGGCGTGGCCCTGATCCTGGGCGGAGGCCTCGGCAACCTGATCGATCGGCTGGTCCGCGGGCGCGTCGTCGACTTTCTTCAGCTGCGCGCCGGTGCGCTGCACACCGGCGTCTTCAACCTGGGAGACCTCGCGATCGTGGCGGGGGTGCTGATCTGGGCGAGCGCGAGGCGTAGGATGGAATCGAAGGGGGAGAAGTCATGATCCAGCGCGGCCTCCGAATTGCTGCGGGACTCCTGTTCCTCGCCGGTACGCTCGTGGCCGCCGGGCAGGAGGACAAGGGGGAGACGGCCGAAGCCAAGAAGCTTCGCGGCCGCACGAGCGCTCCCAAGGCCGCCGACGTGGATTCCGCGGTGACGCTCGACTCGATGCTCTCGAAGAAGGACAAGAGCGCGTTCTCGGAGTCCAAGGGAGCGACGGTCGAGGGCTACGTCGTGCAGGTCGAGAAGGAGAGCGACGGAGACGTCCACCTCGTGCTCGCGCCTTCGGCCGGCGAGACCGACACGCGCAAGTGGGTCATCGTCGAGGTGACTGCGGCCTGGCAGAAGAAGGGCGGCAACTTCACGACCGATTCGCTCCGCAAGCTCCACGGGCGGAAGGTGCGCGTCACGGGCTGGCTCTACTACGAGCCCGACGAGGCGTCACCCGATCCGCGCGGCACGCGCTGGGAGATCCACCCGGTCACGGAGATTTCCGCGGTCAAGTGACGCGCGCAGAGGGCTCGCCCTCCTTCGCGCGTCATCCCGGGCGCAGCCCGAGGGATCCCGGACTCGGTGAGCCGTGGCCCCTATGCCGCGGCGTTTCCGCGAAGCCGGTGCATCAACCGGCCGAGCCGGATGTTCAGGGCGTGCTTGCGGTCGAGGAAGGGAAGCGGTGGAGGCTGGCGCACGCCGAGCTTTTTCCGCATCCGAAGCAGAATGAAGTTGTCGGGAGCGGCGCGCAGTCCTCTCTCGACTGACTCGAGTGCCTCCTTGCGGGACCGGCCCAGCAGGTGCAGATTCGCGAGCGCCCAGTAGATGTAGGGGTTGCGCGGGTCCGCGTGCTGCGCTTTCTTGCAGAGCTCGAGCCCCCGCTTCCACTGCTGCGGCCCGTGGCCCAGGCACAGCGCGTAACTGGCGAGGCCCGACGCGGGCACGTTCTCGCCGCGGGACGAATAGCGCTCGTAATAAACCGACAGGAACTCGGTCGCCCGAGGCCACTGTTCGCGTTTGATTGCCTCGCGACCCGCCTCGAGCAGTTCTTCCTCGGAGTACTCCCTCAGATCCATGGAATGGTTCCTCCCTCGCCGGCCGTTCTTGCCCGCCTATTTTAGGGCAAGTTCCCCCGCTCCGGACCCGGTCCGGCGCGAGCGGAGGAATCGGCGGAGGGTCCGCACGATCCACGCCGCGGCGGCGATCGCGAGGACGACGACCACCGCCGCGACCGCGGCGGCCGCCAGAGGGTACTTGACGGCGAGGAAGATCACGAACGCCGTCAGACCGTCCTCCGTCAGAGACGCGATCCAGTTCGTCACCGGCTCGGGGCTCGTGTTGAGCGCGACCCGGGTCGACGATTTCAGCCCGTGCGTCGAGAGCGCGACGCCTCCGCATAAGAGCGCCGCGACGAGGCGCCACTCCTCCGAAACGCTCGAGGTCGCCGCCCACGCCAGCAGCGAGGCCGCCGGGACCCGGATGAACGTGTGCACGACGTCCCAGATCGAGTCCACGACCGGAATCTTGTCGGCCAGGAACTCGACGAGATAGAGCGACGCCGCCACGCCGATGACCCAGGGATTCTCAAGAACCTTCAGGTCGCCCGGAAGGACGAGCGCGCCCGTGCGTCCGAGGAAACCGAGCACGGCGACGGTCGCGTAGAGGCGGAGTCCGGAGGCGACGGAGGCCCCGAGCAGAAGGCCGACGAGGGGAAGCGAAAGACCGCTGTCTATTCCAGCTTCTCCGCCAGGGTTTTCTTCGCCTGCTCGGCGCGGAAATCTTCCAGCTTCTTCGACAGCTCCGGCCTCTTGCCCGCGAGGATCGCGACCGCGAAGAGACCGGCGTTGACCGCGCCGGGCTTGCCGATCGCGAACGTCGCCACCGGGATTCCGCCCGGCATCTGCGCGGTCGCCAGCAGCGAGTCCAGGCCCTTCAGCGACGCGCTCTCCATCGGCACGCCCAGCACCGGCAGCGTCGTGTGCGCGGCCGCGACGCCGGCCAGATGCGCCGCGCCGCCGGCGCCGGCCACGAGAACTTCGAGCCCGCGCGAGGCCGCGGAGGCGACGTAGTCCGCCGTCTCGCGCGGCGTGCGGTGGGCGGAAAGCACTCGGCTCTCGCTCGGCACGCCGAACTTCGACAGCGTCTCCGAGACGTTCTTCATCACGTCCCAGTCGGACTTGGATCCCATCAGGATCCCGACGAGGGGCTTGTCCATCTTCACTCTCCCTGGCCGAGCGAGTATCCGCGCTCGCCGTCGTAGGAAAACAGACTGACCGTCTGGGCGACGGAAAGGCCGGCACCGGTCAGTCGGCCGAGCAGCGCGACGATCGCGGGCTGCTTCGCCTCTCCGCCGTCGGCCGACATGTGCCGGCAGCGGAACTGGTCTCCCCGAAACGTCTCGGGAAGGCCGTCCGGCCAGACCTTGACGCCGCGGCTCGTCAGCATCGTGAGGCGGAACTCCGGCCCCGCCAGCGGCATAAGCTTCGCCGCGAGAGCGTCGGAGTCACGGCTCTCCCAGTTGACGTAGACGTCGACGCCCTGCAGGGATCGCGACGGCGACTCCAGCTTCGGCTCCGGCGGTTGCGCCTCGCGCGGCGCGGCCGCATAGGTGACGGCCTTCAACTTCTTCGGCTGCCGGCCCAGCCGCGCGACCACGGCCTGGGCGAATTCGCGAGTGCCGACTTTTTCGCGGGACACGCCGGGCTCGAAGATGTCGTACGTGTGGATGCCGTCCTCGAGCGTGGTGAGCCAGGCGTTGTGGACACGTTCCGCGATGTCGGACTGCCCGATGTGCACCAGCATCATGACGCCGCCCAGCAGCAGGCCCGACGGGTTGGCGAGATTCTGCCCGGCCCGGCGCGGCGCCGAGCCGTGGATCGCCTCGAACATCGCGTAATTGGTCCCGATGTTGGCGGAGCCCGCGAGCCCCACGGAGCCCGCGATCTGGGCCGCGACGTCCGACAGCACGTCCCCGTAGAGGTTCGGCATCACGATCACGTCGAAGGCCTCGGGGGAGTCGGCGAGCTTGGCGGCGCCGATGTCCACGATCCAGTGCTCCTGGGCGATGTCGGGATATTCCTTGCCGATCTCGTCGAAGACCTTGTGGAAGAGTCCGTCGGTCATCTTCATGATGTTGTCTTTGGTGAAGCAGGTGACCTTCTTCCGGCTGTTGCGCCGCGCGTACTCGAAGGCGTAGCGGACGATCTTCTCCGAGCCAGGCCGCGTGATGAGCTTGAGGCACTCGTACACGTTGGCCGAGATCCGGTATTCCACTCCGGCGTAGAGGTCCTCCTCGTTCTCGCGGACGATCACGACGTCCATTACGGGGTGCTTCGTGGCGACGAACGGGTGATAGGAGACGCAGGGTCGCACGTTGGCGTAGAGGCCCAGCGTCTTGCGGGTCGTGACGTTGAGGCTCTTGAAGCCTCCGCCCTGGGGCGTCGTGATGGGGGCCTTCAGGAAGACCTTCGTCCGCCGGAGCGACTCCCACGCGGAAGGCGCGATGCCGGCCGTGTTGCCGGAAAGGTAGACCTTCTCGCCGATCTCGATTTCCTCGATCGCCAGCCGCGCGCCGCCCTCCTTGAGGATGAGGAGGGTCGCGTCCATGATCTCCGGGCCGATGCCGTCGCCGCGCGCAACGGTGATGGGCGTTTCTTTCGCCATGTCCTGCTGGTCTCCGCTCTGTTGGATTCGCCGGGCGCCTGCCGGCGAGCCCGAAACCTTATCATCGGGCGAGTGGAGTCCGAGGAGGGAATCCGGCGGCTGGCGGCCGTCCTGCGCGAGGCTGAGCGGGTCACGGTCGTGACGGGGGCTGGCGTCTCGGCGGCGAGCGGAATCCCGACATTCAGAGGACCGGGAGGTCTGTGGCGCAACTTCCGCCCCGAGGAGCTGGCGACGCTCGAAGCCTTCACCCGGGATCCGAATCTGGTCTGGGAGTGGTATGCGTGGCGGCGCGACCTGGTCGCGCGCGCACGGCCCAACCGCGCCCACGAAGTGCTCGCGGCCTGGAGCCGGCGATTTCCGCGCTTCACCCTCGTCACGCAGAACGTCGACGGCCTCCACGAGCGTGCGGGGACCGAGAACGTCGTTCGATTCCACGGCTCTCTCTGGGAGCTCGCGTGCGCCTCGCGCTGCGTCGGCTCGCCGCCGGCGTGGCGCCACGACGAGCCCTTCGACGAGATTCCGCCGCGCTGTCCCTCGTGCGGCGGACTGGCGCGGCCCGGCGTCGTCTGGTTCGGCGAGATGATTCCCTCGGAGGCCCTGTCGCGGGCGCGCGCCGCGCTGGACTGCGACATCTGCATCGCGGTCGGCACCTCGGCGGTCGTGTACCCGGCGGCGGCGCTGGTGGCGGAGGCGGCGGAAAGAGGAGCGTGGACCGCCGAAATCAACCCGAAGGCCACGCCGGCGTCGCCGGCCGTCGACCTTGCCCTGGCCTGTCCCGCGGAGCAGGCCCTGGCAGAGGTCGAGGGTCTGCTCCTCGGCGGGTGACGCTCATTACCGATCGGGTTTAAGCTAGGGCTTTGTGAAGAAGGCCCTCTGGGTCGTCCTGGCGGTGGGAATCGCTTTGGCCGGGGCATGGGGGTACGGGGAGCTCGTCCGGCGTGAGAACGATCCCGGGGAGCCCGTGCGCCTGCTCGCCGTCGCCGAGGAGCAGAGCCTCGCGCTTTCGTTCTCGCGCAAGGGTCGGCTGACGACGCGCGTTCCCGAGGAGGGCGAGCCGATCTCGGCCGGCCAGGAGGTGGCGCGGATCGAAGAGCCGGGTCTCTCCGAGGATGCCTCCGACATCGAGCGGCAGATCTCGCAGGTCAAGGCCCGCGACCTGACGCGCCTCGAAGAGATCGGGAAGCTGCGCGCCCAGTTCGCTTCGGTCGCGGCGGACGAGCGCCGGATCGGCCGGCTCGTGAAGGAGGGCATTTCGCCGACGGCGAGCCTCGAATCGCTCCAGCACCAGCGCGAGGCGCTGGCCGCGGAGATCCGCGGGCGCGAAGCGGAAAAGGGCCAGCTCGATGCGGAGGAACAATCGCTGCGGGTGCGGCTCGAAAAGATCCGCGTCTTCGAGAAGGAAGGCGTTCTCCACTCGCTCATGGCGGGCACCGTGCTCACGCGCCACCGCCGCATGGGCGAGTGGGTCGAGCCGGGGCAGCCCGTGATCACGCTCCAGATCGAGGCGCCCTATCTGCGCGCCGAAGTTCCCGAAGAGAGGCTCTCCTCCTTCACCGTCGGAGACCTCGTGACCGTGTGGCCGCAGGCGCGGCCCAACGCCCGCTTCCAGGCCCGCATCGCGTCGATCAAACCGCGCTCGGAGTTCGCCACCCGCAAGAACTGGGGCATCCAGAGCCGCGATCTGCAGACGTTCTCCGTGCGCCTCCAGCCGATGAACGCCACGGTCGTGGCCGGCCAGACCTTCGTCGTCGAAGCGGGCGGCGGGCACCCAAAGGCGTGATCTCGCCGATCGAGGTCGACAAGCTCACCAAACGGTTCGGCGACTTCGTGGCCGACGACGCCGTGTCCTTCACGGTGAAGCGGGGCGAGACGTTCGGCCTGCTGGGCCCCAACGGGGCCGGCAAGACCACGCTGATCCGTATGCTGACGACGCTGATGCCTCCGACTTCCGGCACCGCCCGCGTCGAGGGGCACGACATCATGTCCGAGAAGGGGTCGGTGCGGCGCGCGATCGGGACCGTATCCCAGGCCCAGACCACGGACGAAAACCTCACGGTGCGCGAGAACCTCGCCGTCCAGGGAAAGATGTACGGGCTCTCCGGGCGCCTCTTGCGGGAGAGAACCGAGCGGCGCCTGAAGCAGGTCGGTCTCTGGGAGAGGCGCAACCAGATCTCGCGGCAGCTCTCCGGCGGGATGCGCCGCCGTCTGGAGATCGCGCGCGGCGTCCTCCACGCGCCCCGCGTCCTCTTTCTCGACGAGCCCACGACGGGGCTCGACCCGCAGAGCCGCCGGTCGATCTGGGACATGTTCGACGACCTGCGCGAGCAGGAACCGGACCTCGCGATCATCCTGACGACCCACTCGATGGAGGAGGCGGACTTTCTGTGCGACCGGGTCGCGATCATGGATCGGGGCAAGGTCCTCTGCGAGGATTCGCCGGAGTCCTTGAAGCGCGGCCTCGAGACCGGTGAGCGAGTCGAGCTCGAGACCGACCGCGTCATCGCCTCCGAGGACCGCGAGGCGCTCGCCGCGGCGGGAGTGGCGCGTCCACGCTTTCCGTCGGCGACGTCGGTGCACTTCTACGCGCGCCCGGGCGAGGGAACCGGACGAAGGGCGGCGCGCCTGCTCGAGGACCGCGGGTACCACATCGTGCATCTGACGATCGCGCTCGCGACACTCGAGGACGTCTTCTTCTCGTACACGGGCCGGGCGCTGCGCGAGGCATGAGCACCGCGCGCCGAGAACGGCGCCCCGCGCGCGGCCTGCGGCTCGCCCTGCTGGGGATCGCGGCCATCGGCCAGCGCGCCTTCCTGACGCTGTGGCGGCAGCCCGTGCTGGTGGTCTCGACGATGATCTTTCCGATCGTCTATCTCGTGGTCCTCGGCAACGCGATGAACCGTCCCCTCGAAAACGTCCCGCTGGCGGTCGTGGACGAGGCGGGAAACGCGTACTCGGCCGAGTGCCAGCGCGGCGTGCTCGCGCTCCAGAGCGGCCGGAAGCTGGTCGCCGCGGCTTTTCTCTCGGATCGCGGAGGCGCGCTCGAGGGACTGCGTCGAGGGAGGTACCGCGGCGTCTGGGTCCTTCCGTTCGGCCTCTCGCCCGCGGGCCCCGCGCCGTCGTTCATCGGAGACAACACCGACCGCTTCTCCTTCGAGGCTCTGGAGTCGGCGCTGCGCCAGATCTGGCAGGAGGTCTCGGCACCGACCGACACGCCTCCGGCCGCGCCGGCCGTGCGCCTGGAGGCGTACCCCTACCTCGACTACCTCACGTACCTGGGGCCCGCGATCGTGTGTCTCGCGATCTTCATGGGGTCCATGGTGTCGGGCGGCCTGCAGGTGCTCGAAGACCGGATGTACGGCTATCACGAGGGCTACCTGGTGACTCCGATCTCGACGGGAACCCTGGTGGCCGGCAACATCCTCGCGGGAGCGATCGTCGCATCCATCGCGGGAGGGCTCGTGCTGGCCGCCATCGTGTTCCTGTCTCCCTTGCCTCCCGCGGGAACGCCGAGCCTCGTCGCCGCCGCACTGACGGTGTTCCTGACCTCGCTGTCGATCGCCGCGCTGTGGTTCCTGGTCTTCGCCCGCGCGAGGAGCGCGAGCCTGCTGCGCGGAATGTTCGGCATCATCAACGTGCTGGTGTTCTTCCCGTCCGGGGCCCTTTATCCGATCGAGTCGTATCCGCCGTGGCTCGCGAAGGTCTCGGCGATCGACCCGATGACGTACGGCGTGCGCTCGCTCCGCAACCTGCTGCTGCGGGGCGCCGCGCCGGCTTCGTCTTATCCGGACTGGATCTTCCTGGCGACGTTTACCGTGGTGTGCGGGGTGCTGACGAAGGTGCTGTTCCGGCGAGAGGTGTAGGGCGGGCAAGCGCGGGATCCCTCGTCGCTCCGCTCCTCGGGATACCTCCTCGGGGCTTACGCCCCTCGGAGGTAATTCTCGAACTCCTCCGGGTGAGCCGCTCGGCCGCGCGCGTCCTCCGTCTCGACGACGCCTTCGCGCGCGAGCTTCGCCAGCGACTCCTCCAGCGTCACCGATCCCTGCTTCTTGGTGATCGCGATCTCCTGGTGCAGGTGCTGGAGGGCGTTCTTGCGGATGTGCTGGCGCGCCCCGTAGGAAACGAAGAGAAGCTCCGCAGCCGCCGCCCGTCCTCCGGACTTCCTGGGCAGAAGCGTCTGCGTCAGGATGGCCGCGAGGGCCATCGAGAGCTCCTGGCGGATCGTGTTCTGTCGCTCGGCCGGGAAGGAGTCTCCGATCCGGGAGACGCTCGATGCGGCGTCGGTGGTGTGGACGGTCGAGAAGACCAGGTGACCCGTCTCGGCGGCGGCCAGCGCGATCCGCATGGTCTCGGGATCGCGCATCTCGCCCACGACGATCACGTCCGGCGCCTGGCGCATCGCGGCGCGCAGAGCGGTCGGGAAGTCCGGAGCGTCCACGCCGATCTCGACCTGCTCGACCACCGAGGAGAGATGCGGGTGCTCGTACTCGACGGGGTCCTCGATGGTCACGATGTGCCGCGCGTCACGGCGGTTGATCTCGTCGACGAGCGCCGCCAGCGTCGTCGTCTTTCCGGAACCCGTCGGACCGCCGATCAAGACCAGCCCACGGGGCAGGCGCGTCAGCGCCTCCGTCCCGGCGGGCAATCCGAGCGAGGCGAGCCGGGGCGGATGCGCCGGCAGGGCCCGCACCGCCGCCGCCGCGCGCCCGCGCTCGCGGTGAAGGTTGACGCGGAAGCGGCCGAGCCCCCGCACGCGGTGCGAGGCGTCGGCGATGCCGCTCTCGCGATACCGCGCGCGGGCGTGAGGAGCGAGCGCCGGAAGCACGGCCTCTTCGATCTCGTCGCCCGAAAGAGGAGGCTCGGAAAGAGGCTGCAGGCTCCCGTCGAGGCGCACCGACGGCGGCGCTCCGGCCACCAGCAGCAGATCGCTGCCGGCGCGGGCCGAGAGCTCCTGGAGCCACCGGTCCAGCCGGACGGAGTCGGGGGCCGAGTCCAGCGCGCCCGCGCGGGTGGAGGGCCTACCCTCGTTGAGCTCACGAATCAGTTGATTGAGGTCTTCCGCTTCGTCCATCGTTTTTGGCCTCTCGCGACTTGAAACGTGGAACCTGGAACTTGAACCTCATTACCCCGCGAGGTGCCAGTCGGTGTGCGGCGTCTTGTTCTCGAAGATCCAGGCCATGAACAGCCGCCCGTACGTCGTCGGCTTCCAGCCGATCTCGTCGAAGAAGGGGCGCAGCGCGAAGTGGAGCCGGCGCAGATGGTACATCGGCACGCCCGGGAAGTAGTGGTGTTCGAGGTGATAGGCGGAGTTCAAGTACCAGAAGTCCCAGAACCGCGACGGTTTCAAAATCGAGCCCCACTTGGCCGGGTCCGCGGGGTCGATCGCGTAGTGCTGCCCGAGGCGGTTCAACGCGAACGCGATCGGGAAGACCAGGAACACCGGAACCAGGTACACGCGCGCGAGGACGCCGAAGCCGCCGAGGAGATAGAGCGCGGCCATCACGACGACGTGAAACAGGATCGTCACGCGGCGCTCCCACGCGATCTTGCGGCGGAGCGGCTCCGGATAACTCGCGGTCTCGCGGCGCGCAGCGCGGAAGTAAATCGGGAAGAGCGCGGGCGTGAAGTAGAGGAGCTTGTACCAGGGCTTCACGATCTTCGGCGAGAGGTAGTGGCGCTTCGGGTCCGCTTCGGCGTCCCCGAGCTCGGCGTGGTGCGTCAGGTGCCAGCGCGTGAACTGCGAGGCCGAGATGCCTGACGGAATCGCATAGAGGAGCGACAGGATCCGATCGCCCTTCGGGTGCGGACCGTTGAAAACGGCGTGGTGGAGCGCGTCGTGGAGGAGCACCGTGAAGTTGAATACGGTCCAGCCCGAAACCAGAGCGGCGGGGATCCAGATCCACGGCTGCGGAAAATTCCATGCGACGGCCGACGCCGCGATGAGCAGGAGAATCTGGCGTACGGCGATCGCCGCGTGACGGGCCGGACTCTTGTGGTGGAGCTCTTTCAACAGCTCGTGCGGAACCGCCTTGTTGAGCCGGTGGCGCAGGTCTTTGGAGGCCTTGCTCCAGTAATGCTCTCCCGGCGCGATTTCGTCGGGTCGGGGCAGCGTCGGGGGGGTCGGATTGGCGCTCATGCGATTCTCGCTCCGGAAAACCACCCGGGCGATACGGCTATTCTCACACATGGCATGAAGGCCCGCCCGCTGCTCCAGGCCCTCTACCGGGCCGCGCTGGAGGCCGTCGAGCCGGGCCGGCGGACACGGGCGGCGCTCGCCGAGCCGGCGCTGCGGCGGGCGCGCAATGGGCCGCGGCGGATCGGGATCTTCGCCGCCGGCAAGGCCGCCGCGGCGATGGCCCGCGGAGGCCTCGCGGAGCTCGGGCCTTGCGAGACCTTCGTCGTCCTGCCCAGGAGTCACCCTTCGCGAGGCCTGCCCCGCGAGGCCGTCGCGTTCGCGTCTCACCCCGAGCCCGACGCCTCGAGCGTGCGCGCCGCGCGGCGGGCTCTGCGCTTCTTCGAGAGCTTCGGCGAGGAGGATCTCATCGTGTGCCTGATCTCCGGAGGCGCTTCGTCGCTGCTCGCGCTCCCGAGGCCGGGCGTGACGCTCGCGGAAAAGAAGCGCACGGTCCGAGCGCTCGTCCGCGCGGGCGCCTCGATCCTGGCGGTCAACCGGCTGCGCGCGTCGTTGTCGGCGGTGAAGGGCGGACGGCTCGGCCGCGCGACGCGCGCGCGTCTGGCGACACTGGTCCTCTCCGACGTGCCCGGCGACCGCGCCTCGGCCGTCGGCTCGGGGCCGACGCTGCGCGGACGGCGCGGCGATCTCGTGCGCGTCGTCGGCTCCAACGCGGACGGCCTCGAGGCCGCCGCCGGAGAGGCGAGGCGGCGCGGCTTTGCCGTC
>JBKOZO010000151.1:0-18605 GCA_046725935.1 Acidobacteriota bacterium | reverse complement strand
GGGGCGTACAGCGAGGCGATGCGGGAGCTCGCCGAGCACGGGGAGCCGCCCGAGCGTCTGGTGCGCGAGCCGCTCGACGAGCGGACCGCGTCCCGATATCCCGAGGGGTTCTACGGTGAATACAACTGGGAGTGGGAGGGCGTGCAGTGCGGCTCCGGCCCCTTCGAAGATCTCGTCGATGACGTTCCCGGCGTGCGGGACGTCCACAACCGTCTTCGCATCCCGCACTGACGGCGGTTTCGCGCGACGAGGCCGCGCGAACTGGCTCGCATCTTGCTCTTTACTCGAACAGGGAGGTGGCTGTGGAGCCGATCGTGGGAATTTTTTCGACAAGATCTGCCGCGGAAAACGCGGCGCACCTCCTTCGCGGCCGCGGCTTCGCGGAGGAACAGATCTCGATGCTGCTGCCGGGAGAGGCCTCGCCGAAGACCGCCGAGGCCGAGGTCCCCACGGAAGACGCCGAGCAGTCGGGAGTGGGCCAGGCCATCGGGGGCGTCGTCGGGGGCGCGGCGGGCGCATCCGCGGGAGTCCTGGCGGCGAGCCTTCTCGTGCCGGGCGTGGGCGCCGTGACGGCGGTGGGCCTCGCGGCCGCGGCTCTGCTGGGAGTCGCGGGAGCAGTCGGCGGCGCGAAGGCCGGAGGCGCTCTCGAGAAGACCCGCCACGGCATCCCCAAAGACGAGCTGTATCTCTACGAGGACGCGCTGGCGCACGGCAAGAGCCTGGTCTTCGCGCATCCGGAGACCGAGGACCAGGCGCCCGTGGCGCGGAAAACGATCGAAGACGCCGGCGCCGAGTCGCTCGAAGCCGCCCGCGATGCGTGGTGGGTCGGAATCCGAGAAGCGGAGAAGGCCCACTACGACGCGCTCGAAGGGGACTTCGACAGCGCCGAGGAGATCTACAGGGAAGGCCTGCTGGCCGCGTTCCAGCCGGAGTTCCGTGGACCGGCATACGCCGATGTGCTCCCGCAGCTGCGGTCGCGCTACGGCGACGCCGTGGACCACGCGGCGTTCCGGCACGGATTCGCGCGCGGAGCCGAACGAGCCCGGGATCGCGAAGCGGTTCTCGAGTCCGCGTCCCGGAGTTGAACCCGGAGCGGGTCCAAGACAAAGGAGGCAACAATGCGATTGAAGGCACTTCTTTCCATGGGCGTGCTGGCCGCGGTGCTGAGCGGTTTCGCGGCGCCGTCCGCCGCTCGCGCGGACGTGGCCGTGAGCGTCTCGTTCTTCCATCAGCAGCTCACACCGTACGGGCAGTGGGTCGTCGCCGGTTCCTACGGCAACTGCTGGGTCCCCGGCGGCGTCGCCGCGGGGTGGTCGCCGTACGTGGACGGGCAGTGGCTCTACACGGATTACGGCTGGACGTGGGCGTCGAGCGATCCCTGGGGCGACATCCCCTACCACTACGGGACGTGGGCCTGGGTCCCGCCGTATGGCTGGGTCTGGGTTCCCGGAACCGTCTGGGCGCCCGCGTGGGTGACCTGGGCCTACACCGACGACTACATCGGCTGGGCTCCGGTGCCTCCGTCGTTCGCCTTCTCCGTGAACGGCTACGTCGGCGGGCCGGTCGTCGTCGCGCAGACGCGGTACGTGTTCGTGCCGTCGCGTCAGTTCGTCGGCGTGCCCGTCCAGAGTGTCCGCGTCGCGCCGCAGCAGAACACCGTGATCTTCCGCCGCGCGACCAAGGTCACGAGCTTCCCGGTTTCCAACGGCATCGTTCGGACGGCCGGACTTCCGGCCGAGCGGGTCGAGAAAGCGACAGGCCACAGGATCGAACGGGTATCCATCGAGCGCGCCCGGACGCAGCCGACGTCGGTCGAGCGTGCGGGCTTCCAGAAGTCGAAGAGCATCCCCGTCGTCGCTCCCGCGCGCGAACGCGCGCAGGCGATCCAGGCGGAGAAGTCGGTGAAGGCCGAGAAGACCGAGAAATCCGCGAAGGCGCAACCGCGCACCGAGCGCGAGACGAAGGCGCAGGCGCCGCCGCCGAGTGAGGCGCGGCGGGAGACGCAGGCGCGTCCACAGCGCGAGGCGCAGCAGCCCGAGCGCAACGCCGAGGTTCAGCACCAGAGCCCGGAGCAGAAGAGCGCCGAGCACAAACAGCCCCAGGCCAAACCGAAGGCCGAGAAGCCCGAGAAGTCGAGCAAGCCGCCCGAGCAGGTTCGCGAGGCCCCGCCTTCACGCCCGAGCACCGAGGCCCGCGCGCCTCGTCCGGAGAGTGAGCCAAAGCCCGTCAACGAAGCGCACAAGGCCGAGCCGAAGAACCCTCCTCGCCCGGCGCAGAAGCCCAAGCCGCAGCCCAAGCCGGAGAAATCCGGCAATGACAAGCCGGACAAGGGGGACAAGCCCGGCGAGAACTAACCACCCGCCGAAGGCTTTGCCGGCGCGGCCGCCGCACTCTGCGGCACCGCGCCGGTTCTTTTTTACCCGGATTCCTGAAGACTCAGTGCTCGAGGCGGTCGAAGCGGCGTCCAAGATGGAGCCGCGAATCGCGTTCCTTCATCAGGTCCCGAAGAGTGGCGACATCCGCATCCAGCCCGTCGCTCAGGCGGTCGCAGACCTCGGCCACGAGGCGCTCGCGTTCCTGTCGAGGCTGGATAAGAAGGCTGGCCGGGGCGGCGGATACGGGATGGTGGGCGGGCATCGGAGGCTCCTTTCTGTGGCCTGCTCTCATTTTTCGCAGCAAGCCACGTGCCGGGCTACCGATGCGGCGCGAGCCGCGGAAAGCTAGACGCCGGTGGGATTGCTTCGAAGGGTTCTCGCCAGGGCGAAGAGCAGCAGGAGGATGGTGACGCCGATCGCCGCCCAGAGCCAGCCCGAGCCGGACGCCGGCCTCGCAGCCGGGGCTTTGGCCACGGGACCCAGCCGCGCCGGGTCGGCCGGAGACCCCAGGACGGTGCCGGCGAGAAGCTCGAAGTCGTAGCGAGGCGGGCGGCTCTCGGGGTTGCCGGAGAGAAGAAACAGGCGCTCTCCCGGCCGGAAGACGAAGTCGATCCGGGAGGAGGCGCGAAGAACCTCGGCGCCGGTCAGGGTCAGCGGCACGTTGTCGCCGTTTTCGACCTCGACGACCAGGATGCTCTGGTCGGCGGCCGGCCGGCCGATCGGGATCCGCAGGACCGGAGTGCGCTCGCCGGGTTTCCGCTCCCACCTCGCGGCGCCGAGGCGGCGCGTGCCGGTGACTCCGCGCGCGTCGCGCTCCTCCTGGACTACGGAGACGTCGCGCGAAAAATAGTCGGGCGCGCTCGCCGTCAGCTCCACGGCGTCGATCGTGGCCGCCGGGCCGGCGTCCTCGAGCCGCGCGCGGGTCATCGCGCCTTCGTTCGAGACGGCGTGGCGCCCTCGCCGCCGGTGCTCGTGCGAGCCCTTCTCCACGATGAAGGGGACGGGGTCGTTCTTTTGGTCCACGATCCGCTGGTCGGCGAACCCGCGGGGGAGCTCGTCGAAATCGAGGTACGCGACGCTGCCGGAGGAGGGCAGCTCGATCGGACGGCGGCGGGTCCAGGCCGCGGCGTCGGGGAGAGGCGCGCGCGGGGGGAGTGCGACGGGCGCCGGCGAGGTCGCCCCGGCATCGGGAGCGCCCAGTGCGGCGTCGGCGATCTTCGCCGGGCTTCCGGCTGAGAGCGCTCGTTCGAGGTCGTAGCGGGGCGCCGGAGCCGTCGGGGAGCCGTAGAGAAGCCGGAGGCGCGCCTGTAACGGGGCGAAGAAGCGCAAGGTCCTGGCGGAGACGACGGCGCCGGCCGACACGTTCTCGAGCGGAGGAGAGTCCCCATTGTCGATTTCGATCTCCAGCGCGCGGCCCGCAATGCCGCATACGGGAACGTCGATCGGAACCGTGCTGCCGGGCGGCCGCGAGATCTCGCCTTCGGCAACGAGGCGCCGGCAGACCTCGTCCCGAAAGAGAATCCGTTCGAAAACGCGCACGCGGCGCGAGAATGCCGCATCGCCGGCCTGGAAGCGCAGCGTATCGACCGCGAGGTTCGCGGCGGGAAGCGCCGCGGAATAGCGCGTCCAGGTCTCGCCGTCGGAAGGTGAAGGGAGAAGCGCGAGCGGCCGCTCCTGCGCGGCGGCGTCGGTTCCGGAGTCGCCGACGCGCGGACGCACGCGGAGCGCCTCGGGGCGGACCGGATCGCCGTTGCGGTCGTCCAGCCGGAAACGCAGGTACCGGCGGTCGGTCGGCGGAATCGACATCGTCAGCATCCGGACGTCGCCCGTCGCGAAGATCGAGCCCCGCGCCGCGTCTTTCCAGGAGACCCGGTCGTCGGAGGTCTGGATGCGCACGGGCTTCAGGAAATCCCGGCCGGCGATCTCGAAGCTGACGGCGTCCGCGACGCCCGGGCTTTCGCCGCGGTCGATGACGCCCGAGGTCTCTTCTTTCTCGACCGCCTCCAGGTCCAGGACCGGGAACCCGCGTTCCCGCACCACGACGTCCCGTTCGAAGGCATAGGGAACGGCCTTGCCCCCCGCGTCCTCGATGCGCAGATCCGGAAGTCCCGGGCGGCACGCGTCGAGCACGTCGTCGGGAAGCGCGAGCCGCGCCCAGCCCGGCGGCGCCTCGATCGGCCGCGAGTAGCGGAACGACGGCGCGGCGACGGCGGCGACGGCGAGAAGCGCCGCCGGCGGAAAGGCGCGCCTCACGATTCGTCTCGGGAGAAGACGTAGCGCTGCGTCAGGAACGACACCGCGAGGAGTGCCACTCCGAGGCCCACGATCGACCCGACCCGGTAGAGAGAACCGAGATCCCACAGGTCGTGCAGGAAGACCTTTCCGATCGTCAGGAGCAGGACGACGAGAGCCGCCGCGCGCATCGCCTTCGACTTCCGCGTGATGCCGAGAAGCAGGACGACCAGCGCGAAGAGACCCCACGCGAGCGAGTAAGTCATGTCCTGCGCGAGCCCGCCTCCGCTGAGGCGAAAGTCGAGTGTCGCGCCGGTCGAGTAGAAGTCGGCGATCTCGACGTTCAGGAGCACGAAGACGAGGATCCCCGCGAAGATCCGAAGCAACCCCGGCAGTCGCATCTCCTGCGCCGAGGCCTCGCCGCGCAGCCAGTGAGCGGCCAGCAGAAACGCGATCGCCGGCACGCCGAACGTGTAGAGGTACCAGTTGAAGATCGGCGTGGGGTCGCGCGGATGGTAGCTCCAGAGGCTGGGGTTCACGACGAGGCGCACGAAGGCGGCAGCGGCGAGTGCGCCGCACGCGTAGAGCAGACCGTCCTCCCGGATCCGTGTCGAGAGCCAGGCCAGGGCCGCGGCTTCCAGGGCCCACGCGACCGTGATCCACTCCTTGTCCAGCAGGATCGGGATCGCGGCGGTCAGAAAGAGCAGCGTCACGCCGCCGAAGAGGGCCGCTGTGAACCGGCGCTGCGCGGGATCTCCGGGCATCGTCAGCACGCGTCGCAGGGCGACGAACGCCAGCGCGCCGAGCACGACCGACGCGATCCCGAGACGGGTCGTGCCCCAGACCGGCCGGGCCAGCGAGTACAGGAACACGAAGTGGACGACGGGAGCGATCCCGGCGGAGAGCCACGCGAGGCGATCTCCGCGGAACCGATCGGACACGAACGGAAGGGCCCAGTAGACGGCGATCGGAACGAGGATCGGCGGGAGAAACTCGGCCAGCCGGCCGTTCTGGTAGCGCGTCGACAGCGTCAGCAGCGTCACCAGCATGTACGCCTGCGAGGCGAGGACCCAGCCCCCCGCGCGCAGCACGCCGCCCAGAAGGAGGAGTCCGACGGCGTGGGCGGCGGCGTAGAGCCAGAGCGTGAGAATCGGCTCGGTCCGCGGCTCGACGTCCATCACGCGGAAGACCACGATGAGGGACCCGAGCAACGCCACGGCGGCACCGATCCAGGCGCCGGAAGTGTCCTTCGGGTCGCGACGCAGGAGCCAGAGCAGCAGGAAGGTCAGCGGGACGAGCTCGTAGAGAAGAAGCGTCGTGTCGCGGTGCGAGGGAAAGAGATCGGGAGCGGTTCGGAAGACCAGGGAGAAGACGCAGATCGCCGCCGCGGCCGGAACCAGCGGCACGCTGCTTTCGCGGCCGACGAACCCGGCCTGGACCGAGAGGATGATCAGGTAGACGACCAGAAAGAACGGCGAGACGTCGAGCGAGCGATTCCCGGTGACCAGCATGGTGACCAGGAACGGCGCCATGGCGCCGAGGACCGGCGCGGCCTTGCGCCAGTCCCCGGGTGCGAGCTTCCTCGCCTCGTCTCGGGTTCCGAGGACGAACAACGATCCGACGAGGATCGCGGCGCCCAGGGCGTAGGGCAGCTTGCCGGCGTCCAGGTGCGCCGCGGACCATCCCGCGTAGAGCATCGCGGAGCCCGCGAGTCCCATGAGCGGCAGCTCCGCCCACGAGCGTTTGCGCGAGACCGCGAGGATGCCGACGTCGAGCAGGAGCACGTACGCGAGCAGCCCGATGGGATGGTCCTCCTTCGTCGCGAGCAGATACGGCGTCAGGAAGCCGCCGATCAACCCGATCACCGCCAGGATGTACGCCTTCCGCCGCACGGCCAGGAGTCCCGCGACCACCGTGACGAGCGCCATCGCCGCGAACGCCACGGTCGTGCCGATCAGCTGGTAGCGCGTGTGCGCCGCGAAGAACGAGGCGTACAGCACGGCGACACCCGCGCCCGAGGTGGCCTGGCCGGCCCACATGGAGCGCGCGCGCAGGGAGTCGCCCCAGATCAGGGCCGCCGAGCCGACGACGAGCCCGATCGCCACGCGCATCGCGGGCGAGATCAGGCCGCGCTGGATCGAGTACTGGAGGAAGAGAGCGGCCCCCAGGAAGAACGCGATCCCTCCGAGCCACGCGAAGGCGCGGACGCTGATGATGTTCTCCCAGTCGAAACCGCGCGAAGGAGGTTGCGGGGGCGTAACGCGGAACGTGGGCGCCGCTGGAGGAGCCGGAGGAGGTGCGGCGGGAGGGATCGCGGCGGGCGGTGCCGTAGTCGCCGCCGCCGTCGGAGCCGGAACCGGAGGTTGTGAAACCGCCGCCGGAGGAGCGGAGACAGGAGGCGCGACCGGTGCGGGCGCCGGAGCGAAAACGGCGGGCGCCGGCGCCGGTGCCTGGGCGACTTCCGGCGCCGCGCCCCGAGACTCCCGGCGCAGGTCCATCAGTCTCCGCTCGAAGTGATCGAGCCGCTCGGAGAGGGCGTTGAGGCTTTCGTGGACTTCGCGCGCCTCGCGCCGGGCCCGCCGCGCGCTCCAGACTGCCCAAATCAGGAGCAGCACGAAGAACGGGGTCAGACACCCGAGGACTTCGACGAAGTCGCTCATCGTTTCGCCAGTCGGCGCTGGCGGAATCTTACCCCCGGTGCAATAGCATCTCCGCAATGCTTTCGCGGTATCGCCCGGGATGGATCGCGACGACCCTGCTCGCCGTCGTTCTGGCGGGCGCCTGCGCCAGGCCGGAACGCGTTTCCGGCAAGACATTTCGGATCGCGGTCGTGCCGCAGGGCTCGACCTACGACTTCTGGAAGAGCATTCACGCCGGCGCCGTGAAGGCGTCCCGTGACCTCGCCGCGGCCGGCGCGCCGGTCGAGGTCATCTGGAAAGGCCCGATGCGCGAGGACGACCGAGAACAGCAGATCCAGGTCGTGGAGGGGTTCATCACGCAGCACGTCGACGGCATCGTGCTCGCGCCGTTCGACCGCAACGCGCTGGCGCGGCCGGTGGACGAGGCGGCGAGCGCGGGCATCCCCGTGGTCATCATCGACACGGGCGTCGAGTCGACGGCGCCGGTCAGCCTCGTCGCGAGCGACAACCACCATGGCGGCGAGCTCGCGGCCGACGAGCTGGCCCGCCTCCTCGGCGAGAAGGGGAAGGTGATCCTCCTCCGTTTCCAGCAGGGCGTCGCCAGCACCGAGGCGCGGGAGAAGGGATTCGAGGAGCGCATGCGGGCCGCGCACCCCGGTGTCGAGATCGTCTCGTCCAACCAGCACGCGGGCGCGACGCGGGACACCGCGAAGACCGCCGCCGAGAACCTCCTCAACCGCTACGGCGGCGCCGTCGACGGCATCTTCACGCCCAACGAGTCCTCGACCGTGGGCACGCTCCTCGCGCTCGAGGACGCGGGCCGCGCCGGCAAGGTCCGGTTCATCGGCTTCGACACGAGCCCGGACTTCGTCCCCGCGATGCGCGCGGGAAAGCTCGACGGGATCATCGTCCAGAATCCGTTCGCGATGGGGGAGCTCGGCGTCCGCACGATGGTGCGGCACCTGAAAGGCGAGCCGGTCGAGAAGCGTATCGATACGGGGGTCACGCTGATCACGCCGGCGAACCTGGACGCTCCGGCGTCGCGACAGCTCCTCTCGCCGCCTCTCGACGAGTACTTGAAGTAGGGACTGCGCACCTGCTCGAGCTCTCCGGCGTGGCCAAGCGGTTCGGCGCGACGGCGGCGCTTTCGGGCGTCGACCTGGAGGTCGCGGCCGGCGAGGTCCACGCGCTCATCGGCGAAAACGGGGCGGGCAAGAGCACGCTGATGAACGTCCTTGCCGGCGCGTTTCCGCCGGACGCGGGGTCGATCCGGCTCGACGCCCGCGAGTTCGCGCCGCGCAACGAAGCCGACGCCCGGAGGCGCGGTGTTGCTCACATTCATCAGGAGCTCTCGCTGTGCCCGCACCTCTCGGTCGCCGAGAACGTCCTGCTCGGGGCGGAGCCCTCCCGCGGCGGCCGCGTGGACTTCGAGGCGATGGAATCGCGCGCGGCGGAGATTCTCGCGCAGCTCGGCCGGGAAGCGCTCGACCCGCGCCGGCGGGTCGCGGAGCTCGGGCTCCCGGACCGGCAGTCCGTCGAGATCTGCCGGGCGCTCGCGGCCGACGCGCGGATCATCCTCATGGACGAGCCGACCAGCCGTCTCCCGCGCGAGTCCGTCGCGCGCCTTTTCGAGGTGATCGACCGGCTGCGCCGCCGCGGCCTCGCCGTGCTCTACGTCAGCCACTTCCTCGAGGAGGTGCGCGAGATCGCGGACCGCTACACGGTCCTGCGCGACGGGCGGAGCGTGGCGTCCGGCGCGCTTTCCCACGTGACCGACGCGGAGCTCGTCGAGAGAATGCTGGGGCACGCCGCGGCTCCGCCGCTGGCGAAAACCGCCGGCCGGGAGATCGGCGAGGTGCTTCTCGAGACCGAGGGCGTCTCGCTGCCGCCACGCCTCGTCTCGGCGAGCATGAAGCTCTCCCGAGGCGAGATCCTCGGCATCGCGGGGCTCGTCGGATCCGGACGGACGGAGCTGCTGCGCTGCCTCTTCGGCCTCGAGCGGCCTGCCGCGGGACGCATCCTTCTGCGGGGACGTGAGATTCCCGCCGCGAGTCTGACGAGTCGGAATCAGATTCGCGGCGGCGTCGGCTTTCTGAGCGAGGACCGGCAGCGCGAGGGGCTCGCCCTCCCGATGTCGATCGCGGACAACGTGACGCTGACGCGCCTGGACGCTTGCTCCCGCGCCGGCTGGATCGACCTCGCGCGCCAGGACGCCGCGGCGGATCGGGCCACCCGTCCGCTGCGAGTCCGGGCTCCCGGACCGCGCGTGCCCGTCGCGCGGCTCTCCGGCGGCAACCGTCAGAAGGTCGCAGTCGCCCGGCTGCTCCACCAGGACCCCGACGTGCTCCTGCTCGACGAACCCGCGCGCGGCGTGGACGTGGGCGCGCGGGAGGACATCTTCCGGGAGATCGCCGCGCTCGCGCAGAGCGGCAAGGCGGTCGTCATGGTCAGCTCGTACGTGCCCGAGCTGCTCGAGGTCTGCGAGACGATCGCGGTGATGCGCCGCGGCCGGTTGTCGCCGGCGCGCCCAGTCTCGACGTGGACGGCGGAGTCGATCCTCGAGCAGGCGGTGGGGAGTGGCTGAGGCGAGGCGGCCCGCGGCGTCCCGCGTCGCGCGCGCCATCGGTCCGGCCGCCGGGCTCGTGGCCGTCGTGCTCCTCTTCGCGCTTCTGACGGGCGCACCCGAGCGCTATCTCTCCGCCGCCAACCTCCGGGTGGTCCTCGCCCAGACGATCATCGTCGGGCTGGGCGCGATCGGGATGACGCTCGTGATGATCTCGGGCGGCATCGACCTGTCCGTCGGGGCGAACGTCGCGCTCACGGGCGTCATCGCGGCGCTCGCGCTTCGCGGCGGAGCGTCGCCGGCCGCGGCGGCGGCGCTCGGCGTTCTGGCGGGAGGGCTCGTCGGGCTCGTCAACGGCCAGGCGATCACGAGGCTCCGCATCGTGCCGTTCATCGCGACCCTCGGAATGCTCGGCATCGCCCGCGGCGCGGCGAAGTACTTCGCACAGGAGCAGAGCGTGAACCCGCCGCCGACGTGGCTGAACGGACTGGCGGTGACGTTTCCCTCGCGCGCCTGGATGCTGGTCGCGCCGGGCGTGTGGATCACGCTGGCGCTCGCCGTCGCGATGGCGTTCGTGCTCCGCCGGACGGTCTTTGGCCGCCGCGTCTTCGCCATCGGCTCTAACGAGGCCGCGGCGCGCGCGTGCGGTATCGCCGTGGATCGCGTGAAGATCGCCGTCTACGCCGTGGGCGGGCTCTTCTTCGGGCTCGCGGGAGTCATGCAGATGTCGCGGCTGCGGCAGGGAGATCCCACCGTGGCCGCCGGCGTGGAGCTGGACGTGATCGCGGCGGTGGTCATCGGCGGAGGGAGCCTCTCCGGCGGCGAGGGCAGCGTGGCCGGATCGCTCGTCGGCGCGCTGATCATGTCCCTGCTGCGCAACGGCTGCCAGCAGCTGGGCTGGCCGACCTACGTGCAGGAAATCATCATCGGCGTCATCATCGTGCTCGCCGTGGCCGCGGACCGTTATCGCGCGGCGCGATCCCTGGAAGGCTGAGCGCCGGGCGTCGGCCCTTTCGACGGAGTTCGCGAAGCGATCCGCACCGGCTGGCCGTCGAGCAGCGAGTCCGGCGGACTGTTGATGACCCTGGAGTCGGGCGAGAGCCCCGAGGCAACCTCGACCTGCGTTCCGTAGTCGCGGCCGAGCTGCACCGGAACCAGGACGGCACGGTTGCCGGAGTCCACCGTGGCGACGCGCGGCCCCTCCGAGCGGAAGAGCAGCGCGCTGACCGGCACCAGCAGCGGCCGGGTCTCCGACGGGAACTTCAGGTGCACCTGGGCGAAGGCTCCGGGAAGGATTTCGCCGGATTTGTTTGCCAGGTCGACCTCGACTCGAAGCGTGCGCGTCGCGGGATCGATTGCGCCGGCCGTCCGGGCGATCTTCCCCTCGAAGTGCCTGCCGGGATGCTCCGCCAGGGTGACGTCCACCGAGGTTCCGGGCGACGCGTATGTCGAGCTTGCCTCCGGCACCGCGACGAAGAGACGCAGGACGACGGTGGAGGCGATGCGGAAGAGCTCGCGCGCCGGTGTACCGCTTCCCGCGTCCACGAGCTGGCCGACGTCGGTATTGCGCGCCGTGATGACGCCGTCGAACGGCGCCTCGATCTTCTCGAAAGAGACCAGCTCCTCCAGACGTCGAACGTTCGCCCGCGCGGCTTCGGTGTCGGCCTTCCGCGCGGCGAGGGCGCCGACGGCGTTGTCGTACTCCTGCCGCGAAATGGCCATGGTTTCGACGAGCGGCCGGAGACGGTTCGCCGTGATGGCGGCGAGGTCCTCGTTCGCTTTCGCGGTGGCGAGGCTCGCGCGCGCCTGCTGGAGCTGCTGATCGACCTCCGGAGACTCGATTTCGGCCAGCTTCTGGCCCTTGCGGACGGCGCCTCCGATGTCCACGTACCACGCCTTCACGTAACCGCTGGTCCGGGCATAGATCGGCGCTTCGGTGAAGGCCTGGACGTTTCCCGGAAGGACGAGCTCGAGTCCCGACTCCGAGCGCGTCGGCGTCACGACCGAGACGACGGGCACGGCCGCCTCGAGCGTGCGGTCGCGCAGGCTGGACCGGTCGCGGACCCGCGAGGCGATCCCGAGGACCGCGAGACAGATGGCGCCGCCGAACGCGAACACGAGCGGGCCCCGGGACGGACGCCGAGTCCGCATCGTCGCGCTCGTCTCGCCGGCGGGTTTCTGCGAATCGCTCACAGGTACTGGCTCCCGTCCTCGTCTTCGGCGCCCGCTCTCTGCGGCGCCGTGCCCTTCCGCCCGTGAACCAGGCTGAAGACGGCCGGCACGAAGAACAACGTGGCCACCGTCGCAAACAACAGGCCGCCGATGACCGCGCGGCCGAGCGGCGCGTTCTGCTCGCCTCCCTCGCCCAGGCCCAGGGCCATCGGGATCATACCGATGATCATCGCGAGCGCCGTCATCAGGACGGGCCGGAAGCGCGTGAATCCCGCCTCTGTGGCGGCTTCGACGGCGTTGCCGTGCTCGGCGAGCTGCTCCTTGGCGAAGCTGACCACGAGGATGCTGTTGGCGGTCGCCACACCCATGCACATGATCGCGCCGGTCAGTGCCGGAACGGAGAGCGGCGTGTGGGCCAGGAAGAGCAGCCAGACGATCCCGGCGATCGCCGCCGGCAGCGCCGTGATGATGATCAGAGGATCCAGCCAGGACTGGAAGTTGATGACGATCAGGAGATAGACCAGGACGATCGAAAACGCCAGTCCGAACAGCAGCCCCCGAAACGAGTCCCGCATCGTCAGGATCTGGCCTCGCACGATCATGCGCGAGCCGCGCGGAAGCTCCTTCTCGCTTTCGGCGGCCAGACGCTGGACCGCCTTGGCGACCGAGCCCAGATCGATGTCCTGTACTCCGCCGTACACGTCGATGACGGGCTGCGCGTTGTAGTGGGAGATCGTGGCGGGCTGTGTCCCGCGCGAGATCGACGCGAGGTTCCCGAGGATCTGGGGCGCGACCCCGGAGGGCCCGGTGACCGGGATGCCCTGCAAGTCCGGCAGCGACGCGATCCGGTATTGCGGAGACTGGACGGCGATCGTGTAGCTCACGCCATTGTGGGGATCCACCCAGTAGGTCGGCGTGACCTGCGCGCTGCCGCTCAACGCCACGAGGAGGTTGCCGGCCACATCGCGCTGCGTGTAGCCGATCTGCTGCGCGCGCGTGCGGTCCACGTCCACGAAGAACCTCGGCGCGTCGAAGGGCTGCTGGATCCGCAGGTCCACGGCCCCGGGCACCTGGCGCAGACGGTTCAGGAGCTTCGCGGCGACGGCCCGGTTTCCGGCCAGATCGTTTCCGACGAACTGGACGTCGATCGGAGCGGGCAGCCCGAAGTTGAGGATCTGGCTGACCATGTCGACCGGCAGGAAGTAGAAGGTCACCGTCGGGAAGTCGCGGTGGAGGCGCTCGCGCAGCAGACGGGCCACGTCCGCGACCGGCCGGTGCTTCTCCTTCATCGCGATGAAGATGTCCGCGTCGCCGGGGCCGATCGGCGCCGAATTGGAGTACGACAGGTTCAATCCGCTGTACGGCACGCCGATGTTGTCGATCAGCGAGGCGAGCTCGCCGGGAGGAATCAGCTCCCGGATGGTCCCGTCGATCTCGTCGCAGAGCCTCGCCGTCTCTTCGATGCGCGTGCCGGTGGGCGCGCGGAGGTGGAGCTTGATCTGTCCGGCGTCGACGGCGGGAAAGAAGTCCTGGCCGAGCCACGGCAGGAGCGCGACGACCGAGCCCACGCATGCCGCCAGGAACACGGCGGCGAAGAGGCGCCGGCGGGCCAGAGCCGCGGAGAGGAGCCGTTTGTACCGCTCCCGGAATCTCTCGAAGCGCTCCTCAAATCCGCGCTGCAGCCGCACGAAGACGTTGCCGGACGGCGGGGCCGCGCCGTGCTCTCGCTCCACGGGCTGGCCGCGCAGCAGATACCTCGCCATCGTGGGGACCAGCGTCCGCGACAGGAAGTACGAGGCGAGCATGGCGAAGACGACGGCCTCCGCCAGGGGCACGAAGAGGTAGCGGGCCACGCCGGTCAGGAAGAACATCGGCACGAACACGATGCAGATCGAGAGCGTCGAGACGAACGCCGGCACGGCGATCTGCGAGGCGCCGTCCAGGATGGCCTTCACGATCGGCTTCTTCTGGGCCAGGTTGCGGTTGATGTTTTCGATCTCGACCGTGGCGTCGTCGACCAGGATTCCGACGGCCAGCGCGAACCCGCCCAGCGTCATGATGTTGACGGTTTCTCCCAGCGCCGACAGGATCGCGAGCGACATCAGGATCGACAACGGGATCGAGACGGCGATGATCAGCGTGCTCCTCCAGCTGCCGAGAAAGAGCAGGATCATCAGGCCGGTCAGGCAGGCCGCGATCGCTCCCTCCCGAAGCACACCCTTGATCGCGGCGCGGACGAACAGCGACTGGTCGGCGATCGGCGTGATCTTGAGCTGCGGGGGCAGGGATCTGGCGGTCTGCGCCACCGTTTCGCGGACGCGCGCGATGATGTCGAGTGTCGACGACGCTCCCGTCTTCAGGATCGTCAGCAGAGAAGCGCGCTTGCCGTTGACCCGCACGATGTTGGTCTGGGGCGGGTAGCCGTCCCGGACCTGGGCGACGTCTCGGATGAAGACCACGGCGCCGTTGGCCGCGCGGATCGGCAGATCATTCAGACCCTGGATGGTCGTCGGGCTGCTGTTGGTCTCGACGGCATACTCGAAGCCGCCGATCTTCGAGGTTCCCGCCGGAAGAATCAGGTTCTGGGCGCTGATGGCGTTGACAACATCGCTGGGCGCGAGTCCCTTGGCCTGCAGCGCCGCGAGGTCGATGTCGACCTGGATCTGACGCTGCTTGCCGCCGTAGGGAAACGGGATCGCCGCGCCCTCGACCGTGGCGAGCTGGGTTCGGAGTGTGCTGTTGCCGAGATCGAAGAGCTGCTGCTCCGAGAGGCCTTCGCCCGCGAGTGCCAGCTGCAGGACCGGCACCGTCGAGGCGCTGTAGGTGATGATGAAGGGAGGCGTGGTGCCCGGCGGCATCGTCCGGAGCACGGTCTGCGCGATGGCCGTGATCTGTGCGACCGCGGCCTCGACCTTCACCCGGGGCTGGAAGAAGGTCTTGACCACCGAAATACCGGCGAGCGTCTGCGATTCGATGTGCTCGACGTCGTTGACGGTCGTGGGCAAGACCCGCTCGTACCCGCTGACGATGCGATTGGTCATTTCCGGCGCCGACAAGCCGGTGTAGGTCCAGATCGTGCTGACGACCGGGATGTTGATGTTGGGGAAGATGTCGGTCGGCGTCCTCCGGATCACGACCGGTGTCAGCAGCAACACCGCGATCGCGAGAACCACGAAGGTATAGGGGCGGCGAAGGGCGAGACGGACAATCCACACGGCGAAAAACTCTCACCCTAACCTATGCAAGGAAAGAGCCGCCGGTTTCCAGCCGGTTTCGGACGCCGGCCGGGGGCGCGGAAGGCGCCGTTCGCGTCGCGAGCGCACCCGCTCGCGTCCGCGAGCTGCTAGAGGACCCGCCCCGTCTTCAGCTCCTGGATGATGACCCAGCCCAGCAGCGCGAATGCGGCGGCGAGGAGGAGCGGCCCCAGGAACATGAACGCCGTGAACACGTACGGCGTCTCCTTGTAGAGGAGCACGAGGCCGAGCAGGAGCGCCGCCGCCGTCAGGACGATGGCGAGGCGGATCCAGAGCAGCGTCTTGCGGTCGGCGGGTGCGTCGTTCATTTCTGCGCCGTCTTCTCCTCGGGTTTGTGCGCCGGGCCGTGGCAGTCCAGGCACGAGTCGGTGCCCGCGATCAGCTTCGGGATCTCTTCCTTCTCGTGCTTGGCCAGGAAATTCTGCGCCTCTCCGTGACAGGAGAGGCATCGCAGGTTCGAGTAGGGGTGGGCGATCTTGATCGGCTTCGGATAGTTCCCGCGCATGTTGTGCCAGACATGGCCGAGGCCGTCGAGCTTCGCGCTGACCGTGCCAAACATGCCGTAGTCGCTGTGGCACGTGTAGCAGTGGTTCTCCTGGATGTAGCGGTTCTTGAAGTGCACCGCCGCCAGCGAGTCGCTCGCGGGATTCTTCAGATCGCGGACATGGCCGTCCATGACGTGACACGCCCCGCAGGCCTCGACCGTCTGGGACTCCCGCATCCCGTGGGCCGTCGCGAGGAACACGACGACCACGGGAATCACGAGAATCGCCCCGAAGAGGAGCGCCTTGGAAACGGTCGAGACGCGGCCGCGGCGCAGCTGCACCCAGATCACGACGAGGAGGGCCAGGTTGAGCAGGGCGAGAACGATCCCGATGCCCCGGATCCACTCGTTCGTCGTGCCGATCCAGCCGTGCGGCGGAGGCACGCCTCCCTCGGTCTCGGGAGCGGCGAGCAGCCTACTCGCGGCGAGCGCCGCCAGCGCGCCGAGGACGGCCCGTTTCACTTCTTGGCGCCGGGGTAGTCCTTCAGCCAGGCTCCGTCGACCTTGGCCGCGCCGCGCTTTTCCTTCTCGGCGACCAGCCATTTGCCTTCGTCGTTCAACTCGTGCTTGCCCTGATCTTTCTTCGGAAGGGCGTCCACGTGGCAGCTCTGGCAGTTCTTCACGGCCACGCCCGCCGCCTTGGCCTGCTTCTGGATTTCCATGTCCGCCGTGGAAGCGGAGGTCAGGGCAATCCAGCCACACCACACGAGAAAGACGATCGTGAATCCGAGACGGGAGCCGGTCTTCGACATGAAGTCCTCCTCGCGGAAATACTACCGGTTACGAGTCTATGGCCGCCAGTGCAATCCAGCGTAGTAGCGGTTGCCGTTGTAGTTCGCAAGAGGACCCGCCTGGTCAAACGCAATGCGCTCGCTGTATTT
The DNA here is from genome assembly GCA_046725935.1 of Acidobacteriota bacterium. GTDB lineage: Bacteria > Acidobacteriota > Thermoanaerobaculia > UBA5066 > Gp7-AA6 > DAHUXD01. The sequence goes on along the minus strand of JBKOZO010000151.1, from coordinate 1,945 downwards.
GTCGTCCAGCCACTCGAACGTGGCCCCCAGGTTCTGGAGGAAGAAGTATTCCGCCAGGACGCGCGCCCGGTTCACGGTGAAGGGGATCGAGCCGTTGTTGTTCATCCAGAGGTAGGCGCCGTCGATCGAGAGGTTCTTCCACTGGAAGTGGAGGCCGCCCTCCCACGTGTGTCCGAACTCCCTCTGTTTCGTGGGCTCGATCGCGAAGTCCTGCGGGATCCGGATCAGGATCTCGCGGTCGGCCAGGAACTCGCCGCCCGCGCCGCGCAGGGTCAGCATGTTCTTCAGAAGGGTCACTTCGACGTCGGCCTGGAATTCGCGGATTCGCGTGTCGTACCCGATCTCGACGATGTCGTCGTCGGCATGCGTCTCCTGGTAGACGGCGCCGATCCTCAGGACATCCTTGAAATTCCATAGCCCGCGGAACTTGTAACGGTCGCGGTTGATGAAGTCGGTCCGGAAGATGGGCTGGTTGGCGTCGTCGTGCCGGTAGTCTCCCGTCAGTGTCACGTTGCACCACGAGAACGTGAAGCCCCCTCCGTACGTATTGACCGTCCGTTCGAAGTCGCCGCCCTGGCCCGCGCCCGGGACGACGATCTCCGACGCGTCGGGCGTCACGTTGACGTCCTGCTGGAGCTGCGACCAGCCCGCGTTGACCGAGAACGGCCCGAGCATCCGGGCGGTGACCGAAGCGTCGTAGACGGTGTCTCTTCGCTCCACCGAGGTCTGCGCGTCGATCTGGCGCAGCAGGTCACCCGCAGGCACGCCGGCGTAGGTGACCGTGTCGAGGAAGAGGCTCGCGATCAGGGCCTGGCCTTCGAGGTCACGTTTGTTCTCGGTCCAGCCGCCCGCCACGACGATGTTGGGGGCGACGGTGATCTCGGCCCGCGCGGATCCGCGCCAGTAATCCGTGCGCGCCCGGGAGCTGATGGTCTCGCCCAGCCCGGAGAAGAAGCGCGCGATCTCGAAGGAGACGAAGTTGCCGGCGTCGGCCTCGACGTACGACGTCTCATTGCTGCCATCGGCCTTGACGTACGAACCGATCAGCTTGACGCGGTTGAAGAGGTTGCCGGTGATCCAGGCGTTGGTCACGGGAGTGTTGATCTTGTTGTGCTCGGTCGACACGATCGTGTCGGCGGTGACCGTCTGGCCGAGGATCGGCGTCGTGACGTTGCCGTCCCCGGCCCCGGGCGCGAGCGTTCGCGTTTCGTCCCAGCGGAAGAAGCGCCAGCCCTGCGTGACCGCGCCCTGGACCGGGCCGAACTCGAAGCCGATGCCGGCGCGGTAGAGCTCGTCCACACTGCGCACCTGGTCGTCGAGGCGGAACTCGTTCTGGCCGAGGTGATACGTGGTCGTTCCCGGTCCGTCGTACGTGTTCCGCGTGTACGCGAGGATCGGCCGGATCATCTTGCCGGGTAAGAGCTCGAGTGTGGCGTCGTAGATGTTGCGGGTGCGGTTGTAGGTTTGCTGTCCCGGAATGATCCCCTCGGCGAGGAACGGATTCGCGAAAGCCGGCAGGGCGCTGTAGAGGTCGGTCTTGCGCCACGTGAAGTTGAGCCGGAACAGATTCTGCCGGCCGGCCTGCAGACGCAGCTGGCCGGCGGGCCCGGCGCCGATATCCGAGCCGTCGACGTGGAAGGTGTCGAAGAATCCGCCGAGCGGGCCGTCGGACGTGTAGTCGAGCGAGCGCAGGAGGATACCGGCGCGGTCGTTGATCTGTGTGCGGTACATCTGCTCGTTGCCGGTGACCTGGACCCAGCGGTAGCCGACTTCGAGATCGAGCGGGATGGCCTGGGCGAGGAGCTTCGATCCACCGGCAGAAAGTCCCCAGGATGCGAGCGCGATCCAGAGCAGCCGGCGGGGATTCCTCGCGTCCGTCATTTCAGCAGCTGCGGCGACAGGTTGGATCCATGGACCGCGACATGACACGTCGTGCAGTTGCGGT
>JBKOZO010000150.1:0-30144 GCA_046725935.1 Acidobacteriota bacterium | reverse complement strand
GACCAGGGAGCTGGAGGTCGAGCACGAGGCATGTCGGCCCTTCGCCACGCTCACGGGATAGAAACTCCTGGGCGGTGGCAAAAGACTCGGCCTGCAAGCCCGCCGACCTCAGCAGCTCGGCGATCGAGACACGCACGTCATCATCGTCGTCGACGACGAATACCATTGGCGTCGGTCCCGAACGAGTCATGACTCGAACAAGGCGGCCACTATAGCCCCGACGGGTGCCTCCCGCATTACCCGGAAACGCCTTCCCCCAAGCGCCGTGTCCGGGAGACGGAGACCGAGCCTCGCTCAGCCTCCGCGTTGACTCCGCTTCCCGCTCGGACGTATGTTCGCGAGGGTCGACCTCTCTGTGCCCTTCCGAGGTTCGGGTATCCAGCGAGCGTCGTTGATCGAAGGAGGCAGCCATGGCGCCTTCCGCACTCGCAACCGTCGGCGACATCGAGTCCTTCATCTACGAGTACTTCGAGGCGTGGGGAGGGATCGACGAGGACCGCATCATGTCGTACTACTCGGAGAACGTGACGGTCCTGATCCCCGGCACTCTCATGCAGGGGAGATCGGCCGTCCGCGAGCAGTTCGTTCGCCCGTTCATCACCGGATTTCCAGGCAACCGGCACTTCGTCAAGAAGTGGATCTTCGGAGACGACGTCGTGGTGGTCGAGTGGGCGTTCGCCGCCGAACACAAGGGGCCATTCGGCGGGCACGCGGCAACCGATGCTCGCGTCGAGGTCCCCGGCTGCGGGGTCTATGAGTACGATCCCGCGAATCGAGAGATCACGGCGGCGCGCATCTACTTCGACGTGGGGACGCTGCTGAGGCAGCTGCTCGATCAGCGGACCCCCCTGGGCAGACGTTAGCGAGTTTCCAAGGATCACCTCGCAGCCTGCGAAGCGAAGCTCATGAATTCGCCCTGAGCGGGTGAGCCGAATTCAACCCGGAGTCGCCATCGGATTTAGCGAGTCATGACGTTTTCGTTTGAGGGTGCCTCCCGCGGCGGCGGCCGTCACGCACTGTGGCAGGACGGTGAGCGCGTCTTCCAGAGAGGGTGGCGTCTGTGCGACGACGGGAGCCGGAGCGCGGTGCTGGTGGTTCTGCCTTCCGCGGAACACCCATCGCGGTCGAGCGTGGACCGTCTCACCCACGAATACGGGTTGAAGGATCAGCTCGATGGCGCCTGGGCGGCGCAGCCGATCGAGCTCGTGCGCGAGGGCGGACGAACCATCCTGATCCTCGAGGATTCGGGAGGGGAGCCGCTCGATCGGCTTCTGGGCGTGCCGATGGAGGTGGGAGGATTCCTGCGCCTGGCGATCGGCTGCGCCGCGGCACTGGCCAAGCTCCACCAGCGGGGTCTCGTTCACAAGGACGTCAAGCCGGCCAACATCCTGGTCGACGATACGACCGGCGAGGTGCGACTGACCGGCTTCGGCATCGCCTCACGCGTGACGGGAGAGCGTCAGTCGCCTTACTCTCCCGAAACGATCGCCGGCACGCTCGCCTACATGGCGCCGGAGCAGACCGGGCGAATGAATCGCTCCATCGACTCGCGCAGCGACCTCTATGCCCTCGGGATCACCTTCTACCAGATGCTCACCGGCGTCTTGCCGTTCAGCGCCGCCGAGCCGATGGAATGGGTGCACTGCCATCTCGCCAGGCAGCCGATGACTCCCGCAGAGCGTCGGAACGAGATTCCGGGAGCGATCTCGGCGATCGTCATGAAGCTGCTCGCGAAGATGGCCGAAGACCGCTATCAGACCGCCGCTGGCCTCGAACGCGACCTTGGCCACGCCCGGACCGAATGGGAAGCGCAGCATCGGATCGACGATTTTCCACTCGGCGAACACGACACGCCCGATCGGCTGCTGATCCCTGAGAGGCTCTATGGGCGGCAACGCGAGGTCGAGACTCTGCTCGCGTCTTTCGATCGCGTGGCGAGCGGTGGCGCGCCGGAGCTGGTCCTGGTCTCCGGCTATTCCGGCATCGGCAAGTCCTCGGTGGTCCACGAGCTGCAACCGGTGCTGGTACCACCGCGCGGCCTCTTCGCCTCCGGCAAGTTCGATCAGTACAAGCGCGACATTCCCTGCTCCACGCTGGCCCAGGCGTTCCAGGGCCTGATCCGGCCGCTGCTGGGCAAGAGCGAAGCGGACCTTGCGCCCTGGCGCGACGCGCTGCGGGAGGCGCTCGGACCGAATGCGGGCCTGGTCGTGGATCTCGCTCCTGAACTAAAGCTCATCATCGGAGAGTCGCCGCTTGTCCCCGAGCTTCCGCCACTGGAGGCACGACGGCGTTTCCAGTCGGCGCTGAGACAGTTCATCGGCGTGTTCGCTCGACCCGAGCATCCTCTCGCGCTCTTCCTCGACGACTTGCAATGGCTCGACGGTGCGACCCTGAACGTGGTGGAGGACGTTTTGATCCGGTCCGATCTGCGCCATCTCCTCCTCATCGGCGCCTACCGCGACAACGAGGTCACCGTCGCGCATCCACTCATGCGCAGCATGGAGGCGATGCGGGCAACCGGAAGGGTGCTCGACATCAAGCTGGGTCCGCTGACGGCCGAAGACGTCACAGAACTCGTAGCGGACTCACTCCGCTGCGACGCGGAGCAGGCTGCTCGGCTCGCTCGGCTCGTGCACGCAAAGACCGGCGGCAATCCCTTCTTCATGATCCAGTTCCTCCACGCGCTCGCCGAAGAAGGTCTTCTCATCTTCGATCACGACCGGGCGCGATGGTCCTGGGACCTCCGAAGCATTCACGCGAAACGATACACGAACATCGTCGCGGAGCTCCTGGCGGGGAAGCTGACCCAGCTGCCGCTCGAGACGCAACGCGCGGTGGAGTGCCTCGCTTGCCTCGGGAACGTCGCCGACGTCGCGATGCTCTCGATCGTCCTGGAAATCCCGGAAGAAGAGGTGCACGCGGCGCTATGGGAAGCCGTGTGCCAACGATTGATCGACCGTCTCGATGGCTCCTACAAGTTCGCTCATGACCGGGTACAGGAAGCCGCCTACGCGCTAGTACCAGAAGCGTCACGCGCCGAAGCGCACTTGCGCATCGGACGACTGCTGCTAGCGCATACTCCCCCGCAAGAACGCGAGGAAACGATCTTCGACATCGTCAATCACTTGAACCGGGGCGTGGCTCTGATCACTTCACGAGAGGAGCGCGAGCAGCTCGCGGAACTCAACCTGATCGCTGGCCAGCGCGCGAAGGCGTCCGCTGCATACACCTCGGCGCTCACCTACCTCATCGCAGGTGCAACGCTGCTGCCTGAGGATATCTGGGAGGACCGCCATGACCTCAAGTTTGCGCTGGAGCTGAATCGGGCGGAATGCGAGTACGCCGCGGGACAACTCGGCCCGGCGGAGGAGCGTCTGCGCGCGCTCGCTACACACGTTGCGACTCTCGTCGAGCAAGCGGCTGTGGCCTGCTTACGCATGGACCTCTACCTGTCGCTCGGCCAGTTCAGCCGCGCGATTGCCGTCGGCCTCGAGTGTCTCCGAGATGTGGGCGTGGAATGGTCACCGCATCCCAGCGAAGAGGAAGTGCGACGTGAGTACGACCGGATCTGGTCGCAGCTCGGAACCCGTGCAATTGAGGATCTTGTCGAGCTGCCGATATTGAGCGACCCGGTATCCCGCGCCACCCTGACCGTCCTGGCTAAACTCGGAATTCCCGCATTCACCCTTGATCACAATCTACACGCCCTGGTCAGCTGTCGCGCGGTCAATCTCAGCGTCGAGCGTGGCAACTGCGACGCGTCGTGTTACGCCTATGTTTGGCTGGGAGCTCTCGCCTGCGCCCGGTTCGGCGACTACGAGGCCGGGTACCGCTTCGGTCGGATCGGCTGCGAACTGGTCGATCAACGGGGATGGAAGCACTTCCAGCCAGCGACTCATTTCTCTTTCGGATCTGTGGTCATGCCCTGGGCGAGGCCGGTGAAGGCCGCCCGTGATTTTTTGCATCGGGCCCTCGAAGGCGCAAAGAACATCGGCGATCTGCTTCATACATGCGGCACCTGGCCCATTCTCACCACGAACATGCTGGCGGCGGGCGATCACCTCGCCGAGGTGGAACGCGAAGCCCAACGTGGTCTGGACATCGGACTGAAGGTCCAGTTCGTGCTGTCGGTCGAGGCGATAGGTGCACAGCTCGGTTTGGTGCGGACGCTGCGTGGATCAAACCGTCAGTTTGGATGTTTGGACAATGACCAGTTTGAGGAGTCAGCAGCTGAGCACCGGCTCGCCAGCAACCCGGGGCTGCAGAATGTCGAATGCTGGTATTGGATACGCAAGCTGCAGGCTCGCTTTTTTGCCGGCGATTATCCTGCCGCCGTCGAGTCCTCCTCGCGTGCACAACGGCTTCTGCGGGCGATGGCATCGGCAATGGCCTTCGAAGCAGCCGAGTATCACTTTTATGGCGCGCTTTCTCGTGCCGCATCCTGCGACTCCGTCACCGCCGACGAGCGCGTGCAGCATTTGGAAGTGTTAGCTTCACACCACCGACAACTCGAAGTCTGGGCGGACAATTGCTCGGCCAATTTCGAAGACCGCGCCGCGCTGGTCGGCGCCGAGATCGCGCGGATCGAGGGACGCTCGGTCGACGCCATGGACCTGTACGAGCGTGCCATCGTGTCCGCACGTACGAACGGCTTTATCCATAACGAGGCGCTCGCGTATGAGCTGGCGGCCCGCTTCTATGCGGCGCGCAGCTTCGAGGAAATCGCAGACCTGTACCTGCGAAACGCCCGTCGCGGCTACCTGCGATGGGGAGCCGACGGAAAGGTCCGGCAACTCGATCGGCAGTACCCGCAGCTCGGGCACGACGAGCCAGCCACCGACTCGGCGAGCATGATCACGGCGCCTCTCGAGCACTTGGATTTGGCGACCGTGCTCAAAGTCTCGCAAGCGGTTTCGGGCGAGATGGTCATCGAGAATCTGCTCGACACCATGATGCGCGCCGCCGTCGAGCACGCCGGGGCGGAGCGCGCGCTCCTGGTTCTGTTGCGGGAGGCTGAGCAGGTCATTGTCGCGGAAGCCACGACCCGCGGCGACAGGGTGACGGTTCGCCTCTGCGACGAGCCCGGGAGGGGTGCACTCCCGGAGAGCGTCGTCCGGTACGTGCTTCGCACTCGCGAGAACGTGATCCTGGACGATGCGATGATGGCGAATCCCTTCTCCACGGATTCGTACCTCGCTCGGGCGAACGCACGTTCGGTGTTCTGCCTGCCGCTGACGACTCAAGCCAAGCTCATCGGCGCTCTGTATCTCGAAAACAACCTCGCGCCTCGCGTCTTCGCCCCTGCTCGCACCGCCGTCTTGAAGCTTCTCGCCTCTCAGGCCGCGATCTCGCTCGAGAACACCCGGCTGTACCGGAATCTCGCGGAACGCGAGTCGAGGATCCGGCGTCTGGTGGACGCCAACATCATCGGGATTTTCATCTGGGAGCTCGACGGGCGGATTCTCGAGGCGAACGACGCGTTCCTCGACATGCTGGGGTATGACCGAGCCGACCTCGCAGCCGGTCGATTGAATTCGAAGGACCTGACTCCACCGGAGTGGAGTGAGCGCGACGACCAACTGGTGCCGGAGCTCGAGGCGAGCGGGAGCCTGCGGCCCTTCGAGAAGGAGTATCGCCGGAAGGATGGCCGCCGGGTGCCCGTGCTCGTCGGTGTGGCGGCCTTCGAGAAAGTCGAGCACCAGGGCGTGGCGTTTGTGATCGACCTGACCGAGCGCCGACGCGCGGAGCAGCGGGTGCTCGCGGAACACCGCGCCACCCGGATACTGGCGGAAGCCGTCACGGTCGAGGAAGCCATGCCGAGGATCCTTCAGGCCCTGTGCGAGTGCCTGGGATGGGACCTCGGTGCCTGGTGGCGGCTCGACCGGGATTCGGGCGTGCTCCGTTGCGCCGAGCTCTGGCGCGCGCCGTCGATCGAGGTCCCCGAGTTCGAGGCGGTTACTCGGGCGAGCGTGTTCACGCACGGCGAGGGCTTGCCGGGCCACGCCTGGGGGAGCGGCGCACCCGTGTGTATTCCGGACGTCAGCGAGGAGCCGACCTTCCTCCGCTTGAGCGTCGCCGCTCGCGAAGGACTGCGCGCGGCCTTCGGTTTTCCGGTCCTCCTCGGTCGCGAAGTCCTGGGCGTCATCGAGCTCGACAGCCGCAAGATCCGCCGACCCGATCGGGAGCTGCTCGACATGATGGCGGACCTCGGCAGCCAGATCGGTCAGTTCATCGAGCGCAGGCGCGCCGAGCAGGCGCTGCGCGAGAGCGAGCGCGAATCCCGGCGGATCGTGAACACGATTCCGGGCCTGGTCGCGATGCTGGCTCCCGACGGTCACGTCCAGACGGTCAACGACCAGCTCTTCGAGTACTGCGGGCAGACGCTCGAGGCCATCAGGCAGTGGGCAACGAACGGCATCGTTCACTCTGACGACCTGCCACAAGTCGCCCAGGTCTTCCAGCAGGGGATCGCGTCGGGCGAACCCTACGAAGTCGAGGGTCGCATCCAGCGTTTCGACGGCGCCTACCGCTGGTTCCAGATCCGCGGCCTTCCCCTCCGCGACACGCGCGGCCAGGTCGTCCGCTGGTACTCCCTGCTCACCGACATCGAAGATCGCAAACGGGCGGAGGTGGAGCTCAGGCATGCGTACGACAGCTTCGTCGACGCGCAGCGGCTGAGCAAGACGGGCACCTTCATCACAGACATCGTGGGGGACAATCACAACTGGTCCGAGGAGCTCTACCGCATCCACGAGTTCGAGCCGGGGAGCAAGGTCACCGTGCAGCGCTTTCGAGAGCTTGTCCATCCCGACGACCTCCCCGAGTTCGAAGCCAAAAACGCGCTCGCGATGACGGGAGGGGATGTCAAGATCGCCTACCGCATCGTGACGCCCCGAGGCGGCGTCAAGCATCTGCGAGGCATCGCGCATGTCATCGGGCAGAGCGACGGGCGCCCGCTTTTCATCGGTGCGGTACAGGATGTGACGGAGAGTGTCGTCGCGGAGGAAGCTCTGAGTAGCGCCCGCTCCGAGCTCGCGCACGTAACGAGGGTGACGGCGATGGGGGAGCTGACGGCGTCGATCGCCCACGAGGTGAAACAGCCCGTCGCGGCTGCGGTCACCTCGGCCCAGACGGCGCTCCGCTGGCTCGAGGCGCAGCCGCCGGAGCTGGGCGAGGTGCGGGACGCGCTCTCTCGGATCGTTCGCGCGGGCAAGCGCGCCGGCGACGTCGTCGGCCGGATCCGCGCGCTCGTCAGCAAGACCCCGCCCCGGAAGGATTCCGTGGAGATCAACGCCGCGATCCGCGAGGTCGTCGAGCTGACCCGTGGTGAGGCGGTGAAGAACCGCGTCTCGGTCCGGATGGAGCTCGCCGAGGGGTTGCCGCCGATCCTGGGAGATCGCGTCCAGCTGCAGCAGGTGATTCTCAATCTGATCTTGAATGGGATCGAGGCGATGAGCGCTGGGGGCGAGACCTCGCGAGAGCTGCGGATCCGCACCCGGAGAGACGATGGGGGAGGCGTGCTCGTCACGGTGGCCGATAGCGGGCCGGGACTGGCGACGGGCGAGCTCGAGCAGGTGTTCGCGGCCTTCTACACCACCAAGCCGGGAGGTCTGGGATTGGGTCTTTCGATCTGCAAGTCCATCATCGAGGCTCACGACGGACGATTGTGGGCGAGTCCGAACGAGCCGCGCGGCGCGGTCTTTCAGTTCACTCTGCCGTTCCCGGCAGGGTCGCCCAGACGGGGGTAGCCGTTCGTCTTCGCGGTCGCGTGACGCCCTCGCGAACGCAGACGCGACGCAGCGAGGGAAGTCCCGAGCGCGGACTCTAAGTCGTTCAGGATTTCGGCCAAAGCCCGGTTCCAACCATCGAGCGCTGGTCTCAAGGTCGACCTCGAGACGGTGCGGGGCATCGATCGGGCCACTCTTTGGGCGCGCGACCGACACCCCGCTCGCCGCCGGGCGTCAACAGGGTCTTGGCTGTTTCGGCTACTCACCTCCTGCCGGATGGCGGAGAGCAACACCAGTGCCACGCCCTAAGACGCTGGCTCCGTGCGAATAACGCCGAGATTGGCGGTGAGAATCTCGTGAAAGATCGCGAAAGAACGCGAAAACCGGGGATCCGTCGAGAGCGGCTTCGATTCGCGAGCCCCTGCATGCGAGAGTTCGCGAATCCCGCGGGCGCGGCCGCGAGCGCGTTCTCGGGAACACGCTCCAGCTAAAGGACTTCGGCGGATAGCTGCCCCGAGCTCGCGCCGGGCACCGCCCTTGCCATCTGAGGTGGCCGGCACCGATGAAAGCGCTGAGCGCACTCCCCATCGTTTACCTGGCTCGGCACGGCGAGACGGCCTGGACCATCTCCGGCCAGCACACGAGCCTGACCGACATCCCGCTGAACGCGCAGGGTGAAGAGCAGGCCGCTCGCCTCGGAGAGCGCCTCCAGGGACTCCGCTTCGCCGCGGTCCTGACGAGCCCTTTGCACAGGGCGCGGCGCACGTGCGAGCTGGCCGGATTCGGCCCCGTCGCGGACGTCGAGCCCGATCTCCTCGAATGGAACTACGGCGCGTACGAGGGTCGGCGGAGCGCCGACATCCATCGCGAGCGGCCGGATTGGGACCTCTTCCGAGACGGCGGCCCCGGAGGGGAATCGCCGGAGGATGTCGGAGCGCGGGCGGACAGGGTGGTGCGCCGTGTCCGAACGACGGACGGAGACGTGCTGCTCTTCTCGAGCGGCCACTTCCTCCGCGTCCTCGCCGCGCGCTGGCTCGGTCTCGAGCCGGAGGCCGGCCGATTCTTTCTCCTCAGCACGGCCAGTCTCAGCGCGGTCGGCTACGAGCACGACCGCTCACAGCCCGTCATCCGACTCTGGGACGAGACGTCTCACTTGCGGCAGCCCGCCGCGGCGTCGCCGCGGCCGGCGGCGGAACTCACACACTCGCACGAGGTGGCACGATGAAAGCAACGGAAACCCTCCACGCCGAAGGCCAGAGCCTCTGGCTCGACAACATCACCCGCGACCTGCTCCAGACGGGGACGCTCGAACGTTACATCCGGGAGCTCGCGGTCACGGGCCTCACGTCGAACCCGACCATCTTCGATCACGCGATCAAGAACAGTACGACCTATGACGCCGCGATCCGTAAGAAGGTCGCGGAGGGCAAATCAACAGAGGAGCTCTTCTTCGAGCTGGCGCTCGAGGACCTCACGCGTGCCGCCGACCTGTTCCGGCCGATCTGGGAGCGTACGCTCGGCGTGGACGGCTGGGTGTCTCTGGAGGTCTCGCCGCTCCTGGCCCGAGACACGGCGAGCACGCTCGCCGCCGCGAAGTCCCTCCACGCGCGCGCGGCGCGGCCAAACCTCCTGATCAAGATCCCCGGCACCCCCGAAGGGCTGCCCGCGATCGAGGACGCGATCTTCGCGGGTGTCCCGATCAACGTCACCCTGCTCTTCTCGGACGAGCAGTACCTGGCGGCGGCCGAGGCGTTTGTGCGCGGTATCGAGCGCCGCGTGGACGCCGGGCTTCCACCCGGTGTGGGCTCGGTGGCCTCCGTGTTCATCAGCCGATGGGACTCGGCGGTCAAGGACCGCGTGCCGGAGGCGCTGCGCAACCAGCTCGGCATCGCGGTCGCGAAGCGAACCTACAAGACCTACCGCGGCCTGCTCGCCTCGCCGCGCTGGCAGCGCGTCTTCAACGAAGGCGCCCGGCCGCAGCGGCTGCTGTGGGCGAGCACGGGCACGAAGGATCCCGCGGCTTCGGACGTTCTCTACGTGAAGACGCTGGCCGCGCCCTTCACCGTCAACACGATGCCCGAGGCCACCCTGAAGGCCGTCGGAGACCACGGGTCGCTCGGCGGATTGCTGAGTGCGGACGGGGGCGATAGCGACGCCGTCCTGGCCCAGTTCGCGTCGGCCGGCATCGACGTGAAAGCGCTCGCGCGCCGGCTCCAGGACGAGGGCGCCAAGTCCTTCGTCGATTCCTGGCAAGAGCTGATGGGCGTGATCGCATCCAAGAGTGTCGCGCTCGGAAAGGCGAGCTGAATATGACGACGACGACTACGCACACTGGCCGACCGGCCGCGCGCGGCGCTCGGAAAGGCAAGCCGAACGCGGCGACCACTACGGCGACGACCAAAGACCGGCTGACCGCGCGCCCCTCGTGGAAAGCCCTGAAGGCCCACCACGAGAAGATCCAGAAACTGCACCTCCGGACGCTCTTCGCTGAGGACGCGAAGCGCGGCGAGCGGCTGACCGCCGAGGCGGCCGGTCTGTATCTCGATTACTCCAAGAACCGGATCACGGACGAGACGCTGGTCCTGCTCCGAAAGCTCGCGGAGGAGTGCGGCCTGCGCGGCCGCATCGACGCCATGTTCCGTGGCGACAAGATCAACCTCACGGAGGACCGCGCCGTCCTTCACGTCGCGCTGCGCGCTCCCCGCGGCACGTCCATCCGGGTGGACGGCCAGGACGTCGTGCCAGGCGTCCACGAAGTGCTCGATGCGATGTCGGCGTTCGCCAACCGCGTACGTAGCGGGGAGTGGAAGGGACACACTGGCAAGCGCATCCGCAACGTCATCAACATCGGAATCGGCGGCTCCGACCTCGGGCCCGTGATGGCCTACGAGGCCCTCAAGCACTACACCGACCGGGGAATGACCTTCCGCTTCGTGTCGAACGTGGACGGGACGGACCTCGCGGAGGCCACGCGCGACCTCGATCCCGCCGAGACGCTCTTCATCGCGTCCTCTAAGACCTTCACCACGCTCGAGACGATGACGAACGCGATGAGCGCGCGGCGCTGGCTGCTCGACGGCCTGGGCGCGAACGCCAAGGCCGTGGCGCGTCACTTCGTCGCCGTGTCCACGAACGCGGCGAAGGTCACGGAGTTCGGCATCGACACGGCGAACATGTTCGGCTTCTGGGACTGGGTCGGCGGCCGCTACTCCATGGACTCGGCCATCGGCCTGTCGACGATGCTCGCGGTGGGCCCGGAAAACTTCCGCGCGATGCTCGACGGCTTCCACCAGATGGACGAGCACTTCCGCACCGCGCCCTTCGAACGCAATCTGCCCGTGCTCCTCGGACTGCTGACGGTCTGGTACACGGACTTCTTCGGCGCCGAGACGGTGGCCGTCCTGCCCTACGAGCAGTACCTGAAGCGCTTCCCCGCGTACCTGCAGCAATTGACGATGGAGAGCAACGGCAAGCACGTCACTCGGCAAGGGGAGGAGGTCGACTACTCGACGGGTCCCGTCTACTGGGGCGAGCCCGGCACCAACGGGCAGCATTCGTTCTATCAGCTCATCCATCAGGGGACGCGTCTCATCCTTTGCGACTTCATCGCGTTCGCGGAGCCCCTCAACCCACTCGGCCGGCACCACGACATGCTGCTCGCGAACGTCTTCGCGCAGACGGAGGCGCTGGCCTTCGGCAAGACGCGCGAGCAGGTCGCCGCAGAGGGCACGAAGGAGAGCCTCGTGCCTCACCGGGTGTTCATGGGCAATCGCGCCTCGAACACGATCCTTGCCGATCGGCTCACCCCGGAAACGCTGGGCAAGCTCGTCGCGCTCTACGAGCACAGCGTCTTCACCCAGGGGGTCATCTGGGACATCGATTCGTTCGACCAGTGGGGCGTGGAGCTGGGGAAACAGCTGGCCCAACGGATCATCCCGGAGCTCGAGGGGGGTGCCGAGCCCCGGCTCGCCCACGACAGCTCCACGAACACTCTCATCCGGCGCTACCGGGCGCAAAAGGCGGCCGCGCGATGAGCTCGGCGACGTCTTCGCCACCGAAGTCTCGGATGGGTGTCTTCGGAGAGCAGCTCCAGAAGATCAAGACGCACCCGGGCTTTCTGGCCGCGCTCGACCAGAGCGGGGGAAGCACGCCGCATGCCCTCCAGGCGTACGGCGTTGCGGAGAACGCCTGGTCGAACGAGCAGGAGATGTTCGCGATCGTGCACCAGATGCGGACGCGGATCATGACGAGCCCCGCCTTCAACGGCGACCGGATCATCGGCGCCATCCTGTTCGAGAACACCATCGATCGGGACGTCGCGGGCAGGCCCGCGGCGGACTATCTGTGGGACGTCAAGCGAGTCGTCCCGTTCCTGAAGGTGGACAAGGGCCTTGCGGCGGAGAGCCGGGGCGTGCAGCTCCTGAAGGACATTCCCGATCTGGCCGCCCTGCTCGACAAGGCAAAGACCAAACGCATCTTCGGAACCAAGATGCGCTCCTTCATCAAGCAAGCCGACGCCGCCGGGATCGGCGACATCGTCACCCAGCAGTTCCGCGTTGCCCGGCAGATTCTCGACGCCGGCCTGGTACCGATCATCGAGCCGGAGGTGGACATCCACTGCCCGGAGAAGTCGAAGGCCGAGGAGCTCCTGAAGACGGCCCTCCTCGCAGAGCTCGACCGTCTCCCTGGGGACCGGGTCGTGATGCTCAAGCTCACGCTACCGGAGAAGGACGACCTCTACGCCGGGCTCGTCCGGCATCCCCGGGTGGTGAGGGTGGTCGCTCTCTCGGGCGGCTACTCCCAGGACGAAGGCAACCGGCGCCTGCGGAGGAACCACGGCATCATCGCGAGCTTCTCACGCGCGCTCGTCGAGGGGCTCACGGCCCAGCAGTCCGACGCCGAGTACAACGCCCGGCTGGATACGTCCATCCAGCGCATCTTCGAGGCCTCCAACACGTGAGCACAATCAGGCTCGCCCCGTCCATCCTCAACGCCGACTTCGCGCGGCTCGGGGAGCAGGTGTCGGAGGCGGAGGGCGCGGGGGCGGATCGAATCCACGTGGACGTGATGGACGGACACTTCGTGCCGAACCTCTCGATGGGCGCCGCGGTCGTGAGGTCGCTTCGGCCGATCACGGCTCTGCCGCTCGAAATTCACCTGATGATCTCGGACCCCGACCTGTTCCTCGACGAGTTCGTCGCGGCGGGTTCGGATTCCTTGCTCGTCCACTGGGAGGGCAACCACAACCTCCATCGCACGGTCCAGCGGATCCGGACTCTCGGCAAGCGTCCCGGCGTTGCCATCAATCCGGCCACGCCGGCCGCAGTGATTGAGGAGATCGTCGAGGACCTCGACCAGGTGCTGGTCATGACCGTCGATCCGGGATTCGGCCACCAGCCGTTCATTTCGACCACCCTCCCGAAGATCGGACGCGTACGCGAGCTCATCGAGCGCCGCCAGCTCGAATGCGACGTGGAAGTCGACGGCGGCATCGACGCCGAGACCGCGCCGCTGGCCGTTCGGGCCGGAGCCACGGTGCTGGTCGCGGGCTCGGCGGTCTTCGGCGACGGAGTCGGCGTCACACGAGCCATCGGCCGTCTCCGCGCCGTCGCCGACGCGGCGCTGGCCGAGGCCGAGGCGGAAACCACAAGGGAATCGGTATTTCAAAGGAGTTGAACATGCAGCTCGGAATCATCGGACTCGGTCGCATGGGCGCGAACATGGCGCTCCGCCTGGTCGCCGGCGGGCACGACGTCGTCGCATACGACAAGTCTCAGAAGGCGATCGACGAGCTGGCGCACGCCAAAGCCAGGGGCGCCTCTTCGCTCGCCGACCTCGTGAAGAAGCTCGACGCGCCCCGTGCGATCTGGCTCATGGTGCCGGCCGCGGTGGTGGACGCGACGATCGCCGACCTCGTGCCTCACCTCTCGCCCGAGGACATCCTCATCGACGGCGGCAATTCCTACTACGTCGACGACATCCGCCGCGCGGACGAGCTGGCCAAGAAGGGCATCCACTATGTGGACGTCGGCACGAGCGGCGGTGTGTGGGGACGGGAGCGCGGCTACTGCTTGATGATCGGCGGCGAGCCGAAGGTCGTCCGGCACCTCGACCCGATCTTCTCGCGTCTCGCACCCGGCGCCGGCGACATACCTCGGACGCCCGGACGCAACGGCAACGGCGGTACTTCGGAGCAGGGGTATCTCCACTGCGGTCCCAACGGCGCCGGCCACTTCGTGAAGATGGTCCACAACGGGATCGAGTACGGGATCATGGCCGCGTACGCCGAAGGGCTCGGCATTCTGCGCTCGGCCAACGTCGGACGGAAGGGCCAGACCGTCGACGCCGAGACGACGCCGCTTAGAGAGCCGAAGCATTACCAGTACGACTTCGACCTTCCGGAAGTGGCCGAGGTCTGGCGGCGTGGAAGCGTCATCGCCTCGTGGCTTCTCGACCTCTCGGCCTCGGCGCTCTTGAAGGATCCGGCGCTCGCGCACTTCCAGGGGCGGGTGTCCGACTCCGGCGAGGGGCGCTGGACGATCAAGGCGGCGATCGACGAGGCGGTGCCCGCACCGGTGCTCACATCGGCGCTCTACGAGCGCTTCAGCTCGCGCGGCGAGTCGGGCTTCGCGGACAAGCTGCTCTCGGCCATGCGTCTCGAGTTCGGCGGGCACGTCGAGACGGCGGTGCCCGCAGGGAGTGCGCGATGACGACCGACGCTGTCCGTTCCGATGCGTTCGTGTTCTACGGCGCGACCGGCGACCTCGCGTACAAGAAGATCTTCCCGTCGCTCCAGGCGATGGCCAAGCGCGGCCACCTGGACGTTCCGGTCATCGGCGTGGCCAAGGCCGGCTGGACTCTCGAGCAACTCCGGGCCCGCGCCAAGGACAGTCTCGAGCATCACGGCGGGCTGGATACGAAGGCGTTCGGCACCCTCATCGAGCGGCTTCGCTACGTGGACGGCGACTACAAGGACGCCGCGACCTTCCAGGCCATCCGCCGGGAGCTCGGGTCCGCAAGCCGGCCCGCACATTACCTGGCCATTCCGCCCGCACTGTTCGGGCTGGTCGTCGACCAGCTCGCGAAGTCGGGGCCCATGGAGGGATCGCGCGTCATCGTCGAGAAGCCCTTCGGTCACGACGGCGAATCGGCGCGGGAGCTCAACCGAGTCCTCCTCGGCGCCTTCGACGAGTCGTCGATCTTCCGGATCGATCACTACCTCGGCAAGCGGCCGGTGCACCACATGCTGTTCTTTCGCTTCGCCAATGCCTTCCTGGAGCCGTTCTGGAATCGCGCGCACGTCGAGAGCGTGCAGATCACGATGGCGGAGGACTTCGGCGTCCAGGGCCGGGGCGGCTTCTACGACGCGACGGGCACGATCCGCGACGTGGTCCAGAACCACCTCTTTCAGGTCCTCTGCAACCTCGCCATGGAGCCGCCGGTGCGATCCGACAGCGAGTCGATCCGGGATGAGAAGGTGAAGGTCCTCAAGGCGATTCCTCCGCTGACCGCGGATGACCTCGTTCGGGGCCAGTTCCGCGGGTATCGGTCGGAGAACGGCGTGGCGCAGGGTTCCGAGGTGGAGACGTTCGCCGCGCTGCGCCTGCGCATCGACTCCTGGCGGTGGCGCGGGGTTCCGTTCTACATCCGTGCGGGCAAGTGCCTGCCCGTTACGTGCACGGAGGTGATCGTCCGGCTGCGCAAACCGCCGACGATGTACGAGGGTTTCGACATCCAACCCAGCTACACGCGCTTCCGGATCAGCCCCGACGTCACGATCGCGATCGGCGCCAACGTGCTCGCCGAGCAGGAGACCGGCACCTTCACCGGGGAGATGGTCGGGACCCGCCTGCCGAAGGCCGGCGACATGGACGCGTATGAGCGCGTGTTGGGCGACGCGATGCAGGGGGACGCGACGCTTTTCGCCCGGGAAGACTACGTCGAGGAGGCGTGGCGCATCGTCGATCCCGTGCTGAAGAACGGCACGCCCGTCTACGAGTACGAGCCGGGCACCTGGGGACCGAAGGAAGTCGAGTCCAGGGTCTCGCCGCCCGGCGGGTGGCAGGACCCGGTGGTGAGGCCGAAGGAAGTCGAGTCGAGAGTCCCGCCTCCCGCAGTGCGGCAGGACCCAGTGGTAAGGGCGTCGTGAAGATCCAGGTCCTGGCCGACGCCGAGGCGGTCGCGCGTGCGGCCGCATCGCTCACCGCCTCGGAGGCGCGCGGGGCGGTGGCCTCGCGGGGCCGCTTCGTCGTCGCGCTGAGCGGCGGCCGGACTCCGTGGACGATGCTGCGAGCCCTCGCCGACGATGACGTCCCCTGGGCCGGCGTGCACGTCTTCCAGGTGGACGAGCGCGTGGCGCCCGACGGGGATCCCGACCGGAATCTCACTCACATCCGCCAGAGCCTGCTCGCCCGCTGTGCGATCCCCGCGGACCAGGTCCATGCCATGCCCGTGGAGTCACCGGACCTCGAGGCGGCGAGCGCGCGATACGCGGAGACCCTCCGGCGGTTCGCCGGCTCTCCACCGGTGCTCGACCTCGCCCTCCTCGGCCTCGGGCCGGACGGCCACACCGCTTCCCTCGTGCCGGGCGATCCCGTGCTCGCGGTCTCCGACGCGGACGTCTCGGTCGCGGGCCCCTACCAGGGCCGGCGCCGGATGACCCTGACGTACCCCGTGCTCAATCGATCGCGTCGGATCTTCTGGCTCGTCACAGGAGCGGAGAAGGCGGAGATGCTGCCGCGCCTCCTCGCCGGCGATCGGTCGATTCCCGCGGGACGGATCGACGAGGAGCGCGCTCTCGTTCTGGCCGACCAGGCTGCCGCGGCGCGGTCCGGCGAGGCGACATCGACGCCGCTGCAGAGCGTGGAGGGATGAGCATGCGAGTAGGAATCGCGACCGATCACGGCGGTTTCGCTCTGAAGTCGGATCTCATGGCACGGCTCCGAGCGGCCGGCCACGAGGTCACCGATTTCGGCGCCGACGGGCTCGACCCGGATGACGACTATCCCGACTTCGTCGTGCCGCTCGGACGCGCCGTCGCCGCGGGAACGGTCCAGCGAGGAGTCGCCATCTGCGGCAGCGGCGTGGGCGCGTCGATCTGCGCGAACAAGATCCCGGGCGTACACGCGGGCCTCATCGAGGACCACTTCTCGGCGGAGCAGGGTGTCGAAGACGATCACATGAACGTCCTGTGCGTGGGCGGCCGCACGGTGGGCTCGAGCGTCGCCTGGGACCTCGTGCGTGCCTTCCTGGCCGCCGAGTTCAGCCAGGAACCCCGACACCTGCGCCGCCTCGCCAAGGTGGCGTCCCTGGAGCTCGAAACGACGAGGGCGAATCCATGAGCACTATGACGACGACCCCGACTCCCACGCTCGACTCGAAGACGGCTGTTCCGACGGCCAAACCAACCACGACCGACCTCGACCAGCTCGCGATCAACACGATCCGCACGCTCTCGATCGACGCAGTCGAGCGCGCCAAGTCCGGCCATCCCGGCACGCCGATGGCCCTCGCCCCGCTCGTCTACACCATCTGGAACCGCGTGATGCGCTTCGATCCGAAGGACCCGATCTGGCCGAACCGCGACCGGTTCGTCCTCTCGAACGGCCACGCCTCGATGCTGCTGTGGTCGGTGCTGCACCTGACCAAGACGTGCGCCGTGAACGCGGAGTACGAACGCCTCGGCGACCCTTCGGTGACGCTCGAGGACATCCGGCGCTTCCGACAGATCGGCAGCAAGGCCCCCGGTCACCCCGAATACCACTGGGTATCCGGCGTGGAGACGACCACCGGTCCGCTGGGCCAGGGCGCGGCGACCAGCGTCGGGATGGCGATCGCCCGGAAGTGGCTCGCCGAGCGCTACAACCGTCCCGACTTCCCGATCTTCGACTACGACATCTACGTCGTGGTCGGCGACGGCTGCCTGATGGAGGGCATCGGGAGCGAAGCCGCGTCGCTCGCCGGCCACCTCGGCCTCGACAACCTCTGCTGGATTTACGACAACAACCACATCACGATCGAGGGCGACACACAAATCGCCTTCACCGAGGACGTCCCCACGCGCTTTCTCGCATACGGGTGGAACGTCCTGCGCGTGGGCGACGCCAACGATCGAGAGCACATCGAGCGCGCCCTCTCCATCTTCCGGGAGACGAAGGGCCGTCCGACGCTGATCGTCCTCGACAGCCACATCGGCTACGGCTCCCCCAACAAGCAGGACACCTCCGCCGCCCACGGAGAACCGCTCGGGCCCGACGAGGTCCGCCTCGTCAAGCGGGCCTACGGCTGGCCGGAGGACGCTCAGTTTCTGGTCCCCGACGGCGTCTATGAGCACTTCCAGGCCGGTATCGGCGCGCGCGGGGCGGCCGCGCGGAGCCGGTGGACGGAGCTGCTGGCGGGATACCGCACGACCTACCCCGAGCTCGCGAACGAGATCGATCAGTTGCAGCGCCGGGAGCTTCCCGACGGATGGGACCACGATCTCCCAGTGTTCCCCGCGGACCCGAAGGGCATCGCAGGGCGCGACGCCTCGAGCAAGGTGCTGAACGCCCTCGCCCGGAAGATCCCGTGGTTCCTCGGCGGGTCCGCGGACCTCGGACCCTCGAACAAGACGCTGCTGACCTACGAGGGAGCCGGACACTTTCAGGCCTCGAATCCCGCGGGCAAGAACCTCCACTTCGGCATCCGCGAGCACGCGATGGGGGCGATTCTCAACGGCCTCTCGCTGTCGAAGCTGCGGCCCTACGGCGCGTCGTTCTTCATCTTCAGCGACTACGCCCGGCCGGCCATCCGTCTGTCGGCGTTGATGGAGCTGCCCACGCTTTTCGTGTTCACGCACGACGCCATGGGGGACGGCGAGGACGGACCCACCCACCAGCCCGTGGAGCACCTGGCGTCGCTGCGTGCGATGCCCGGGCTCGTGACCCTGCGGCCCGGCGACGCCAACGAGGTGGTGGAGGCGTATCGATTCGTCATGCAGCAGCGCCACCGGCCAGCGGTGTTGGCGCTCTCGCGGCAGCCTTTGCCCACGCTCGATCGCGGCAAGTACGCGCCGGCGGCGGGTGTGGCGCGGGGTGCCTACGTGCTCGCGGATCCGCCCGACGGGAAGCCCGAGCTGATCCTCATCGCCTCCGGCAGTGAGGTGAGCCTCGCCGTCGAGGCCCACGTCAAGCTGGTCGCCGAGGGCATCCGCTCCCGTGTCGTCTCCATGCCGTCGTGGGAGATCTTCGATGAACAGCCTCAGGACTACCAGGACAGCGTGCTGCCACCCGCGGTGACGGCCCGGATCGCGGTCGAGCAGGCCTCCACGTTTGGCTGGGAGCGATACGTCGGGAAGACCGGCCGGGTCATCGGCATGAAAACCTTCGGTGCCTCCGCGCCTCTGAAGGCCCTCCAGGAGAAGTTCGGATTCCAGCCCGAGCGGATCATCGCGACGGCCCGGGAGCTGTTGGGCCGGACGTGAGACCGGCGCGATTCTGGTTTGCGGCACTCGTGTCGTCCTGCGCGTTTCCGGCGCGGGCACAGACGCCGGAGGATCTCCAGCGACAGCTCCAGCAACTCAAGGAGCAGTACGAAGCGACCACGCAGGAGCTCCGGCGCCAGATCGCGGCCCTCGAGCAGCAGATCCAGGAGTCCAAGGAGGCCGCGGCCGCGACCGCGGAACGCATTGCGAAAGAAGAGGCGAAGAAGGCGCTCCTGAGCCGCGTGCTCGACGTCGGCGCGCAGTACCAGGGCCAGCTTCCCTCGGCGCCGACCTACGACCAGCTGCGAGAGGCGGAGACGAGGATCGAGGGGCTCGAAACGCAAGCCCGGCTCTTCGAGTTCCACGGCTACCTCCGTTCCGGCTACGGCTTGAACGGCGTCGGAGGCCAGCAGGTCGCGTTCCAGGCGCCCGGCGCGGACGCGAAGTACAGGCTCGGCAACGAAGCCGAGACGTATTCCGAATTGATCTTCGTCAACAACTGGCTCAACCCGGAGCGAAACACCGACAAGGCCTGGTTCAAGACGGAGGTCATGGTTCAGGCGAACACCACGAACTCCTCGAACTTCGCGAACTTCGCCCAGCCCGATTTCAACGACCACTTCCGGCTCCGCGAAGCGTTCGTTCGCGCCGGCAACCTCTTCGAGAGCCAGCCGGATCTCAAGCTCTGGGCGGGCGAGCGGTACTACCGCCGCCAGCACATCGAGATCGACGATTTCTACCCTCTGGACATGAGCGGTTACGGCGGAGGCATCGAGGACCTCAATGTCGGGATCGGCAGCGTGGCCGCGTCGTACCTCGCCGGCGCCCGACCCGACATCACGACGCAACACGGCAATTACGCCCGGAGCAACCTGGATCTGCGTCTCTACGACGTCAGGGCGCCCGGCGGGACCCTCTCTTTCTGGTTCGACCTGGCCACCAGCCGGGGCGGCACCACCCCGATGGGTGACGTGATCCCGAGCAGCACCGGATTCGCCGGCGGCGTGCGGTACCAGACCCTCGAATGGCACGGCGGCTTTCAGGTCTTTGGAATTCAGTACGGGACCGGCCCGGCCAGCAACTTCACCACGGCGATCCCCGAGCCCAATCCTTTCCTCGACAGCGCGGAGCGTCTCCTCATCACCGAGCAAATCCTGATCCAGCCGAACGACCGCTTCGCGATCTCGCCGATCTTCGTCTACCAGCGCCAGCGCGACGGCACTCCCGACAGCGGCTGGAACGAGTGGGTCTCCTTCGGCGCGCGGCCGGAGTTCTTCTTTACCAAGATTCTCTCCCTCGCCCTGGAGGCGGGGTTCGACCACACGCGCAGCGGCACGGGCCTGTACGAGGGCTGGCTCGAGAAGTTCACCCTGGCGGCGCAGGTCGGAGCGGGCCGCAAGTTCTTCAGCCGGCCGGTCCTGCGCCTGTTCGTGACCTACGCGCACTGGTCCGACGGGCTCCGCGGTTTCGTGGGCGGGATTCCCTACGCCGACGAGACGCACGGCCTCACCTACGGAATCCAGGCCGAGACGTGGTGGTGACGGAGGCAGCCATGCTGATTGCGGGAGACATCGGCGGCACGAAGACCGATCTGGCGATCTACTCGAGTGAGTCCGGGCCGCATGCGCCGCTGGCACAGACCGAGGTGAAGAGCGCCGACTATCCCAGCCTGCAGGCGATAGTGCGGGAGTTTCTCGCCCAGGCGAAGATGTCGGTCACGACCGCGTGCTTCGACGTTGCCGGACCGGTGATCGACGGGAGCGTGAAAACGACGAACCTGCCCTGGGTGATGGACGAGCGCTCGCTCGCGCGGGACTTGAACCTCCGATCCGTCCGCCTCATCAACGACCTGGAAGCCGTCGCGCGCTCCGTGCCCACCCTCCGCCCGCAGGACCTGGTCACGCTGAACGAGGGCAAGGCGGTCGAGCGAGGCTCGATCGCGATCATCGCCCCGGGAACGGGTCTCGGCGAATCGTTCCTGGTCTGGGACGGAGGGCAATACCGGGCACACGGCTCCGAAGGCGGTCATACCGATTTTGCGCCCACGAACGCGCGGCAGATCGGCCTCCTCGAATACATGTTGGGGCGCTTCGACCACGTCGGATTCGAGCGTGTCTGCTCCGGCATCGGCGTTCCCAACATCTACGACTACCTTCGCGAGAAGGAGAATCTTGCCGAGAGTCCCGCGGTCGCCGCTCAGATCGCAGCGGCCAAGGATCGGACCCGCGCGATCCTCGATGCGGCCGCCGATCCCGATCGTCCGAGCGAGCTCTGCCGCGCCACCGTGGAGACGCTGATCACGATCCTCGGGAGCGAAGCCGGCAACCTTGCGCTGAAGGTGCTCGCGACCGGGGGCGTCTACATGGCCGGCGGCATCGCGGTGCATCTCCTGGGCGCGCTCCGTGAGCCGCGGTTCCTGGAGGCCTTCACGCGAAAGGGTCGCTTCAAGGACGTGATGGCGCGCATGCCCATCCACATCATCACGACACGGGCGGCGCTGCTGGGAGCCGCGGCCTACGGACTCGAGAGCCTCGCGAAGGCGAACGCGGCGCCGCAGCCAGAAAGGATGTCGTTATGAGGGAAATCACCGGTCAGGTCGGGCAGGCGGGCAGCGCGGATGCCGTCGGGAGTGCCCGGGCCTCCGGAGTGTCCGGCCATGCCTACGTCATCGTGCTGAGCGCCGTCGCCGCCCTCGGGGGTTTTCTCTTCGGCTTCGACAGCGCCGTGATCAACGGCACCGTCGACGCACTGGCGGCCGCGTTCGGGACCCGCTCCGCGACCACGGGATTCGCCGTCGCGTCGGTTCTGGTTGGCTGCGCGATCGGGGCGTTCACGGCCGGGAGGGTCGCCGACATCCACGGCCGGCGCCCGACCATGATCCTGAACGCCGTCATCTTCCTGATCAGCGCGTTCGCCACGGGCGCCGCCGGCTCGGCCGGGTTCTTCATCGGCTCGCGGCTCCTGGGCGGTATCGGAATCGGCGCGGCGAGTGTGCTGGCGCCGATGTACATTGCGGAGGTCGCCCCCGCGGCCATACGCGGCCGCCTGGCGTCGCTGCAGCAGATGGCCATCGTGCTGGGGCTGTTCAGCGCGTTCCTTAGCAACGACATCCTCGCCAAGATCGCCGGCGGCGCCAAGGCGACTCTGTGGCTGGGCTTCCCGGCGTGGCGCTGGATGTTCTGGATGGAGGCGGTCCCCGCCGCCGCCTTCCTGATCGGCGGGCTTTTCATACCGGAATCTCCGCGCTACCTCGTCGCTCGCGGCCGCCGAGACGATGCACGCAAGGTCTTCGCCCGCATCGGAGGCGATGCCGACGCCCTGGTCCGACAGGTCGAGGAGGGGCTTCGTGGCGAGCACCGTCCGCGCCTCGCGGACCTGCTGGTGGCCGGCTCGCGGCGGCTCGCCCCGGTCGTGTGGGTGGGAGTGGGGCTGGCCGTGTTCCAACAGCTCGTCGGAATCAACGTCATCTTCTATTTCGGCGAGGTGCTCTGGAAGGCCGCGGGAGCGACGGAGCAGTGGGCGCTCCGTATCAACCTTCTCACCGGTCTGGTCAACATACTCGCCACGATCCCCGCGATCGTTCTCGTCGATCGCGTGGGCCGCAAGCCCCTCCTGCTCGCGGGCTCGGTCGGCATGGCCGTGACCCTCGGCATCATGGCCATCGTCTTCGGCAGGGCCGGGACGGGCCCCGACGGGAAGCCGCTCCTGACGCACGGCGCGGCCATCGCGGGTCTCACGGCGGCGAACCTGTACATCGTCGCGTTTGCGATGTCCTGGGGTCCCGTGATGTGGGTGCTCCTCGGCGAGATGTTCCCCCCCCGAATGCGCGGCGCGGCGCTGGCGGTTTCCGGCGCCAGCAACTGGGCGGCCAACTTCGCCGTGACGGTCACGTTCCTGCCGCTGATGGCTGTGGTGGGACTTTCCGGAGCGTACGGGCTCTATGCCCTGTGCGCCGCCGTCTCGATTTTCTTCGTGTGGAAGGCGGTGCGTGAGACGAAGGGCAAGACGCTGGAGCAGATGTGACGAAACGATGTCGTGAGTGCCGCTGACCGGTTTTGCGGGACCCAGGAAAGCAGGAGCGGATCCCCAGGGATTCCCCGCATCCGGCTCCTGTGCTTCTGCACGCTGGTCTCGATCGTCGGCCCGGCCGCCGGCAGCCACCTTCGAGCGCAGACGACACCCCCGTCTCCGGACAAGCCGTGGTCTCCACCGGGGCTCGAGGTGTACGAGAAGGACCTGTCGGCTCGTCGCTCCGGCGACGAAGAGATCGCGAAGATCGACCCCGACAAGGTCTACGACCTGCCCGAGCTGATCGACATCGCCGAACGGACCAATCCGGAAACCCGCGTCGCGTGGGAACGCGCTCGACAGGCGGCCGCGGCCGTCGGTCTCAGTGAGAGCGCCTCCTACCCCTACCTCGCCGCCTCCGCCTTCGCCGGATACGAGAAGGCCTTCATTCCCTTCCCGACCCTCCAGCAGGGCCCCGGCCCTTCGGACGTGTCGGTCGTCGGTGGCGGGGCCCTGGGCTTCGAGCTGAAATCGGCGCGCATCGCCCTCGACATGAAATGGCTGCTCCTGGATTTCGGGGAGCGGAGCGCGGCGAAGACGATCGCCGAGGAGGGGCTGACGGCCGCGAACGTCGGCTTCAACGGCGTCCATCAGCAGGTCGTCTTCGCCGTCGCGCGGCGTTACTACGAATTCAATTCCGCGCGCCAGAGAGTCGAGGCGGCCGAGATCTCGCTGAGCGCCGCAAACACCGTCGCCGAATCGGCGCGTTTGCATCTCGAGCACGGGCTCGCGACCCGGCCGGAGGTCCTGCAGGCGGAGGAGCAGGCCGCGAGAGAGGGGTACGAGCTCGTGGCCGCGCGGGGCGCGATGAGCGACGCTCTGGTGGAGCTCGTGGAGAGCCTGGGAATCCTGCCGACTTCGAAGCTGCAGGTGGCGGCGCTCCCCGAACAGTCCTTCGACCCCGACGCGACCGAGTCGCTGGAGGCCCTCATCGAGAGGGCTCTCGTGCAGCGTCCCGACCTCGTCGCCAAGCTGTCCAGGGTTCGCGCCTCGAGAGCGGAGGTGAAGGGAGCGCGCGCCGCCTACTATCCCAAGCTCGTCCTGGACTCGCACGTCGGTTGGCTGGACTTGAAGATGAGCGCGGCGGGCTCTCCCTACTTCGGCGGCGATAAACCGGTCTATGGAGCCGGAATCCTGGTATCCGTGCCCGTCTTCGACGGCTTCGCCCGGCGCGAGAAGCTGCGCATCGCGGAGGCGGAGCTCGAAGCGAGCGAGGACGAGCTGACGCACTCGCGGGACTCGGTCATGCGCGAGGTCTGGCGAGCCCGGACACAGATGGAGACGTCTCTCCACAAGCTGGACTCCGCGGAGAAGCTCATTGCCGCGTCCGAAAGCGCTTTCTCCGCGTCGCTCGAAGCCTACCGTCACGGGCTGGCCACGTACGTGGAGGTCGCGAACGCCCAACGCAGCGTCGCCTCGGCGCGCAGCGTCATGGTGGACACCCGGGCCGGGGTCTACGTCAGTCTCACGACCCTGGCGCTGACCGTGGGGGACCTCGCGAAACCGGCTCCGAACCCTGGAGGGCAGCCATGACCAGACACTCGCCGCAGATCGACGTCTTCGGTTCCTACTTCCCGGCCTGGATGGTCTGCATCGTCGTCGGGATCGTCCTGACCGTGGTCGTCCGGCAGGTGCTCGTGGCCCTCGAGATCGACGCTCAACTGCGTCCCGCCGGGCTCGTGTACTTGTCGCTGTGGGTCGTCTTCGCCCTGAGCATCCGGCTCGTTTTCTATTGAGGCTGACATGCACGACCGAAACGAATCCGAAGCCGCCTTCCCGGACGAAAAAAAGGCCAGCCCGGGGCGAGTCCTGGCAGGCCGTCTCCTGAGCATCGGCGTGATTGCGGCCGCCGTCGTGTTGTCGTTTTTGGTCTGGAAGCTCAAAGAGCGGCATCCGCGCACGGACGACGCGGTGGCGCGGGCCAACGTCGTCGGGATCGCACCGCGCGTGCGCGGCCAGATTATCGCCCTCCCCGTGGTGGACAACCAGGCGGTGAAGGAGGGAGACCTGCTCTTCGAGATCGACCCGGAGGACTACGAGCTCACCCTAAAGAGGGCGAAGGCGGCGCTCGCGACGCTCGACCGGCAGATCGAGGTCGCGCGCTCACACGACGCGCAGCTGCGCTACCAGGTCGGCGCCGCCCAGGCCGGCGTCGACCGCGCCAAGGCCGAGCTGAAGCAGGCGGGAGACACGCTGGACCGGCTCCAACCGCTCCTCCCGAGCGGTTACGCGAGGGCCGAGGACGTGGACCGTGCGGAAACGGCCAAGCGAATTGCCGCGTCGTCGGTGGCGGCCGAGGAAAAGAGGTTCGGTCAGGCGAAGGTGGCCCAGAGCGAGCTCGAGACGCTGACCGCCCAGCGTGCGGGTGCCGTCGCCGCGGTCGATCTCGCGGCCCTGGAGCTCTCGTATTGCAAGGTGGTCGCGCCGTTTCCCGGCCGAATCATCAACCTCAACATCTCCGTGGGCGCATTCGCCTCGGCTGGGGTCCCGGTATTTTCCCTGCTCGACACGCGGAAGTGGTACGTCATGGCGAACTTTCGCGAGGGAGAGCTCCCGCACATCGCGCCTGGAACGCGCGTCGACCTCTACCTGTCGTCTCTGCCGAGGCGCCGCTTCGCCGGAACCGTGCAGGGCGTGGGATGGGCCGTCGCGCCGACAGACGAGATCGACATCCCTCATGGTCTGCCGCTCGTGAAACGCGAGCTCAACTGGGTGCATATCGCCCAGCGATTCCCGGTCCGCATCGAGGTGGAGAAGCCGGACCCGGAGATCTTCCGGATGGGCGCGTCGGCTGTCGTGACGGTGAGATGAGCTCCGTCTCCTCGAGCCTCGAGCTCCTGCACGTACCGCCGACGCGTTGGGCATGGCTGCGCAAGGAGATGGCGCCCTCGGAGGAACGCTGGAACTTCACCATCCGCGTGGTCGTCTCCGTCGTGGCGGTCGTCGTCGTCTCGATGGCTCTCCAGACGCCGCTAACCGCCTTCAGCGCCTACATGGCCTTCTTCATTTCCAAGGAGAACCGCGTGATCACGACGATCACGGGCATCCTGGGCGGTGTCGGCGCAACCATCGCGATCGCGGCGTGCCTCTTCATCTACCGCTACACGTTCGATTACCCGGAATACCGTATCCCGGCCATGGCCGCGGCGGTATTCGGCGGCATGTGGCTGTCGCGCGTGCTGACGTTCGGGCCGGTCGGATTCGTCATTGGATTTCTCGTGGGACTGATCCTGAGCATCTCGGACGGCATCCCCACGGCGGACCAACTCGTCCGGGAGGTCCTCTGGTTGTGGGTGGTCGTCAACCTCGGCTTCGCGGTCACGGTGGTCGTGAACATCGTGCTCCTGCCCGCCGAACCCCTCAAGGCGCTCGAGAAAGCGCTGAGGCAGCGGCTCGAGCTCACGATCGCCGCGCTCCGCCGACTGATCGGCTCGAACGTCGTCGGCCACGCGGACGGTGCTCTGATCGACCTCGCCTCGCGCGGAACCGCTTCTCTGCAGATGAACCTCAGGCTGGCCGCGCTCAAGCATCCGGTCCGGGCCCGGGTGACCGCTCTGGCCGCCGCGATCCGCGAGTCGGACCGCCTCGTGGTCGCGGCGGCGAATCTGGGTCTGCGGGATCCCATCCCGCTGCCGGCGCCGGACCGCGTCGCCGCGGAAGGCGTCGTCTCGACGTTGGCCCCGCTCGTGCGCCGTCCTCTCGACGCCGACGCCTCGTCGGTCACCGCCGCTCCGAAGGGCGTCGTCCCGACGCTGCCCGAGCTCCGCGACTTGCAGCGGGCCTCGATCGCTCTTCGGGAAGCACTCGTCCTCCGCGAGGCGCCGCCGGCGCCGAAGGAGAAGCGAAGCCTCTTCGTTCCGGACGCGTTCACGAACAAGGATCACGTGCGTTTCGCACTGAAGGTCGCGCTCACGGCGATGACCTGCTACGTCATCTACACGGGTCTGGATTGGTCCGGGATTCGGACCGCCTTCATCACGTGCTGCTTCGTGGCGCTGGAGAGCACGGGCGCGAGTATTCAGAAGGCCGGGCTCCGCCTCGCCGGATGCGCGCTGGGCGGAGCGCTGGGGTTCCTGTCCATCGTCTACCTCGTGCCGCACATGGAGAGCATCGTCTCGCTCGCGCTCCTCACGGCGGCGGTTTCGGCGCTCGCGGGGTGGATCGCCGCCGGAAGCGAACGGGTCTCCTATGCGGGGCTGCAGCTCGCGCTGGCCTTCTTCCTTTGCGTTTATCAAGGCTTCGCGCCCAACACCCAATTCCATACGATCCGCGACCGCGTCGTCGGCATCGTGCTCGGGATCCTCGTCATGTCGACCGTGTTTGGCCTCGTCTGGCCCGAGACGGCGACTGTCAGGATGCGGGTCGCGCTCGCTCGAATGCTGCGTCGGCTCGCGCAGCTCGTACGGATTCCGGCGGGGGCGCCGGACGTCGACGGGGCCGCGGTCGCGAAGCTCCGTTCGGACGTGGCCGGGGACTTGAACGGGATACTGCGCCTCTCCGAGCTCGCGGCGTTGGAGGGAGCAGATTCCAGAGGCGGGCCTGGGCTCTCCCCGGAGAGAGGCCGGAGGATCACGGAGGGGGCACAGGAGGTTTACCTGACCGCGGCAATCCTCGCCAGCGAGGCGGGGTGCGAGGAGTGGTCCGGCCTCGATGCCGCTGCGCAATCCGGCGATCTGGCCTCGCGAACAGCGGTCTCCGAGCAGTTGAGCCGGATCGCCGATGCCGCCGAGACGGGACGAATGCGCGAGGGCGCCACCCGCGACGCGAAGCAGGGCATCCCGATGCCCGATTTCGGGAAAGGAGTGCGTCTTCCTCTCGTTCGTCGGCTCGTGGACGAAACCGAGCTCGTCGTCGCGCTCGCAACCAACCTGCCTCTGAGGCGACCGTCGGAGGCTTTGCCAACTCCACAGCCGTGACCGCAACATCGGTGCGCGCCGATCTTCGGGAAGGGGACCGCGGGCCCATCCTCGCGATCTCCGGCCGGCTCGACGTGGAGACGGCGGCGGAGGCGCGACGAGAGATCCAGGCGAAGCTGGCGGGCGCGCCGGCGGCGGCTCTCGAGATCGACGCGAGCGGCGTCGATCACGGTGACATGTCGGGAATGGCATTGCTCTACGAGCTCGAAGAGGGCCGCCTGGCCCCGGGAATGCGCGCACGAGTCACGGAGCTCAGGCCCGAGTTTCGGACGCTGCTGGCCTCGTTCCCGTCCCGGGGAGCGATCGAAGCGCTCGAGCCGCCCCGCGCCCGACGGACGCTGCCTGACGAGGTCGGCGTTCACAGTCTGTCCCTGCTTCGGGACCTCCGAGAGCAGGTGACGTTCGTCGGCGCGGTCATGCAGGGGTTCGGCGCGGCGCTGCGCAGTCCGCGCGCCATGCGGTGGCCCGAAGTGGCGCTGGCCGTCGAGAAGGCGGGCGTCAACGCGGTGCCGATCGTTTCGCTGATCTCCCTTCTGGCCGGTCTCATCATCGCCTTCGAGGCATCGCAGCCGCTGGCGATGTTCGGCGCCCAGGCCTACATCGCGGACATCATCGGGATCGTCATGATCCGGGAGTTCGGCCCGATCTTCACCGCGATCATCCTCGCGGGGCGCTCCGGGTCCGCCTTCGCCGCCGAGCTCGGCACGATGAAGGTCAACGAAGAGCTCAATGCCCTCACGACCATGGGCCTGAACCCGATGCGGTTTCTCGTGATGCAGCGCGTGCTCGCCGGGATGCTGCTGATGCCCGTGCTGACGGCATTCTCGATGCTGACCGGCGTGGTCGGCGGCGTCCTCGTCATGCTCGCGATGGGTTTCCCCTTCGCGGAGATCTGGACTCATCTGGCGGGCGCGCTTCGCGTCTCCGACGTCCTCGTGGGCACGAGCAAGTCGATCGTGTTCGGGGCGATCGTCGCGGGCCTGGGATGTCTCCGCGGCATGCAGACGAAGGAGGGACCCAGCGCCGTCGGCGACTCGGCCACGCGAGCGGTCGTGGCGGGCATCCTCATGATCATCGTCGTGGACGCGATCTTCGCCGTGTTGACGAACGCGCTGCAGGTATGAGCTCGGCGCCAGTCGCGATCGAGGTGCGGGGAGTCACCGTCGGCTACGGCGACCGGGTGATCCAGCAGAATCTCGACTTCCAGGTCCGCCGCGGCGAGGTCTTCGTCATTCTCGGAGGCTCTGGTTCGGGCAAGAGCTCCGTCCTCAAGGTCATGATCGGACTCTACGAGCCTCTCGCCGGGGAAATCCTGATCGACGGCGAGAACCTGGTCGAGGCCGAGGGCGAGGACCGGCTGCGGCTGCTGCGCAAGTTCGGCGTCATGTACCAGAGCGGCGCCCTTTTCGGTTCGCTGACGGTACTCGAAAACGTCCGCTTGCCGCTCGACGAGTTCACGGAGCTGCCCCGGGAGGAAAGGGACCTCGTCGCCATGGCGAAGCTCAATCAGGTGAACCTTCTGCCCGCGGCGATCCGGATGCCTTCCGAGCTGTCCGGCGGCATGCAGAAGCGGGCGGCGATCGCGCGCGCTCTCGCCCTCGACCCGGGCATCCTCTTTCTCGACGAGCCTTCGGCCGGCCTCGACCCGATCACCTCCGCGGGGCTCGATGCGACGATCCGAGCGCTCTCGAGGGGCCTCGGCATCACGTTCGTGGTCGTCACGCACGAGCTCCCGAGCATTTTCTCGATCGCGGATCGCTGCATCATGCTCGACGCGCGCCGAAAGACGATCATCGCCGAAGGCGCGCCCGCTGATCTCCGAGATCACTCCGAAGACCCTTACGTCCGGCAGTTCTTCCTGCGCCAGGCCGAGCCGGGCGCCCGCGCGGGCGGCGGGGGGGGGGCGACCGTGTCGGAAAAAACAAAAAGTTTCGGGTCGGGGTATTAGTGCAAGCGGGCCGCCCCCAACAGG
>JBKOZO010000149.1:0-22675 GCA_046725935.1 Acidobacteriota bacterium | reverse complement strand
ACGATGAGCCCGACCGAGATCGCGCGCGCCAGGCGCACGACGGTCGTCATGCTCTCGACCTCGTAAACGGAACCCGGCCGGTGGCGCTCGCGGAGGATCTCTTCGACGGCCTTCACCGCCGCCGGAAGGGCCTCGAAGTCCCGCGCCTCGGCAAAGAGCGTCTTCAACTGACGGGTCGGCGTGTAGTACCAAGCCACAGTCGCCGGGATCAGGATCGTCTCGGGCACGACCTCGCCGCGTCCCAGAGTGTCCACCGGCTCTTCGAAGACGCCGATGACCTGGAAGGTCGTGCCGAGCGTGCGGAGGGTCTTGTCGGGCGAAGAGTCGTTGCCGAACAGCTGCTCGTAGAGGGGACGGTTGACGACCGCGACGCGGGCGCGCTCTGTGTAGTCGTCCTCGTCGATGAACCGGCCCTGGAGGATCCGCATGTTCTTCCGGACCGCGCCGTAGTTGGGCATCACGCCGAGGATCGTGAGCGTCCTGGCCTGCGACTGCACCGTCACCGTGCCGCGCAGCGTCAGGATGCCGGTCACGCCCGAGAAGAGGTCGCTGCGCGCCGCGATGGCCTTGACGTCCCCGTCGGTCTGGAAATCGTCGGCCGAGCGCGAGACGCCGGAGGTGACGGTGCCGCGGTAATTGGACCAGACCAGGCGCGAGCCGACGCCCTCGATCTGCCTGAGGACGTACTTGCGGCCGGTCAACCCGAGCGTGACGACCAGAATGATTGCGGCGGTCCCGACGACCATGCCCGCCAGGGTCAGCGAGGTCTGGAACGGGTGCTTGCGAAACCGGTCGACCGCCATGCCGAAAACTTCGCGGTTGAACATGACGGCTCGCTACCGGATCTCGCTTTCAGCGTCAGCCGCGCTCGGCCTGGACACGGAGGCCGTCGGAGAGCGTCGCGGCTCCCGGAAGGATGACCTTGTCCTTTTCCTTCAGCCCCGCGGTGACTTCGACCTCGTTCAAGCCGAGGAGGCCCACTTCGACCTCGCGGCGTCGGGCGCGGCCGTCCTCGAGCAGGTAGACGAAGCGGCGGTCGCCATCGCGGACGACCGCCGCGCGGGGAATGACGAGCGTTCCGCTTTTCTCGCCCGTTACGATCTGGACGTCCACGGCGGCGTTGGTGGGGAGTTTGCCCTTCGGGTCGGAGACCTCGCCGAGAACTTCGCCGACCTCGCGGCCGCCGACGTCGCGAAGACCCGGAGCGACTTCCGAGACCTTGCCCTCCCAGCGCTCCCGAGGCAGGCCGTCGAAGGCCAGGTACATCTTCTGTCCAGGGGCGATGCGCGGAAGGTCGGGCTGATCCACGCGCGCGCGCACGCGCCGGTGCTCCGGGTCCACGACGCTGGCGACGACCTGACCCGCCGCCACGGCCTCCCCCGTCCGCCGCGGCAGTCCGTAGACGACGCCCGACGAGGCCGCGCGCACCGTCAGCGCGCCGGCGCGTTTCTCCAGCTCACCGGCGGCGCGCTCGGCCAGGGCGAGGCGCGAATCCTTTCCTTCGAGGCCGGCCAGCCTTGCCCGAGCGGCGGCGAGGGTCCCCTCGGCCTGCCGGAGGGCTCGCTCGTCCGCCTCTGCGGCGACACGCGTAATGGCGCCGTTGGCGAGCAGCCGCTGGTCGCCTTCGGAGACCTCCCGCCAGTGCTTCTCCTCGCGCTGGGCGTTGGCGAGCTCCGAGCGCGCGCCTTCCAGCTCCGCCTTGAGGCGCAAAGCCTCCGCCCGGGCGTCCAGGGCTTTCTGGGAGAGCTCGGGGGTCGAGAGGGTCAGCAGAATCGTCCCGGGGCTCACCCGATCTCCCTCACGCACAAGGATGTCCTTCACCGTGGCCGACTCCGGCGACCGTAGCTCCCCGCCCGGAGGAGGCTCGAGCGTCCCGTCGCACTGGACGGGGACCACCAGGTCTCCTCGCTTTACCTCCGCGACCTGGACCGCCACCCCCCGGGGCTTCGCCAGGCCCAGGACGAGCCAGGCGAGGACGAGGGCTCCCACGGCCAGGAGCGGCCAGCGCCACCGTTTCATCCGGTCAATTATGGAGCAGGCGGTGCCCGGGGTCAGGACCGGGGCGGGAGGGACCGGGTCGAGGGACGTGCGGCGTCGCCCTCGACCGCCGTCCCGCGGCCGGAGTCGGTGACGGAGACGAACGCGGCCTTCTGACGCGGCGCGTCGCCGCCCGACCCCGTGACGGTCAAGCGGACGTCGTAAACCCCGGCTTCTCGGTAGACGTGGGTCGGCTCGTGCTCGTTGCTTTCCGCGCCGTCGCCGAATTCCCAGTGCCAGGCGGAGGCTCCCGGAACGTTGGACGCGTCGTGGAAGGCGACCGCGAAGGGGGCGACTCCGGCGGTTGCGTCCGCCGTGAAATCGGCGATGCCCGCCCATCGGATCCGAAAGACGCTGGCTCCCCGATCCGTCGGGGTCGCGGCGCCGGCGTCCTTGTAGAGGTCGGCGAAGTAGAGGCCGTCGGGCCCCGCGGCGAGCGCCGTCGCGGTCCCCCGTCCCGATCCGACGTACTCGACCAGAGGGAGGGGACCCGACACGAGGTTCCCGGCCGCGTCCAGCACGAACTCGACGACGCGCTTTCCGAGAGCCTGCGGCCCTCCCGCGTACGTCGGACCGGACTCCGTGACGAAGGCATGGTCGAGCTTCTCGGCCGGGAAGCCGCTGCCGGAAAACGCCGACGGCTGGACGAACGCGATGTTGACCGGAGAGTGTGCGGGGAACCAGTTGTACACCGCGAAGTTCTGCATGCTCGCGTCGGTTCCGTCCCAGAGATAGTTCTGTCCGGCGACGATCTTGGCCATCCGGTCCACCGAGGGACCGTTCTCGACTTCCCAGTGCGAGCCGTCGGCGTCGCGCCATGCGCCCCCGAACGGGTTGCGGAGACCGTACGCGAACACGTAGTCCTTCGCCGTGAGCCCGTCGGCCGCGTCGTAGAACGGATTGGTCGCCGACGGCGAGCCGTCGAGCTCCATGCGCAGAATCTTTCCGCGAACCGAGGTCAGGTCCTGCGAAGGCGGGAACAACCCGCCGTCGCCGATGTGCACGTAGAGCCTGCCGTCGGGACCGATGGAGACGCTGGAGATCTGGTGCGACGGGCCCAGCGGCTCGTTGGGGAACTGCGCGATCGTCGCCTGCGTCGCGGCCGTATGGCCTCCGTCCGTGCTGTGCAGGCGGACGACTTTCGGAAAGTGATAGTTGGGATCGGGACCCGCGAAGAGAGTCCCGACGAACACGTCTCTGCTGCCGGGATCCACGGCGATGCCGGTCACGCCCTTCTCGCCGGAGCCGGGGAAGCTTCCGAGCGGATCGAAGTCGAGAAGGCCAGTCGCGTACTGGGACAGAGCCCCCGAACGCGACACGACCTGGACGTTCCCGTAGAGCTCGGTGACGTAATAGAAGGGATCGTCCGGGTCGGAGCCGGGATTCGGAACGAACACCACGTTGACCGGAAGCTGGAAGCCGGTCGCGACGCGATCCACGCGGAAGCCCGACTGACGCACGGCCCACGGAACTGCGGGCTCACCCCCCGGGACCGAGAAGTCCGGAGGAGCGCCGGGCGCCCCGAAGGTCGGGTCCCAGAAAGAGACCCCGCCTTCCGCGATCCACCAGGCATATGTCTGGCCGGCCGCGAGACTCGCCGCGGGCAGGGCGATCTCCCGATCCTGGCCGCTTCCGTCGGTGAAGTTGAGGACGGATTCCGGAATCGACACCGGGGCCGTCCCTGCCACCAGCAGAATCCGCAGCGCCCCGTGCGCCGGCCCCGGAGGCGGGTTGGAAACCGCGTTGGCGCCTCCGCCGGTTCCCGTCAGATCGAGGAGCGATTCGGTCGAGCCCACGACCCACAGGCTCAGGACGGCGGGCGACGAGCCCCCGGGCAGTATGACGTCCTGCCCCAGGGAGTCCTTCCAGCGCACGGCGGGGATCGGAGAGACGTCCGAGAGGACCATCGGCTGGAAGCCGGTCGCCGGGAACGTCTTGAACAGCCGCTCGGCCCAGTCGCTCCAGCTCGAGCCCGGAGGAGGCGCATCCCCCAGGAACCGCACGCGCACCTTGTAATCGGTGGCGTAGTCGAGCTGATGGTGTCCGGCGAGCGCGTTGGCGAACGTGCCGTCGCCCAGGTGAATGTGAACCTTCAGGGTCCCGGTCACGCAGGGCGCGCTCCAGACGACGGCGTCCGGCGAAATCGTCCGGATCTCCCAGTCGCTGCAGACATGGCTTTCGCCGGGCGCTCCGGAAAAGGGTGCCGCGACCATGTGGACGTCGTAGGCGCTGATGAGCTGGCCGTCGTGCGCGGGCTCGATGATGACGGGAGTGGACGCGGAGAGCGTCGCGGAATCCCCGACGTGGCCCGCGGCCGCGGCGAAAACCACGGCGAAAAAGAGACCGAACCGCCTCATCGACGTATGTCAGTTTCGAGGGAGAGGATCCACATGCGACTTCCCCTCTCCCATCGGTTGGCCCGCGAAGCGGGCCGCTGAGAGAGTCAGAACACGTCCGGGACGGGCTCCGGTGGGCTTGCCGTCCGCCCAGACGGGCTGGCCGTTGACGACGACGAGGAGGATGCCTTCGGAGAGCTTCTCGGGCTCGGTGAAGGTCGAGTGGTCGATCACGGTCTTCGGATCGAAGAGGACCAGGTCGGCGCGGCGTCCGGGGGCGATCACGCCGCGATCGGGAAGCTTCATCCGCGACGCCGGCAGGGAGGTCATCTTGCGGATCGCCTCCTCCAGGGTCAGGAGCTTGCGCACGCGGACGTAGCGGCCCAGGACGCGCGGGAACGTCCCCGCGCCCCGCGGATGCGCGGAGTGGATCCCTCCGTCGGAGGCCACCATGACCCAGGGCTGTTTGTAGAACTCGAAGACGTCCTCCTCCGTCATCGAATGCCCGATGACCTCGGCGCCTCCGTCGCCGATGATTTTCGAGAACAGCACGGCGGGAGTGACGTTCTCCGCGCGCGCGATCTCTTCGAGGTTGCGCCCCTCGTACTGGGGATGCGCCTTGCAGGCCGTGATCGTCACGCGCGAGGGCCCACCGACGTCCTTGAGGCCGCGCTCGACGCTCGACCTGTCGAAGTACTTCTTGTTGGGCACCAGCGTGTAGAGATCGGAATGCCAGGCCTCGTAGGGATAGCAATCCGCCGTGACGTCCTGGCCGAGCATGCGCCGCTGCTGGAAAAAGGTGACCGCCTTCGGGGCCTTTCCCCAGACGCCGACCGTCGCGAGCTTGATGTGCGAGATCTCCAGGGGCAGGCCTGCCTCGTGGGAGATGATCGCGGCCTCCTGAAACGCCTTGAAGCTCTTGTCCGCCTCGTCGCGGATGTGCGTCATGTAGAAGCCATCGTGCCGCGCGGCCGCCTTCGCCAGCGCGACGAGCTCGCCGGTCGTGGAATAGCTGCCGACGTCGTACTCGAGCCCCGAAGAGAGGCCCGACCCGCCTTCGCGCATCCCCTGCTCGACGAGCGCCGCCATCTTCGCGGTCTCGTCGGCGGTCGCGCGCCGCTTGAAGTCGTCCTTCATCACCAGACTGCGCACCGTCGCGTGGCCGACCATCGTCATCACGTTCACCGTCGCCGGAGCCTTGCGGCGGTCGTCGAGGTACTCCCCGACCGGCCAGGGCGAGTCGCCGTCGGCCCCGATGACCAGGGTCGTGATCCCCTGAGAGATCTGCGTCTCGGCGAGCGGATCGTCCACCAGGCCCTTCTCGGAGTGGTTGTGCACGTCGATGAATCCCGGAGCGAGAACGAGCCCGCTTCCGGTGACGACTTTTTCGCCCGCCTTCGGCTCAAGCGGGCCGACCTCGAGGATCTCGTCCCCGGCAATGCGGACGTTCTTGGCCGCGAGAGGCTTGCCCGTGCCGTCGGCGACCTGTGCGCCGACGATGACCCAGGTCGCGACCGGCGCCTCGGGCGCCTCCATCGCGGCCAGGCCGGAAACCGCGGCGGCGAGCGCGCCGCCGAAGAGGAGTCTTTTCACGGCCGGGATTCTACAGGCCGCGGCGGGACATGTCGGCCAGGGCGGCGCGCACCTCGACGATGTCCCTGCCGTACTGCTTCGGAGGCGCGACCTGGACGAAGCGCTCCAGAGCCACGCGGGCGGTCTTCCAGTCGCCGTTCTGCCCCGCCACGCGCCCGATGTTGTAGAGGGCGTCGTACTGCTCGGGATTGATCTCCAGGCAGCGCTGCCAGGCGTCGATGGCCTTTTTCGGGTCGCCAAGACGAGTCCAGGCGACGCCGAGCGCGTTCCAGGCGCGGGCGTGCCGCTTGCCGAGACGAAGCGCCTGCTCCAGATTCTGCCGCGCCTCATCCACGCGGTCGAGCTTCAGGAGAGAGATCCCGGTGTTCTGGTAGGCGACGGCGTTCGACGGATCGATCTCGAGGACCCGGGCGAAGACGGGCAACGCTTCGGCGGGCCTTCCCGCGTCCGCCAGGGCGATGCCGAGCGCGTTCAACGTCTCCGGCTCCTCGCTCTCCCGGTACTCCATGAGCACGGCGAGCGCTTCTTTCGGCCGGCCCATTTCCGAGAGGATCATCGCGTGGCTCCGCGCCACGCTCTCGCCGCCAGCTCCGCTTTCGGTGGCCTTCTCGAACGTCTTAACCACGCCGGCGAGATCTCCCTGGCATCGGAGCACCGAGGCCAGATGCATGTAGCCGAGCTTCATCTTCGGGTTCTCGGCGACGACCTTGCGGGCAATGGGGAGGGCCTCGTCGCATTTTCCCTCCTCCCTCAGCTCCGTGACGCGATGGAGGGTCTGGTCGACCACGATCAAGGTCTTCGGATCGTCGGCCGGACCGTACGATTCTTTCATCTCGCCGGAGCCCGTCAGGTAGCCGAGACTCTTCAACTTCGCGGCCTCCTCCGAGCCGATCGTTCCGCGCTCGTGGGGCGCCGCGGGCAGCTCGAGCAGACGCTTGCGAAGACGGCGGAGCGAATCGGGTGACTGCGGCACGAGGTTCTTCGCCTCGGCCGCGTCGGTGGGAAGGTTGTAGAGCTCCGGAATCGGCAGCTCGATGTACTTGTCGCCCTGCGCGGCGAGGCCTCGCAGAGGCGCCCATCCGCGGTTGAACGCCGCCGACAGCGCTTCGAAGTAGTTTCCGTCGAGCGCCTCTTGACGAGCTGAGGGAAGGAGGGACTGGCCGGCGAGCTCCTTGTCCGGTGGAGCGCCGATCGCGTCGAGCATCGTCGGCAGGATGTCGATGTGGCGCGCCGGCACCGCGTCGTTGCCGGGCGTCACGAGGCCGGGACTCCATACGAACATCGGAACGTGGAGCGTCGCTTCGTAGCAGAAGAGACCGTGCGTCAGCTCGCCGTGATCGCCGCGGGCTTCGCCGTGATCCCCCGTCACGACGAGGAGCGGCGCCGGCTGCGTGGCCTTGACCGCTTCGAGCAGCGGCGCGAGCGCGGCGTCGGTATAGGAGACCTCGCCGAGATAGTAGTCGTCCTTGTATCGCTCCTTGTACGCCTGCGGCGGATCGTAGGGAGCGTGCGGATCGTAGACGTGCACCCACAGAAAGCGTCGCTTTCCCTCCTGCTCCCGATACCACTCGAGCGCGGCTTTGACCACGTCTTCGGCCCGCGCCTGCTGGATGTCGAACTCGAACTGCTCGTCGAGGTGGCGGTAGAGCTCGTGGTAGACGTCGAAGTCGTGCCCGAGGCCGTAGCGCGAATCGAGCACGTACGCTCCGAT
The DNA here is from genome assembly GCA_046725935.1 of Acidobacteriota bacterium. Lineage (GTDB taxonomy): Bacteria > Acidobacteriota > Thermoanaerobaculia > UBA5066 > Gp7-AA6 > DAHUXD01. The sequence continues at coordinate 14,998 of JBKOZO010000149.1, read as the reverse complement.
GAAGGCTCCCGTCGCGTAGCCCTTCGCCTTCAGCCGCGAGGCCGCGGTCGGGACCTTCGGCGAGAGCTTGAAGCCCGCGTTCTCGCGGACGCCGTGCTGGTAGGGAAGCATTCCGGTCAGGATGTTGGTGTGCGAGGGCAGCGTGATGACGTTGTGCGAGTGCGCCTTCGAGAACACGCGCCCCTCCGCCGCAAACCGGTCGAGGTTGGGCGTGGTGCCGCGGGGATTCCCGTCGAACCCTGTCGCGTCGTAGCGCAGCGTGTCGATCGTGATGAGGACGATGTCGCGGGGCGAGCCGGAAGCGTGCCGCGGCGCCGGAGCCGGTCGGGACTCCTCCCTGCGGCAGGACGACAGGAGCAGCACGAGGGTGGCTCCGACGAGAATTCGGGGGACAGGACGGATCACGCCCGCAGAATAACGAAAGGCCCCTCCGGAATTCCCGGACGGGCCTTCGGAGAAAGCCAGGGAGAGCCTAGAAAGCCACGTTGATCCCGAGCCGGACGATGCGGGGGCTCTGCACCTCGAAGATCTGATTGAACGTATCGTTCTGTGAGAAGGCTCCGGTCGAGGCCCGGTAGTCGCCGGCGCGCTGACCGCGCTGCAGGACCGTGCCGGCGTTGGCGACGTTGAAGAGCTCGGCCGCCGGCGTGACCGCGAGCGGGCCGAGCTGGAACGTCTTGGCCAGGCGCATGTCGAGCTCGTAGACGTTGTCGTACCGGAAGGTGTCGACCTGGTCGATCTGGGTCAGGTAGCGGTGACTGACCCCGGCGGCGTCCACGGCGCGCGTGCGAACGTAGTAGGGGTTCGGGTAGCCCTGCCGTCCGAAGAAGTTCACGCCGAGGTTGATGCCCCACGGTCCCTGGTACAGCGCGTTGACGTTGAACTGCCAGTTCGCGTTGATCCAGACGGAATCCTTGGAGGAGAAGCCGGTCGCGACGCACGAGCCTTCCGGCGGCGATCCGCAGTTGGTCCCGCCCCAGAGATTGTTGGGATCCACGATGGAAGCTGCCTTCAGATGCTGCGTGAAGTTGTTCCAGCCGAAGTTCCCCCGGAACATCCAGTGGTCCGACAATCGTTTGACGACGGAAACGTCCACGCCGTAGTACTTCTGGGTCGCCTCGGGCCGGTTATTGATCGTTACGCCGACAGGCTCTTCCGCAAGCGTCAAGCTGTAGAACGGCTCGTCGATGGAAAGAGTGAAGCCGTTGAACGCCGTCGCCGTGCATGGAACCCGCGGAGAGTTCTCGTCGTCCGGATTCGAGAGACAGAGAGTCCTGCCCGCGAGCTCCCACGTCCCCCCATTGGATCCGTTGGGTATGTTCTCCAGCAGGGAATTCGTCGAGCGGTAGCTGAACGTCCCGGACACGGCGAAGGTGTCGGTGAATTGATGGTCCACGCCGACGGTAACTTCGTTGGTCTTGGGCGTCTTCAGATTCGGATCGATGATGTTGGGGACGTTCGGCAGCGTGGTCGGATCGATGTCGTTGTAGAAGCCGTAGAACCCGTTCTCCAGGTCGATCTCGTTTCGCTGCACGATGTGATCTTTGTTGATGTCGGTCCAGTAGTAGTAATAGCCGTTGGATATCGGGACGCCGCTGCCGTAATAGCCGATGAACCCGAGCTGGTCGGCGAACTGCGCGTAGGAGGCCCGCAGCAGCGTGCTCTTGTTCTGTCCGAGGCTGTAGGTCGCAGAGATGCGCGGCTGCCAGTTCGTGAAGTCGAACTGCCAGTCCGGCGACCCGTGGTACGACACCGCCGGAAGCAGATCCGGAAACACCGTGTTCTCGAAGGCCGGGCCGGGAAGGTTGCGCGCCTGCTGGCGGTCGTACCGGATGCCCAGCTGGACCGTCAGGTTCTGCATCGTGATCGTGTCGCCGAGAGTCCCGCTCCAGATCTGGTTCTTGAAGACCGGACGGACGCCGCGCGCCAGAAGCGCGGTGTTCGAAGACGAGTACTCGTACTCGCTGCCGACGAGCTGATCGCCGGGCCAGCCCGTCGCCGAGTCGGCGATCTGCTGGCGGTAATTGAAGCTGAACTTCAGCTCGTGGTTCAAGGAGCCGGTGTTGAAGAACTTCGACATGGTGAGGTTGGCCTGTTTCTGCGGATCCTTGGCCCAGTAGTACCGGTAGTTGTTGTAGTACGTGGGGTCGATCCAATACGCGTCCCTCGACGAGTCCCCGTTGCACGCGATCTGGAAGGGGACGTTGTTGCAGTCCTTCGAGCCGTTGCCGAGGTCGGTGTAGTCGGGGTTCTGGTAGTTCACGAAGAGCGAGGCGAAGAAATCCGACCCGAAGACGTGCGAGTCCTCGACCTTGTAGAAATTGGTCGGGATCGATAGCTGCGTCGCCGCCAGGATCGAGCGCGTCGGCCCCAGGTTCGTGTTGAACTGCGTCCGGTCGCTCCTCTGGTAGTAGAGCTGCGCAGTGTTGTTGCTGGTGACCTGCCAGTTCAGCTTCGCGCTCCAGGGTTCGAGATTGACCAACGACGGGGCGGCGGGCTGGCCGGGGTCCCCGGTCACGGTCTTCGAGATCGTCTGGTAGGCGCCGGCGAACCACAGCCAGAGCTTGTCCCGGATGATGGGGCCGCCCACGTCCGCTCCGTAGTCGCGGAGCATTCGCGTGCGGTCGGTCTGGATATCCTCATCGACCGCTTCCTGCGGCGTGTTGTTGGACTGCCAGTTCCCCGCGGCGTAGTTGAAGCGCGCGTCGCCGTGGAACTCGTTGGTCCCGCGCTTGGTGACGACGTTGATCGTCACGCCGGAGGTCTGCTGCTCGACCACCGATCCGCCCGTCGCGACCTCGACGTCCTGGAACGTCGAAAAGTCGAAGAACGTGTTGGTGCCGCCGTTCTGGCGCTGGAACGGGTTGCCGTAGGTGTTGTCCGTCGTCGTCGCTCCGTCGACCTGGTAGACGACGTTGCCCGAGCCCTTCGTGATGAAGTCCGGTCCCCCGGCGTTGGCACTCTGGTTGCCCCCGACGTTGACGGTGTCGATCTGGACGCCCGGCACCTGCTGGATGAGCGACCAGACGTCGCGCGAGGTCGGGATCTCCTGGAGCTCCTCGCGCGAGAAGTTCTGGCCGGTCTCGACCTTCCGCGGATCGAGCATCGGCGTCTCGCTCGTGACCGTCACGGACGCCTGGACGCTCGAAAGCTTCAGCTGGATGTCGACCTGCGTGTTCCTGCCGACCGACACCGACACGTTTTCGCGCGTGACCGTGGAGAAGCCCTGCATCGTGATCGTGACGGTGTAGTTGCCGCCCGGAGGCACCTTCAGGAAGCGGTAGATGCCGCCCGATTCGACCGTCGTCGTGACCGGAGCGCTGGGACCGGTGAGCGTGACGGTGCCGCCGGGAACCGCCGCGCCCTGCTCATCGGTCACCTGGCCGTAGATGTTTCCGGTGTTGACTTGAGCCAGCGCGGTGAGGCCGAGACCGGCGAGCGCCACGAACCAGATCAGCACTCGAGCCAGAGATGACCTCCACATAAGTGACCTCCTCAATTTTGAGTTGGTTTCTATGTCGCCCTGGATCTCTCCTCGATCTCGCGAACCCCACCTTCGCAAAAACGAACCGGTCCCCGCTGTTGCATTTATGCTATCGCGGATTTTTGCAACGAGCGCAATCGCAATCGCGACGAAGTTCGCGCCGCAGGTTGCCGCGGGGGGATCGTACGGATTTCTGGAGAATGACTGCCGGTCAAAGGACGCGATGGGTCCTCGCCGCGGCGGCGCTCTGGACTGCGGCCGCCTGCGCCGGGACTCGCGGCCCCGCGTCCCCGCCGTCCGGCGCGGCCCCGAGGGGACACCTGCTCATCGTCGGCGGCGGACCCGTCCCCGATCCGATCCTCGACCGGTTCGTCGAGCTCGCCGGAGGACGCGGCCGCGCGCGGATCGTCATCTTTCCGATGGCCTCGGAGTACGCCGACGCCGGTGTCGAGCTCGCCGAGGACTTCCGCAAGCGCGGCGCCGAGGCCGAGCGGATCGTTCTGACGCACGAACAGGCCGAAAGCGCGGACGCGGCGCGGAGACTCGACGGGATCACGGGCATCTGGTTCGGAGGCGGGGACCAGTCCCGCCTGACGGCGGCGCTCCTCCACACTCCCGTCGAAACCGCGATCCGCCAGCGCTACCGCGACGGGGCCGTCGTCGGCGGCACCTCCGCCGGCGCGGCCGTCATGTCGACGCCCATGCTGACGGGCGATGAGAAGCATCCCGGCGGCAAACGCCCGCCGGAGAAAGACTCGGGCGATGCGTACATGACGATCGCCCGGGACAACGTCGTCACGACCGAAGGGTTTTCGCTGCTTCCTGGCGCCATCGTGGACCAGCACTTCGTGCGGCGGCGCCGGAACAACCGGCTTCTCTCCCTCGTCCTCGAAAACCCGGACAAGATCGGCGTGGGGATCGACGAGTCCACCGCCATCGAGGTGGACCCGACCGGGGTCTGGAGAGTCCTCGGCGAGAGCGTGGCCGTTGTCTACGACGCCCGTAACGCGGAGGTGACACCTCCCGCCTCCTCACCCCTCGGAGCGACGGGCGTCCGGGTCTCGGTCCTGCCCGCCGGTTCCGTCTTCGACCCTTCCACCGGCCGAGCGCGTCTGCCATAGGCGACGCCCGGGCTTAATCCTTCATAAATCGGCATCGAGCCCCGGGTGGCGGGACTAGGCTCGGTAGCGGAGTCCGGCCCGAAAAAGGCCGGTGAATACACATGCGCAGATCCGTTTTCGCCATCGTCCTTTTTCTCTCCGCACTTTCTCTCGCCGCCGAGACGGTGACGCTGCCCGCGGCATCGTCGATCGTGGGGGCGGTGCCGTTTTTCTCGGACGTGCGTGTGTTCAACACGTCCTACACGGCGAGCCTGAACGTGACGGCCACGTATCACTGCTTCATTCCCAGCCCCTGCACGGCGGGGACGTCGCCGCTGACGATGACGTTGGCGCCTCGCGAGTCCAGGGGCTTCGACGACATGGTGCAGGTGACCTTCGCCGCCCCCAACACCGCCGGAGGCATCGAGTTTGACTTCTCAGGTAGCGAAGACCAGCTTGTCGTAACGAGTCGGCTCTACTCGACCGACCCCGTGCCGACGGTCGGGATGTTCATTCCGGGTCTTTCCGACGGAGAGGCCCATCCGACGACGGTCTTGACGTCGATTCGCAACCTGGGGTCCGGCGACGGCTTCCGGAGCAACGTGGGTGTCTACAACCGCGAGGATTCGGCGGCCACGGTGACCTTCACGATTTTCGAGGCGGGTGCACAGGTGGGCAATCCGGTTCCAGTCAACGTGGCGGGCCACTCTGGAGCCCAGGTCAACCGGATCTTCGACGCGGCGAACGCGGCCGGCCACGCCGCCGACAACGCGGTCGTCGTCGTCAATTCCAACGTGCAGGTCTTCTCCTACGCCGCCGTCATCGACAACCACACGAGCGATCCCATCTTCGTCGTCGGCGCCGAGGACCAGCCCCCGCAGGCCGTCACGCCCGGAACCGCGACGGTGATGGTGGGCCAGGGCGGCAATTTCTTCGTGGACACCGTTTCCGGAAACAGCATCACGACCATCCACGTCGGAGACACGGTGACCTGGACCTGGTCGGGAACCATGAGCCACGGCATCCAGTCCGGAAACTGCTCCGGCGGAGGCGGAGGCGGCGGCGGCTACGTCACCGAAGGCTACGGCGGCGGCGGGTGCACGCCGACAGCGGACTTTTCATCGGGAACCCACCCGCCGCCGTTCCAGTTCTCGAAGACGTTCACGTCCGCCGCGAGCTTCCCCTACTACTGCACGGTGCACGAAGAGGCCATGAAGGGACGGATCGTCGTGAATCCTTCGGGAAGCGCGCGCGCCTCGAAGAAGCCCCGCGCGCGCTGATCGATCGGGATCGCTTGGTCGGCTAGTCTGCGATCGACAGGATCCGGCTGTTCAGCATGTCGGCCTTGCGGCGGTCGCCCTGGCGGCGCTCGCCCTTGCGCCGCTCTCCGACGCGACGGTCGTGGATGAAGAACTCCGCCGGGTCCACGGGCGTCAGCGGCAGCGGGTGAAAACGGATCGTGACCGCCGAAGTCTCCTCGGGGCGGGGCACCAGGATCTCGCGGATGAAACCCGCTTCGAGAGCGGGAGTCGGAATTCCGAGAACGTCGTTGACGGCCGCTACGATGCGTCGGGCGTCGGCCTCGAAGATCGTCTTGGCGAGCGTCCAGCCGCTCGCGTTGACGATGGCGCGCCCCTCGTATCTCCAGGGCTCCGGCTGGTGCTGATCTCTGCCGCTTGCCGCCATGCCGTCTTCCTCCTCGAACCGCGCCCTGGCTCGACCGCGACGGGCAGGTTCGACGAATGTTAGCACCCGGGACGCGCGCTGTCAGCACTCGGCTCCGCGCTTGCTAGTCTTGGAAGCGATGTCGACGTCTTCGCGGCGCCGCCGCCTCCGTCTTTCGCGGCGCACGCGGCCGTTTCAGGAATCGGTCATTCGCGAGATGACCCGCCTGCACGCCGAAGTCGGCGGCGTGAACCTCGCGCAGGGCCTGCCGGATTTCGAGCCTCCGCCGGAGCTCCTCGCGGCGCTGCGAGACGCCATTGCGAGCCCCGAAAACCACCAGTACGGGTTCACGTGGGGACTGCCGGCGCTGAGGGAAGCCGTGGCGCGAAAGACCGCGCGCGTCAACGGGATCGCCTCCGATCCCGAGACCGAGGTCACGATCACCTGCGGCGTCTCCGAGGCCGTCGCCGCCGCGGTCCTGGCGCTGACCGAGCCGGGCGACGAAGCCGTGATCCTGGAACCCTGGTACGAGAACTACGTGCCGGCCTGCACTCTGGCGGGCGTGAAGCCGAAGTTCGTGGCGCTTTCGGAGCCCGGTTTCCGGCTCGACCCCGGCCGGCTGGCGCGCGCGATCTCACCCCGAACGCGCTTGATCCTGGTCAATACGCCGGGGAACCCCTCCGGCCGCGTATTTTCGAGGGAGGAGCTCGACGCAATCGCGGCCCTCTGTCAGCGCCACGGCATCGTCGCGGTCGTGGACGAGATCTACGAGCACCTCTGGTACGACGGCCGTCGGCACGTCTCGCTGGGATCCCTGCCCGGCATGGAAGACCGGACGGTGACGCTTTCGGGCCTGGGAAAGACGTACGCGGTCACCGGATGGCGGGTCGGCTGGGCGGTGGCGGCGGCGCCGCTGACGGCGCTCGTCCGGAAGGTCCACGACTATCTGACGATCTGCGCGCCGACGCCGTTTCAGGCCGCCGGGCTCGCCGCGCTGGCCCTTCCGGACTCGTACTACGAGACTCAACGAGCGACCTACGCGAATCGGAGGAAGGTCCTTCTCGACGCTCTGTCGGCCGCGGGCCTCGCGTTCACTCCTCCCGAAGGCGCGTACTACGTCATGGCGGACGCCGCGGGCCTGGGCTGGAAGGACGACACGAGGTTCGTGGACTTTCTCGCGAGGAAGGTCGGCGTCATCGCCGTCCCCGGCTCGAGCTTCTACGCGCGGGGAGGCGGCAAGACGAAGGCGCGGTTCAACTTCGCCAAGAAGGAAGAGACGCTGCGCGAAGCCGCGGAGCGCCTCGCCCGCGCGCAGCTACGGTTCGGTTCCTCGCCCCATCAGCGCAAGCCCTCCACGAGGTAGAGCTCCGAGGTTGCCAGCCGCGCGGCATAGACGTACGCGTTTCCGCTCGGCGTCAGACGCACGCGCGCAAACGACGATTGACTGTCGAGCGCGATCTGCTTCCAGGGCCGCCGTGCGCCCGTCTCGACATCGACGAGGTCGACGGCGAGCGGGCGGCTGCCGAACCGGTTGACGTAGAGAGAGCGCGAATCCGCGCTCCACTGAACAGCCCGCTCCGACTCCAAAGACACGCCGGAGAGGACCCGCGGCTCCTCGCCGCCCTCGATCGAAAACGTGACGTATCGGCCTCCCCGGACACCGACGATGCGCCGTCCGTCGGGAGAAATGCTGCCGGCGCTCGACCGAAGATCGGTCCCCTCGGGGGAGATCGGCCGCGGCTTGCCTCCCGCGAGATCGGCGACATAGACCCTCAGACGAGAACCGGACCCGCTCGCAGCCGCAAACACGATTCGTTTGCCGTCGGGAGTGAAAGCACCGTCCCGAACGTCGAGCCCTTCCAGGGTCAGGTGTCTGGTCTCACCGGCACCGGTCGGAATCAGCCAGAAGCCGTGGCGACCTCCCTCGGCGCGTCTCGTCAGCGCCCACTGCTTGTCGGGCGAAAGCGCCACTCCTTCGCCCTCCCCGATCTTCGCCGCCGGCGCGCCGTCGGTCGTCCGCAGATAGACGGCCGGAACGGCCCCTGCCCCCTCGCCGTCTTCCGTAATGAGCAGCGTCGTACCGTCCGTAGAGAGATCCGCCGGCGAAGACCGGTCCAGCCAGGAGAGCTCGACCTCGGCGGACGCTCCCGGCGCAAGCCCGACGATCCGCTGCGTGATCGTGTGATGCGCCAGGAGAACGCGGCCGTCGCGGGACATGTCGTAGAGCTCCAGGATTCCCGGCACTCGCGCGACGCGGCGAAGGCGACCGTTGCGACGGACGGCCCAGAGCGAATCCGTCTCTCCGGGCTTTCCCGCCGTGAACCAGATCTCGCCGCCGTCCGACGTCCAACAGGGAAGTCCTCCCGCGATCAACGGCCATCCCGCGGAGAGCGTCGTCTGGCGCCTGTTTCCGACGTCGACCACGATGAGGCGTGAATCGTTGGACGAGAGGTCCCAGTAAGCGATCTCCCGGCCGTCGGGGGAAAAGCGCGGTCCGCCGACGTTCCCGTGTGCGAGCACGGTCCCGACGGGGAACTCGAGGCGATCCTCTCCTTCCACCTGCCGAATGACGGCCAGCTGCTTGCCGGTCGGATCCCAATCCGCGCCCGCCCAGGCGATGTTTTCGACCAGACTCCGCGGCTTGCCTCCTGCGATCGGCACGACCTCGAGAGTCCCGTAGGCGCCCGCGCCCGCGGCATGGAAGATCGCTAGCTCCGCCGACTTCGAGATCGACAGAATGTCGCCGGGAAACTCGAAGGGCTTGGACTCGGGGCTGTCGAGCCGCGTGAGATACAGCGTCGCGCGTCGCGTGGGGGAAGTCGCTTCGTTCGCCCCGTAGACGACCGTCTGGCCATCCGGCGCGAAGCGCGCGTTTCCGAGTACGACGCGTTGAAACGTCAGTCGCCGGAACGACGGCGCGGTCGGCGTTCTCGAGAAAGACTTCGCCGCGAGCCAGCCGGCGAGTCCGGCGACCGTGGCCAGAGCGACGGCGGCGCCGACCCAGCGGCGCCGGTTCGTTCGCCGCGCGGGCGAGGCGACCAGGCCGACGCCGCCGCTGGAGGCCTCGGAGATGTGGTCGCGAAGACTCGAGAAGTCGCGCGCCAGGTCCCGCGTGGCCGCATAGCGGTCCTCCGGGTCCTTCGCCATGCAGCGGTCGAGAATCCACCGCACCGGCAGGGGCAGGTCCGGACGCAGCTTGCCGGCGGGCTCCGGCTCCTCGCGGATGATCGCCGACATCGTCTCGGCGGCCGTTTTCCTCTGGAACGCCTTCTTCCCGGTGAGCAGCTCGTACAGCATGGAGCCCAGCGAGAACTGGTCGGAGCGATAGTCCAGAGGCTCGCCCGAGGCCTGTTCAGGAGACATGTATCCGACGGTCCCCATCACCGTGCCCGGCCGCGTCTCCGGGTGAGCGACCGTCGGCAAGGCGGAGACCTCTCCGGAACCCGTCTCGATCAGCTTCGCCAGGCCGAAGTCCAGGATCTTGACGAACCCGTCCTTCGACACCATGACGTTTTCAGGCTTCAAGTCCCGGTGCACGATGCCCGCGCCGTGCGCCTTGGCGAGTCCCTCCGCGATCTGCGCGCCGACGTTCAGGACCTTTTTCACCGGCATCGGACCGGAGACGCCGAGCTCGCGCAGCGTCCTGCCATCGACGAGTTCCATCGCAACGAAGGTCGTCTCGGCATCGCGGCCGATCTCGTGGATCGTCACAATGTTGGGGTGGTTCAGCGCCGATGCGGCGCGCGCCTCCTGCTCGAAGCGCGCGAGCCGGTCCCGATCCGAGGAGAGCGCCTCCGGAAGAACCTTCAGCGCGACTTCGCGGCCCAGCCACGTGTCGCGGGCCCGGTAGACCTCTCCCTCCGGACCCGAGCGGGCCGAGGACTTCGAAGCCTCCCAGCCGTTGGCCGGTCTGAAGGCTCATGGACCTTGCGGACCTGCCGGTCTCAACGCAGCCCCTCCACCAGGTAGAGCTCGGAAAAGCTCTGAGTGCCGTACACCGCCCACGTGCTTCCGTCGGGCGTCACGCGGATCTGGTTGGGAACCAGGGAATCCTCCACCGGGATCTCCTTCCAGAGACGCTTTTGTCCCGTGGCGATGTCATGGAGCCAGACTTTCGCAGGCAGCTCCCCTCGCCGCCACACGTACAAGCCACGAGAATCGGCGGTCCACTGAATGACGCGATCGGCCGGGGGCGAGAGGTTCGGCACCGGCCTTGGCTGTCCTCCGTCCAGTGGAATCAGGAGCGCCTCGTTTCCGTGGATGCCGACGACGTATCTCCCGTCGGGCGAAACCGGGTTAGTTCCAATCACGAGGCTCGTCCCCTCCGGACCGATCGGCACCGGCTTTCCGTTCGGTACGTCCTGGAGATAGAGATGCGGGCCGCGGTCCTTCTGCGCCCCCACAATCACGACCCTCTTGCCATCCGGAAGCCACGCTCCCCACTCGAGAAGGGTGATGCCCGTCGTGTCGAGGGTGCGCGCCTCGCCCGGCCCGGTCGGAAGAAGCAGGAGCCCTTCCGTCTTACCGTACGCCGAAACCCGCTCCGCGAGCACCCACTTGCCGTCGGGAGAAAGCGCAAACCCTCCTCCCTCACCGAGCTTGATTGCCGGGGAGCCGTCGGTGCGGCGCAGGTAAATTTCGGACGTGGGGCCGCTGCCCTCGCCAAACTCGGTCATCAGGAGGAGCTTTCCGTCGGTGGAGAGATCGCCGAGGAACGACGAGTCGAGCCACGAGAGGTCGCGAGGCTCGGGAGCGCCGGTCGAAGCGATTCGAATGGACCGCATCAAAGTGTGGTGGGCGACGAGCGCATGCCCGTCGCGCGAAACGTCGTCGAGCTCGAGCGAGCCGGGGGTCCGCATCAGAAGCCGCTGCTTGCCCGACAGGTCCACGGCCCGGAGGGCATCGGTTTCTCCCTGCTTCGACGCCGTAAACCAGACCTCGCGGCCGTTCGCGCTCCAGCACGGGGCGCCGACGTACGTCGTCCAGTTTCCGGAGAGAACGTGCTTCTTACCACCGTCGCGGCCGATCACCGCCACCGCGAAGGGGCCCTCGCCGTCCCAGAAGGCGATCGAACGGCCGTCGCGCGATATGCGAGGGATCCCGACGTAGTCCGCATAGACGACCCTTCCGATCGGGAACTCCAAACGCGATTGCCCGTCGACGGTGTGATCGACCGCGAGATCCTTGCCGTCCGGCGAGAAATCGGCGCCCGCTTAGCCGACGTGCTCCAGCACCGGCCGCGGCGTTCCCCCCGACATCGGAACGCGGGACAGCGTTCCCTGATCCCCTGTCGGCGACATGTCGATGACGGCGAGCTCGTTCGAGGACGAGATCGCGGAAATGTCGCCTCGAAAATCAAACGGAGAGGACTCGGGGCTGCCGATCTGCATCCGGTAGAGCTTCGTTTCGACCGTCTCGCCGGCCCAGCGCGCGCCGAAGACGATCGTCTTTCCGTCCGGAGCGAAACGCGCGTTGCCCAGACCACCCCGTCGAAACGTCAGCCGCGTGAGGGTCGGCGCCGCGGAGGGGGCTCGCAAAGCGCGGGAGCGCGCGAGTCCCCAGCCCGCGACGATCCCCGCCGCGAGCACGGCGAGGACGAGCGGCAGCGGGAAACGGCGCCGGGGTTTTCCCGCCGACGCGAGGAGCGCCTCCGAGCCGGAGGTCACTTCCGAGATGTGGTCGCGCACGCTCGCGAGATCGCGGGCGAGGTCGCGCGTCGAAGCGTAACGCTCCTCCCTGTCCTTCGCGAGGCAGCGCTCCAGCATCCAACGCACCGGCAGGGGAAGATCGGGACGGAGCCGGCCCGCGGGCTCCGGCTCCTCGCGGATGATCGCCGACATCGTCTCGGCCGCCGTCTTCCTCTGGAACGCCTTCTTCCCGGTGGACATCTCGTAGAGCATCGAGCCCAGCGAGAACTGGTCCGACCGATAGTCCACGGGTTCCCCCGAGGCCTGTTCCGGTGACATGTACGCCACGGTCCCGAGCACCGTTCCCGCCGTGGTCTGGGGCGTCACGGCGGTCGGCATCGCCGACAGCTGTCCCGGCTGAGGCTCCGAGAGCTTGGCCAGGCCGAAGTCGAGGATCTTCACGAATCCGTCCTTCGACACCATCACGTTCTCGGGTTTCAAGTCCCGGTGCACGATCCCCGCTCCGTGAGCCTTGGCCAGCCCGTCCGAGATCTGCGCCGCGACGTTCAGAATCCTCTTCAAGGGCATCGGACCCGACGCCGCGAGCTCCCGCAGCGTCTTCCCGTCCACCAGCTCCATCGCGATGAACGCCACGTTGCCCTCTCGGCCGATCTCGTAGATCGTGACGATATGGGGATGGTTGAGCGCCGATGCCGCGCGAGCCTCCTGCTCGAAGCGCGACAGCCTCGCCCGGTCCTCGGCCACGGAATCGGGCAGCACCTTCAGCGCTACCTCGCGCCCCAGACGCACGTCCCGCGCCCGGTAAACCTCTCCCATGCCGCCGGACCCGAGCGGGCCCAGGACTTCGAAGCCTCCCAGCCGTTGGCCGGTCTGCAGGCTCATGGACTGTGCGGTGGATTGTATGTGCGAAACTCCGCACGCCCATGGAGGCCGTCGCCGCGCCGCCGCCACGCCCGAAGCTCACGGCTGGCTTCGTCTGGATCATCGTCTTCAAGTACCTCAAGTGCGCGGCGTTCCTCCTGATCGGCATCGTCGCCCTCCGGATCGCGCACCTGGAGCGAGGCTCCGAGCCGTTGCAGATCGCGCGGTTCTTCGGCGTCGACGAGGGCCGCGTCTCGGTGCGTTACATCGCCTCCGTCATCGCGGCGTTCACCCCCGGCCAGGTGCGGGCAATCGGCCTGGCGTCGATCTTCGTCGGGCTCGTCTTCGGCGCAGAGGGGACGTGCCTGCTCCTGAGGCTGTGGTGGGCGCCCTACTTCACGATCGTGCTGACGGCCATCGGAATTCCCGTGGAGCTCGTCGAGATCGTGAAGCGGCCGTGGAGCGCGCGGCGCTACGCGCTGCTGGCGATCAACGCCGCGATCCTGGTCTACCTGTGGAAGCGGAGGAACGACTTCAGGACGAGGGCGGGCTAGCGGCTCCCGGGCCGCCCTCCGGAAAGCGCCGGGCGAGCCACGCCTCGACCTCTTCGGGATGGTAGCCGAACGGGCCCGGTTTCCCCTTGTAGACGATCGTCCCCGCCTCGTCGAGGATGTAGAAGCGCTCGGGCCAGCCCGCGTACGCGGCGTTGGCGGGATTCTCGATCGGGTCGATTAAGAGCGGGATCTCGTAGGAGAAGCGCTTGACGAAGTCGTTGGCGATCGCGATGCGCTGCTGGCTCGAGGTCGGCTGGGGATAGCAGACCCCTTCGGTCACATTCGAGTCCATCTGCCATTCGTCCAGCGGATGCGCTTCCTTGATGTACAGCGTCACGAAATTCGCGCGGTCGGCGTACTTGCGGCGCATCGCCTGGACCCGCTCGACCGAGCGGCGGAACGGAGGTCAGGTGAAGCTGCCGAAGATCAGAACCGTGGGCTTCTCCCCGATCTGCGAGGCCAGTCGCACCGGTGTCTTGCCGTCGAGGGAGAGGAGCGTGACGTCCGGGGCTCGGTCGCCGACTTTGAGCTTTCCCTCCTCGCGCTGGTCGTAGCGCAGCATCCCGATGAGGTTGCGAGGGCCTCCGACCATGTACGTGAAGCCGCCCAACGCGAGCAGGGCCAGGGCCGCGACGCCGATGACGACCTTTTTCCAGAGACGCACGGCGCACATTATGCCCCCGGCCCCTCCGCCCCGAGCCAGCAGAATCCGTGACCGGAGACACAAACCTCGGCGTCCTTTCTGAGAATAGAATCGAGGCTGGTCGTGGGGCCCCGGATCCCCTTTCCGCGCCCCGGGATCGAACGGGGATCCGGAGTCCTCCGAGCATGTCAAGGAGGACATATGTACCTGCCTCTCCGAATCCGCCGATTCGCGGCGAAACTCCTCTGCCTGGCTCCCGCCCTTCTCCTGCTGACGTCCTGCGGCGATTCGGAAAGCTCCCCGACGGCGCCCGGCGCGAGCACGGCCACGCTGCAAGGGAACGTCGTACGAGGCAGCGGCGCGAACGGCCTTCGACCGAAAGGCACCGGAATCGGCCTGGGGGGCGTGACGGTCCGCGTCTCAGGCACGGACAAGGCCGCGACCACCGACGGCTCCGGCAACTTCACGCTCACGGGCGTGCCGGTCGGATCGGTCGAGCTCGAGTTCGAGCGCTCCGACATTCATGCGCGAGGACACGTCACGCTGACTTCGGGAGGCACCCACTCCATGACGTTCGCGATCGTCGGATCCCGGGCGGTCGACACGCCGGTGGGTCACGCGGGCGAGGAAATCGAAGGTCTCATCCAGGCGCTCGACTCCGGAGCGGGCACGCTCACCGTGCTCGATCAGCGCCTGGGGGCGGTCCGCATCGTGACGGACGCCGACACGGTCGTGCGCCGCGGCGACGCGACGATCTCCCTGTCGGACATGCAGGTCGGCCAGCGCGTGCACGTCAAGGCGCTCGCGCAGGACGATGGCACCTTCCTCGCCACCGAAGTCCTTCTCCAGAACGAGAACGTCGGGGGCCAGCGCGAGGTCTCGGGCACCGTCGCGTCCGTCGATGCGAACGCGGGGAGCTTCGTGGTCGACGCTAGCGGGACGACGATCACTGTCGAAACCGACGGCCGGACGACCTACAAGAAACGCGGAGGTCCGGCGTCGTTTGACGACGTCACCGCGGGTGCCTCGGTCGAGGTCAAGGG
>JBKOZO010000148.1:0-24701 GCA_046725935.1 Acidobacteriota bacterium | reverse complement strand
GATGTCGCGGAAGACGGCGCTCTGATCCTCCCACTCGACCGCGGTGTAATCGGTCGAGACGGATTTGCGGTACTCGAGAAAGGCGGGATTGACGTTGTCGGTCCAATACCGCACCGAGTCCTCGATGACGCGCTTCTGCTCGGGAGGCGTCAGCGTCTTCTTGCCGATGAGATCCAGGACGTAGGCGGACTCGTCCTTCGCCCCTTTCAGATTCTGAACCATGCACTCCTCTCGGAAGGTCGGCGCATCATACCTTCCGCCCGCGGGGAACCAACAGGATGCCGAGGACGATCGTCACGAGAGTCGCGGCGCCGAGAATCAGGCTTTCCTTCAGCGGCTCCTGGCTCGTCGGCGAAGGTACGAAGAAGAGCACGCACGCTCCGAAGATGTAGAGCGTGCAGACCCACGCCGCGATTGCGGCGGCGCCGCGTCCTCCCGGCAGGCGATAGGGTCGAGGCTGATCCGGCCGCCGTTGGCGCAATACCAGGAAGGCCGGAAAGACGAGCAGGTAGGACAGCAGCAGGAAGAGCGCCGAGAGGCGAAACGTCATCCAGAAGATGTTGGACTGGCTGTTGGAGAGAAGCGCGCCGCCGATGAGAAGCACCGTCGAGACGAGCCCCATCGCGACGAAGGCGAGGTGCGGAGTCTTGAACCGCGGATGCAGACGGCCGAGCGCCGCGGGGAGCACGCCCTCCTCGGCCGCGACGGCCGCGACGCGGTTGGCGCCGAGACTCCACGTCACGACGTTGGCCACGCACGCGTAGAGAAATCCGAGGCCGAGCAGGAACACGACCGTGTCGCCGGCGCGTCCCCATTCCTTGCCGAGGACCGCGAGCGCGTCCCAGGTTCCCGTCACGATCGAGAGCTTCTCGATCGGAACCGCGAAAAGGATTCCGCCGATCGCGAAGGAATAGAGAATCGCGATCAGCGCCCCCGACCAGAGGATGACCCTGGGAACGTCGCGCCTGGGGTCGCGCATCTCCGCGCCGGCGGAGCTCATCAGCTCGAACCCGAACGTGGAGTAGAGAAGCGCCGGAAGATAGGCCAGAGTGTCGTTCCACTTCGGAAGGAACGCCGACGGCGAGAAGTCGTTGGCGGGTTTCTTCCCGTGGAAGAGCGCCGACAGGCCGAGGATCCCGAGGGCAAAGAAGATGAGGGCCTTGACCACGGCGCCGAGGTTGGGCACCCACTTGGACACGTCGAGCCGGACGATGCCGATCGCGACCGTGACCCAGGTCAGCGCGATGGCGATGCCCGCGTCCTGCCAGGGCGAGTGCGTCTTCAGGAAGATCTGGCTGAAGGTGCCGGCGAAGATCAGATAGACCGACGGGATCCAGTAGGCGTTGTTGATCCAGTACATCCAGGCGGCCTGCGAGCCCCACCACGGCCCGAATGCCTCCCGGACCCAGACGTAGACGCCCCCCTCTCCCGGCCAGGCCGAGCCCAGCTCGGCCGTGATCAGGCCGTACGGGATGAAGAAGACCGTCATGGTGATGAGCCACCAGGAGAACCAGGCGACCCCCATCGCCGCCGAGGAGGCCAGGGTGTCGATCGTGAGGATGGCGCAGACCGTGAAGAGGACGAGGTCGGCCCGTCCGAGCACGCGCTCGAGGACCGGCGCGGCGGTCGCCGGGACTGCCGCTGGTTGTCCCGCAGTCATGTTGGTGGGGACATCCTATCCCCGCAAAGCTCTCCGGGACAATGACTTCCGATCATGTCGCGGTGCCGGGCGAGGTCGGCGAAGGCCCTCCGGCGTGATAGGCTCTGACCTCCTTCGTCGGAGCCAGCCGGTCCGTGAATCATGGCCAAATCGATCCGCTTGAAGAGTGCCGTCCCGGGTCCCCGCTCCCGGGATCTCGCCGCCCGACGCGATAGCGCCGTCCCCAAGGGCATCGGGCACTCCACCCCGGTCTACGTCGAGAGCGCCTGCGGCGCGCTCCTAACCGACGTCGACGGCAACGTCCTCATCGATTTCGCCGGAGGCATCGGGACGATGAACGCCGGCCACGCCAATCCGGAGGTCGTCCGCGCCGCGTCCGCCGCGCTCGAGAAGATGACCCACACCTGCTTCTCGGTCGCGCCCTACGAAGCCTACGTGGCGTTGGCCGAGAAATTGAATGCTCTGACCCCCGGCCCCTTTGCGAAGAAGACCATGTTGACCAACAGCGGCGCCGAGGCACTCGAGAATGCCGTGAAGATCGCTCGCCACGCCACCGGCCGCGAAGCCGTCGTCGTCTTCGAGCACGCCTTCCACGGCCGCACCCTCATGACGCTTTCCATGACGAGCAAGGTCCGGCCCTACAAGTTCGGGTTCGGGCCCTTCGCTCCCGAGGTCTATCGCCTGCCCTTCCCGTACGAGTATCGAGGGCACTACGCCGGGCCCGAACGGACCGAGGCGGCGTTCGACGAGTTCTTCCGGACGCAGGTCGCTCCGGAGAAGGTCGCGTGCGTGGTCATCGAGCTCGTCCTCGGCGAGGGAGGCTTCATCGTCGCGCCGAAGCCCTATGTCGACATCCTGGCGCGACGCTGCCGCGAGAACGGGATTCTCCTCGTCGTCGACGAGGTCCAGACCGGCTTCGGCCGGACCGGCCGGATGTTCGCCTGCGAGCACTACGGGCTCGAGCCGGACCTGATGGCGATGGCCAAGTCGCTCGCCGGGGGCCTCCCTCTCTCGGCGATCACCGGGCGCGCGGAGGTGATGGACAGCGCACAGGTGGGAGGCCTCGGAGGAACCTACGCCGGCAACCCGGTCTCCTGCGCCGCGGCGCTGGCGGCCGTCGCGTTCATCGAGAAGAACGGCCTGCCTCGGCGCGCCGCCGAGATCGGCCGGATCGTCGAGGAGCGATTCCGCTGCTTCGCCGAACGCTTCCCGTTCGTCGGCGACGCCCGCGGGCTGGGCGCGATGCGCGCCCTTGAAATCGTCGAGGACCGCGGCACGAAGACGCCCGACAAGGAGAAGACGGACCGCGTCATCCAGAAGGCCTACGAGGCCGGACTCGTCCTCGTGGGCGCCGGTACCTACGGAAACGTCATTCGCACACTCATGCCCCTCGTCATCTCGGACGCCGAGCTGGCCGAGGGGCTGGACGTACTGGAACATGCGCTTGCGACCGCGTAGACACCGCCGCCACCTCTTCTGCGTCGGAGACTCTTAGCCGCGCCTGCTTTTCAGCCGCGGCCGGGTCGTACACGAGGAATCGGGGGCGCACATGAACACGCAGGAACTCATCCAGGAATCGCAGCGCTGGCTGGACATCATCTCCGCGCGCGAGCTGTCGCCGGAGCAGCTCGAGAAGATCTCCAAGGACACCGTCGACAACTTCAGTTTCTATTACAACCGCGGCTACCTCGAGTACCGCAAGTCGATCGTCGAGATGCGGGAGGACCCGGCCCTCGAGTGGACCGGCGAGGGCTCGACGTTCCAGGACCTCTCGGGCCGCACGTACATCGACTGCCTCGGCGGCTACGGAATCTACAGCGCGGGCATCCGGCATCCGAAAGTCGTCAAGGCGGTCGCCGACCAGCTGTGCCGAATGCCGCTGTCGAGCCAGGAGCTGCTGGACCCGCTGCGCGGAGCGCTGGCCGAGCTCCTCGGCGAGATCACGCCGGGGGATCTGCAGTACTCCTTCTTCATCAACAACGGCACGGACGCCATCGAGGGGGCCATCAAGCTCGCCCGCCTCTACACGGGCAAGACCAACTTCATCAGCTCGCTTCGCGGCTTCCACGGCAAGAGCTGCGGCTCGCTGTCGCTGCTCGGCAAGTGGGAGTACAGGGAGCCGTTCCTGCCGCTCTTGCCGGGAATCCACTTCGTCGAGTTCGGCGACGCCGACGCCGTCGAGGACGAGCTCTACAAGGCCGATCAGACAGGCAAGGGCATCGCGGCCGTGATCATGGAGCCCATCCAGGGCGAGGCCGGAGCCGTCGTGCCGCCCGACGACTTCTGGCCCCGGATCCGCAAGGCCTGCGACGAGTACGGAGCGCTACTGATCGCCGACGAAGTGCAGACGGGCCTGGGCCGCACGGGCAAGCTCTTCGGCGTGGACCACTGGGGCGTGGTGCCCGACATCATGTGCCTGGGAAAGGCGATCGGCGGCGGAGTGATGCCGCTCTCCGCCTTCATCTCGACGCCGAAGATCTGGGGAGTGCTGGAAAGCAATCCCTTCATCCATTCCTCGACCTTCGGCGGAAACCCGCTCGCCTGCGCCGCGGGAATCGCCGCCATCAACGTCACCCTCGAGGAGGACCTCTCCGGCCAGGCCGCGCGCAAGGGCAAGCACCTGCTGGCGCGCCTGATCGGGCTGAAGATGCGCTTCGACCGGATCATCCGCCGCGTCGGTGGGCGGGGGCTCCTGCTCGGGCTCGAATTCGCGAACACCGAGGTCGGCTACAAGATCGTGTCGGGACTCTTCCGCCGCGGCGTGCTCGTCGCCGGCACCCTGACCAACTCCAAGACGGTCCGCATCGAGCCGGCGCTGAACATCCCGGACAAGCTCCTCGAGCAAGTGCTCGACGCCTTCGAAGACACGCTCCGGGAGGTCGACGTTTCGACTCCCGAGATCAAGGCCGACGAGGACGATTGAAAGACGAAGTCGGGTGAGGATCGCCGTTCTCGGCGCCGCGGGCGCCATGGCTCAGGTCGTGATGCGAGACTTGCTGGAGTTCGTTCCGGAGGTCGCGATCACGGCGGCCGACGCGCGGCCCGTCCGGCATTCCGACCGGCGCGTCACGCCCGTCGAGTTCGACGCCCGCGACGAGCCCGCGACGGCGAAACTTCTCGAAGGCCACGACGCCGCGCTCAACTGCGTCACCTACTACTTCAACGTCCCGATCATGCGCGCCGCCCTGGCCGCTCGCGCTCCGTACGCCGACCTCGGAGGTCTCTACCACGGTTCGGTCAAGCAGTTCGCGCTGCACGACGACTTCGTGCGTGCGGGCGTGCCGGCGCTGCTGGGCATGGGCTCGACACCGGGCATCACCAACGTCATGGCCGGATCGATGGCGCGCGGCCTCGACCGCGTCGAGTCCGTCGACGTGCGCGTGGGCTGCCTCGACCGGTCCGCCTCGGGGCCTCTTCCGGTTCCCTACGCGCTCGACACGGTCCTCGACGAGTTCTCGCTCGAGCCCATGATCTTCCGCGCGGGGCGCTCGGAAGCCGTGCCTCCGATGAGCGGACGCGAGACGATCGACTTTCCCGAGCCCGTCGGGCGGGCCGAGGCGCTGTACACGCTGCACTCCGAGGTCGCGATGTTCCCGCGCTCGTTTCCGGGACTCGAAGGAGCGTCCTTCAAAGTCGCCTTCGAGCCCGAGTTCGTCCGTAAAGTCGCGTTCCTGGTGGGCCTCGGCTTCGCCTCTCGCGAGAAGCTCGCCGGAGGGGCTTCTCCCCGGGAGGTCCTCCTCGCGCTGGCGTCCCGCCAGGAGGCGCCCGCGGGCGATCCGGAGGACTGCGACGTGCTGCGCGTAGACCTTTCGGGATATCAGAACAGTCATCGCGTCTCCCGCCGCGCCGAGATGGTCGTGCTCCCGCACCGCGGCTGGAAGGTCGCGGCAGGGTCTCTCGACACCGGAGTTCCTCTCTCGATCGCGGGACAGCTCCTGGCCTCACGCGCCGTCTCGACGCCGGGAGTGCTGTGCCCGGAAACCGCCGTTCCGCCGGATCTCTTCTTCGAAATGCTCGAGCACCGCCACATGCGAGTCGCCTGGAGCTGAAAGGACGCGCCTGTGCCCATCGCTTCCGTCAACCCGGTCAACGGTCACACGATCAAGACGTACGAGCCTCACACCGAAGCCGACGTCGAGCACCGCCTCGCCATCTGCGCGGCCGAGTTCCCGCGCTGGCGGTTCCGTCCGTTCTCGGAAAGAGCCGGCATCCTCCTCGCGGCGGCCTCGGCGCTGGAGTCCCGCAAGGTCGAGTGGGGCCGGCTGATGACCGTCGAAATGGGGAAGCCGATCAACGCCGCGATCGCGGAAGCCGAGAAGTGCGCCTGGGCATGCCGCTACTACGCCGAGAACGGCGAGCGGTTCCTGGCCGACGAGGCCGTCACGACGGACGCGTCCTCGAGCTTCGTGCGCTACGAGCCGCTCGGGGCCGTCCTCGCGGTGATGCCGTGGAACTTTCCGTTCTGGCAGGTCTTCCGCTTCGCCGCCCCCGCCCTGATGGCAGGCAACGTGGGACTCCTGAAACACGCCTCCAACGTTCCCGGCTGCGCGCTCGCCATCGAGGAGATCTTCCGCACCGCCGGGGCGCCCGAAGGAGCGTTTCGAACCCTCCTCGTCGGATCGGACCGCGTCGGACAGATCATCGCCGATCCGCGGATCGCCGCGGTGACCCTGACCGGCAGCGACGCCGCCGGCGCGTCGGTCGGCCGCGCGGCCGGAGAGCGAATCAAGAAGACGGTCCTCGAACTCGGCGGCAGCGACCCCTTCGTGGTCCTTCCCAGCGCGGACCTCGAGGCGGCGGCCTCGACGGCGGTGAAGGCGCGCACCATCAACAACGGGCAGTCCTGCATCGCCGCCAAGCGCTTCATCGTCCACGCCGACGTCTACGACGCGTTCGAGAAGCGCTTCGTCGAGGGCATGAAGGCCCTGAAAGTCGGCGATCCGAGCGACGCCTCGATCGACGTCGGCCCGCTCGCCACGCCGTCGATCCGCGACGACGTCGACGACCAGGTCCAGCGCACGGTCGCGGCCGGCGCAAAGCTCAAGCTCGGCGGCAAGCGCCTCGACGGCCCCGGCAACTTCTACGCGCCGACGGTGCTCACGGACGTGCCGCCCGGCTCCCCCGCCGACGCCGAGGAGATTTTCGGTCCGGTCGCCAGCCTCTTTCGCGTCGGCTCGATCGACGAGGCGATCGCCGTCGCGAACCGCTCGAAGTACGGCCTGGGCGCATCCGCCTGGACTCGGGACGCGGGCGAACGCGAGCGCCTCGAGCGGGAGCTCGCGGCCGGCTCCGTCTTCATCAATGGAATGGTCAAGAGCGATCCGCGCCTGCCCTTCGGAGGCGTCAAGAAATCGGGACATGGGAGGGAACTGTCATGGCATGGGATCCGGGAATTCGTGAACGTCAAGACGGTGTGGGTCGCGTGAGCGCCCCGTCGGGCCGGCCGCAGCCGGGCGAGTACGGCGCATACGCGGAGCCGGACGTCAGCCAGGTCCAGGGCGACGACGCCGCGGCCGCGCTGGCCGCGCAGATCGGGGAAACAGTCGCCCTGATCGCGCCGGTGGACGACCGGCGCGCATCGAAGTTCCGCTACGCGCCGCGCAAGTGGACGATCAAGCAGATCATCGGACACCTGTCCGACGACGAGCGGATCTTCGCCTACCGGATGCTGTGCATCGCCCGCGGCGACAAGCGCCAGCTTCGCGGTTTCGACGAGAAGGCCTACATGCGTAAGGCCGACTTCAACGAGCGGCCGCTGGCCGACTTGATCGAGGAGCTCCGGTCGGTGCGCGAGTCCACGCTCACGTTCCTCAGGGGGCTGCCCGAGGATGCCTGGCTGCGGTCTGGTGTCGTCAACGGCTACCCCGCCACCGTCCGCGGACTCGCCTTCCACGTCGCGGGGCACGAGCTGCACCACAGGAGGATTCTCAAGGAGAGGTATCTCGAGTCGCCCCCCTCACCCTGACCGTTGTCGCCGTGCTCCGCACGGCGTTCCCTACTGCCGGGGGTCTGCCTCTGGTGGTCGGGTACCCCTGCGGGGGGCGAGGGAGGTCTTCACGCCGGGAGAAAACTCGCTCCCACCGTCTGCGCGATCCGCGCCATGACGTGCTTGACCTGGGTGTAGTCCTCCAGCGCGTACATGGACATGTCCTTGCCGTAGCCCGACTGCTTGTAGCCGCCGTGCGGCATCTCGGAGACGAGGGGCAGGTGGTCGTTGATCCAGACGGTCCCGAACCGGAGCTTCCGCGCCGCATTCAACGCGCGGTTGACGTTGGTCGTCCAGACCGAGGCGGAGAGGCCGTAGTCCACGTCGTTGGCCCACGCGAGGGCCTCGTCGTCGCTTCCAAAACGCGTGACCGTGATGACCGGCCCGAAGACCTCTCGCTGGACGATCTCGTCCTTCTGCCGCGCTTCGACGACGGTCGGCTCCATCCAGAAGCCTTTGCCCTTCTTCGATCCGCCACCGGTTAAGACCTTCGTGTGCTTCTTCTCGCGGGCCCGCTCGAGGAAGCCCGAGACGCGCTTGCGGTGCTCCGCCGAGATCACCGGTCCCATATTGGTGTTCTCGTCCTGGATGTTCCCGACGACGAGCGACTCGACGGCCGGCAGGAGAGCGCCGATCACCCTGTCATAGGTGCGGGCGCTGACGTACAGCCGCGCCGCCGCCGTGCAGTCCTGGCCGCTGTTGGCGAAACCGGCCATCTTGATGCCCGGGACGACCAGGTCCATGTCGGCGTCGTCGAAGATGACGACGGGGGCCTTGCCGCCGAGCTCGAGGTGCACGCGCTTCAACGAGGCGGACGCCGCTTTCGCGACCTCCTTGCCGGTCGCCACGTCACCGGTTAGCGAGACCATGCCGACTCTGGGGTGCCGGACGAGCCCGGCGCCGACCGGTTCGCCGTGGCCCGTGATCACGTTGAAGACTCCCGGCGGGAACAGATCCGCTGCGAGCTCGGCGAGGCGGATCGTCGTCAGTGGCGTCTGCTCTGAAGGCTTCAGCACGACCGTGTTGCCGGCCGCCAGGGCCGGGCCGATCTTCCAGATCGCCATCATGAGCGGGTAGTTCCACGGCGCGATCGAGCCGACGACGCCGACGGGCTCGCGGCGAATGATCGAGGTGTATCCGGCGAGGTACTCGCCGGCGGCTTTGCCTTCCATGCAGCGGCACGCGCCCGCGAAGAAGCGCAGGTTGTCCACGAGGAACGGGATCTCCGACTTGGCCAGGCCGATCGGCTTGCCGACGTTGGCGGCCTCGAGATCCGCGAGCTCGTCTCCGGCCTGTTCGATGCGATCCGCGAGCTTCAGCAGCAGAAGACTGCGGTCTTGGGGAGTGGAGTCCTGCCATTTCTCGAACGCCGCAGCGGCCGCATCGACGGCGCGGTCCACGTCCTTTGCGGTTCCCTTCGGAACCTTGCCGAGGACCTTCTCGTCGACCGGGCTGATAATCGGCTCGTCCTCGCCTTCGACCGAGCCGACGAGCTTGCCGTTGACGAAGTTCTTGTAGGTCTTCATGGGAGCTCCCCTCAGAATCGCCGGCACATCCTATCGGACGTCACTGCGTCGCAGCGACGGCGCGCAACGTCGCCAGAGCTTCGTCTCCCGCCGAAAGCGTGAGCGTGTCTCCGGAGATCGAGTAGCTCGTGGTTCGTTCCAGGACATCCAGGAATTGCTTCTCCAGGTCCATGCCTGGACCGACGCAGGCCATCTTCGTCGTCCCCAGAGGGCTCAGGCGCAGCTTCGGACCGTCGACGCTGTAGGCGCCGAAGAGTCGGTTGCAGCCGGTAAACCCGACGACTTTGCCTTCCGCCGCTTCGAGCCTCAGGCTTGGCGGGCGTTTGATTCCATCCGGCAGCGGCGCGCCGCCGATCGTGACGAGCTCCCAGTTGGCGTCTTCGAGCTTGACCGCCGACGTCGAAGCCGGCGCCGCGCCCCCGCCGGACGCGCACGCGGCGGCCGCCGCCGCCAGAACGACTCCCCCGACGAGGCCGCGCATCCGCATGGCCATCTCCTTTCGCGTCACTGCGCCTTGATCTCCGTCCAGTACTCGTCCATCACCTCGGTCGCCGCGCCGATGTCTTCCACGAACTCGCACTTCGTGAGCGACTCCGCCGGAGCGTAGACCGCCGGATCGTTCAGGATCTCGGGCGAGATCCACTGCCGGGCCGCTGCGTTCGCGCTCGCGTAGCGGATGCCGTCGACGATGCGCGCGTTGATCTTCGGGTCCATGATGAAGTCGAGAAAGGCGTAGATCGCGTCGGTGTGCCGCGCGCCGGCGGGAACGCAGACGCTGTCGACCCAAATCGTCGCGCCCTCCTTCGGCACGACGTAGGCCAGCTTCCCGGGCTCCTCGGCCGCGACCTTGGCGATCTGGCCGTTGTAGCCGTGGGCGTAGATCACGTCGCCCGATGCCAGGATGTGCTCGAAGTCGCTGCTGTTGTAGGTCTTGACCAGGGGCTTCTGTTTCTTCAGCAGATCCGCGGCCGCCTTCAGGTCGGCGGGATTGGTCGTGTTGATCGACTTGCCGAGGTATTTGAGCGCCGCCGAAAAGCACTCGCGCATGTCGTCGAGCATCAGGATCTGACCCTTGTTGGCCGGGTCGAACAGGGGCGCCCAGCTGTCCAGCGCTCCGCGGGCCCGCGCGACGTTGTACCCGTAGCCCGTCGTGCCCCACACGTAGGGTATCGAATAACGGTTGCCGGGGTCGAAGCTCTTGTTCAGGAAACGCGGGTCGAGACTGCCGAGATTGTGGAGGCGTCCCTTCTCCAGCGGCTTCAACAGCTCCAGGTGAATCAGGATCCGCACCATGTAATCCGACGGCACGACGAGGTCGTAGTCGGCCACGCCCGACTGGAGCTTGGCCAGAACCGACTCGTTGGAGTCGTAGAGGTCGTAGCGGACGGCGATCCCGGTCTGCTTCGTGAAGTCGTCCAGGACGTCCTGGGGCATGTAGGCCGACCAGATGTAGAGGTTCAGCCGCTTCTCGGCGGCGGCCGCCGCCGTCGCGGCCGGGTCTTCCCTGCGGGCGCAGGCGAGCGCCGCCCCGAGCAGAGCGATCGCGCACGCCCGCCCTCTCCTCCGGCTCAATCGCGCAGTCCCTCCGTCGGCGGCTTCTGGAGCCTCTGCGCCGCCGCGATCAGCGCGATCGTCACGACGAGAAGCAGCGTCGAGACCGCGTTGACCTCCGGCGTCACGCCGACCTTCAGCATCGAGTAGATCTGGAGCGGCAGAGTCGTCGCGCCCACCCCCGCCACGAACGAGGTGATGACGTAATCGTCGATCGATACCGTGAAGACCAGAAGCGCGCCGGAGACGACGCCCGGAAGGATCAGCGGCAGCGTCACCCGCCAGAACGTCTGCATCGGCCGGGCGCCCAGGTCGAGCGCGGCCTCCTCGAGCGACCGGTCGAAGCCCGAGAGCCGCGCGCGCACCACGATCGCCACGTACGAGATGCTGAACACGACGTGCGCGATGATGACGGTCAGGAGCGAAAGCCTCAGCGCCACGACGCCGAAAAACGTGACCAGGGCCGCTCCGACCACGATTTCGGGAATGATGATCGGCAGGTAGAGCAGGTTCTTCGTGAGGGTCTGCCCCCGGAACTCGTAACGGCCGAGAGCCAGCGCCACGAGCGTGCCGACCACGGTGGCGATCACCGTCGCGGCCAACCCGACGATCAGGCTGTTGCGCACGGCGGTCAGAATGAGCTCGTTGTGACCCAGGCTGCGATACCACTCGAGCGTGAAGCCCTGCCATACGGCCGTCTGGCTTGCGCGGTTGAAGGAAAAGATCACGAGGATCGCGATCGGAGCGTAGAGGAACACGTATACGAGAAACGCGTACGCCCGCAGGAGTCCGCCCTTCGTCCTCACAGGAGCACGTCCTCTCCCCTTCTCCGGGTATAGCGCGTGTAGGCGTAGAGCAGCAGTAGCACCGCCGCGGTCAGCTCGAACGCGATCGCCGCGCCGAAGGGCTTGTTGCGCGCTACCGCGAACTGGTTCTGGATCAGGTTGCCCGCGAGGATCGTTCGCGCGCCTCCCAGCAGGTCCGAGACGATGAACTGGCCCAGGCTCGGGACGAAGACCAGGATGATCCCGGCCACGATGCCCGGCATCGTGAGGGGCACGGTCACGCGCCAGAACGTCGAAGATCGCGGCGCACCGAGGTCGGCCGACGCCTCCAGCAGCGAAAGATCGAGTTTCTCGAGCGACGCGTAGAGCGGCAGGATCATGAACGGCAGCTCGCCGTAGACCAGGCCGATGAGGACCGCGAAGTTGTTGTAGAGCAGCTCCAGCGGCTGGGATGTCAGCCCGAGCCCCATCAGGCCGCGGTTGATGAGCCCCTCCGTCCGCAGCAGGAACATCCACGCATACGTCCGGATCAGGAAGCTCGTCCAGAACGGAATCACGACCAGCCCCAGGAGGAGATTGCGCCTCCTCGCCGGGGCGACGACGGCGATGTAGTAGGCGATCGGGTAGCTCATCAGCAGGCAGAGGACCGTGGTGACGACCGCCATCCAGATCGAGCGCCAGAAGATCTGCAGGTAGATGCCGTGAAAAGACCGGGCGTATTGCGACAGGAATTTCCCCGACGCGATGTAGGCCCAGAGGTCGCTGATGGGCTTCAAGTCGCCGTAGGTCGCGCGCTGCCCGAAGCTGATGACGAAGAGGATCGCCAGCGGCAGGAGGAAGAAGACCCCCAGCGCGATCCAGCCCGGGAGGACGAGGGGGTAGGCGGCCCGGCGGGTCCGATCCGCACCGCCGCGGCTCATGAAGGAGACTCCGCGGGGATCACGACGGCATAGTCCGGATTCCAGCAGAGGAACGCGCGGCTTCCCACGGAGAACTTCGCGCTCTCCTCGAACGGCTTCACGTTCTGCTCGTAGACGACGAACCGCTCGCCGACGTCGTCGCGCACGATCCACAGTGTGGACAGTCCCTGGTAGACCCGTTCCTCGATCGTCACCGCGATCGATGGAACGCCGTGCGCGGCCAGGTCCCTCGGCCGCAGATCGAGCTTCTCCGGCCGCACGACGAAGCGCACCTCGTCGCCGGCCCGGTGGCGCGCCCCGTCGGAGGGCGCCCGGACCTCGCCGCCGGCGGCGAGCGTCACTCGGAGCTGGCCGGCCGCCTCCTCGACGAACGTCGCCCGGAAGAAGTTCGCGGCTCCCATGAAGTTCGCGACGAACTCCGTCGCGGGCCGCTCGAAGATCCGGGCGGCCGCGTCCATCTGCTCGACGCGTCCGCGATTCATGACGGCGATCCGGTCGCTCATCGTCAGCGCCTCTTCCTGGTCGTGCGTCACGAACACGAACGTGATGCCGAGCGTGCGCTGGAGCTGCTTGAGCTGGACCTGGACTTCCTTGCGGAGCTTCTGGTCCAGGGCTCCGAGCGGCTCGTCCAGGAGCAGGACCTCGGGCTTGAGCGCGAGAGCGCGTGCGAGGGCGATCCGTTGCCGCTGCCCACCCGAGAGCTGGTCGGGCTTGCGCGTCTGGAACCCCGAGAGCTGGACGAGGTCGAGGACCTCGGCGACCCGGGCGCCCTGGCGCTCCCGCGGAACATCCCTGTAGCGCAGGCCGAAGGCGACGTTCTCCTCGACCGTCAGGTGCGGGAAGAGGGCGTAGTGCTGAAACACCATGTTGACGGGGCGGCGATACGGCGGTTCGCGGGTCATGTCCCTGCCCTGGATCGACAGCGTGCCCTCGTCCGGCAGCTCGAAGCCGCCGATCATCCGCAGCAGCGTCGTCTTTCCGCAGCCCGACGGGCCGAGGATGGAGAAGAATTCCCCTGGCCGGATGTCGAGGGTGACGGAGTCGACCGCGACGGTCTCGCCGAAGCGCTTTGTCAGCCCCCGGATCTCGACGCTGTGGGCCCCCGGCATTAGGAGGGGATTCTCACCTGAAGCGTAGAGACGACGAAGAAACTTCTGCGATTGCAGGCCTTCTCGGACCGGCGGTCAGTCGGGCGGCGACGAAGAGCTTCGGCTACTTTTTGCGATTGCGCTGGAGGAGCTGCGCGATCTCCTTGAGCTCCCGGAGGACGCGTTTGCGATCGAAGTCGACGATGGACGCCCGTTCGGTGTCGCGGGCGGGAGCCGCGGCGCGCGCAGTCGCGGATCTGGATGCCGGCGGAGCCTTGAAGAGCGGAGGCGGCGGAGCCGACGATTTCGAGGGAGGCCGAGCGGGCTCGGGTTTGTCCGCTTTCTTCGGAGCCGCGGCTTTGCGCTGTTCGGCCACGGGGGGCGCCGGAGCGAGACCGTCGTCGAAGCGTCCCTCGGCGATCTCGGCGTCCAAACGCTTCTTGGCTCCCGCCACCGTGAATCCCTCGTCGTAGAGGAGCTCGCGGATGCGGGCGATGATCTTGACATCGCGGGCGGTGTAGACGCGGCTGGCGCCGGCCTTCTCTTTCCCTTCGGAGAGCGCGGCGAACTCCGTCTCCCAGTAGCGAAGGACGTACGGAGCGACCTCGGCGATCCGACAGGCTTCCGCGGGTTTGTAGACTGCGGACTCCCCCTTCTCCACGCTCTTAATCTACCCCGAACCCCCCTTCCGGCGGGAGGACTTTGCGCGGCCTCTCGCCGGGGCCTCCTCGCGGGAGCGCTCGCGCACGCGCAGCCAAATCGGAGAGCCGGAGAAGTCCGCCGTCTCGCGCAGGAGATTCTCGATCCGCCGTTCCTCCGAGAAATGAAGCGGCTCTCGGCGGTTGGCCACCAGCGCGAACGTCGGCGGAGCCACCCCGGTCTGGGTCACGTAGTAGACCTTCAAAGTTTTCCCGGAGGCGGCGCGCGGCGGCTTGTCCCGGAGCGCGCGTCCCAGGCTGCGGTTCAACTCCCCCGTCGTGATGCGGCGGCGCCGGTTCTCCGCGACGCGCGCCGCGGCCTCCAGCACCTTTCCGACGCCACGCCCGGTCTTCGCCGAGAGCAGCAGGATCGGCGCGTGGCGAGCGAAAGGGATCTGCGAAGCCAGCGCCCGGCGGAAGTCATCGGCCGTCCCGACTTCGCGCTGGCCGGCGAGGTCCCACTTGTTGGCCAAAAGTACCAGGCCCTTGCCATTCTCGTCGGCGTACGAGGCCACGCTCGCGTCCTGGCCCGTCGGGCCTTCGTTCGCGTCCACGACCAGCAGCGCCACGTCGCACTCCTCGATCCGCTTTCGGGCCTGGACGACCGACAGGACCTCCGGCCCCTTCTCCGTCCGCCCGCGCCGCCGGATGCCCGCCGTATCCACCAGTCGGAACTTCCGCCCCGAGGCGGCGAGGGACGCGTCCACCGAGTCGCGCGTCGTCCCCGCGACCTCCGAGACGATGGCGCGCTCCTCGCCGAGAAGGGAGTTGAGCAGCGAGGACTTGCCGACGTTGGGCCGGCCCACCACGGCCAGGGCGATCTCGTTGCCGGCGTCCGTCTCGGCGGCGCCGCCCTCGTGTCCCGCCGCCGACAGCCGCTCTCCGATCGCCGTCTCCAGATCATCCACCCCGATCGCGTGCTCCGCGGACGTGCCGTAGACCTCCGGGAAGCCCAGCGCCCAGGCTTCGGATTCGCCCTCGCTGCCCTCGCGCCGGTCGATCTTGTTGGCCACGACGACACAGTCGCGGCCGGCTTCCCGCACCATGCGGGCCGCGGCGCGGTCCCCCGGCAGCACGCCGGCCGACGCATCCATGACCAGGAGGACGAGGTCCGCCTGGCGAATCGCGGCCACGGCCCGGTCGCGCACGGCCGCCGGGATCGCCTCCTTGCCCTCGGGGTCGTAGCCTCCCGTGTCGAGAAGCCGGTAGGCGCGCCCGTCCGAAAGACGCGCCTCGACTTCCAGAACGTCCCGCGTCATGCCCGGCAGGTCGTGCACCAGAGCGCGCCGGCGGCCGAGCAGCCGGTTGAACAGCGCGGACTTGCCGACGTTCGGCCGCCCCGCGACGACGACGTGGAATGGCCTTGACGCTTTCATGCTTCTCTTCCGCCTGTCATCCCGAGCGAAGCGAGGGATCCCGGCCTCGACCAGCGCACTTGGAACTCAAGCACGGGATCCCTCGGCCTCCTCCGGAGTCCTCGGGATGACCCCGCGCGGCCTTCGGCTCGCGGGGTCACTTGCCAGTGCCCGACCGCTTGATTCCTCCCTCGAGGCGCAGCTCGTAGCGCGGATGCGAAAAGGGATGGACGTCCGGAAAGCGGGTGAAGATCCAGCCTCCGAAGACCGGGTTGCCCTTCTCGAAGACTGTGATCCTCGCGGCCGGGTTCTGCTCCTCGACGCCGTCCGAGGTGATGGCGCCTCCTCCCATCGTGAAGGACGGAAGATAGACGTCCCCTCTGACCACCAGCGTCGGATCCGGAAGGGGGACGCCTCCGCCGAGCGGCACGTCGACGACGCCTTCCTTGCCGCTCTGCTTGTCCTTCCAGCGCAATCGCACGCCCGAGTAGGTGGCCTGGACCTCTGGCGGGACCTCGAGCCGCGTGGGAACGGCGCCGGCGTCCCCGTCTTCTCCCGCGCCGCCGCCCTCCCGCTCGGAAGTGGGCTCGTGCGAGATCACCATGCGGATGTTCGGATCCGGGCGCCCGCGCTCCCGGCACGCCGCGGCCGCCAGCGAGGCGGCGAGCACGAGCAACGCGGCCGTCTTCATCGAACTCTCCTGCGAGGCCGGCGCCCGTATTCGACGGCGCCTTCCTTTCGAACCGGCGACGTCCGGGGCGGCGTGGCCCGCGTCCGAACTTCGCCGGTGAGGCGAAAGTCCAGGCGCCGGCGCACGTCGTCGACCGCCACGAGCTGAACCCGGAGGGCGTCGCCGAGCCGATAGGTCTTTCCGGAGGAGCGCCCGCGCAGGCGATGCTGCTTCTCCTCATAGACGAAGAAGTCGTTTCCCAGGGCCGAGACGGGCACGAGACCCTCGACGAAGAAATCCCGAAGCGTCACGAAGGCTCCGAAGGCCGCCACGCCCGTCACGAACGCTTCGAACTCGCGCCCGATCTTGTCCTTCATGAAGACGATCTTCTTCCACAGGAGGCTCTCGCGCTCGGCCTGTTCGGCCCGACGCTCGCGCTCCGAAGAGAAGGCCGCGACCTCGCGCATCCTTTCGTTGACCGAATCGAAGTCCTTCGCGGCAACGGGTCTTCCGTCGGCGAGCAGGCGCGAGAGCTGGCGGTGAACGACGAGATCCGGATAGCGCCGGATCGGCGAGGTGAAGTGGCAGTAGTAGGGCGCCGCGAGCGCGTAGTGGCCCCGGCACTCCTCGGCATAGAGCGCCTTCCGCTGCGCGCGCAGCAGCAGGTCGTGCAGCAGCCTCTCCTCGGGCTTGCCCTCGATCGCGTGCAGGAGCTTCTGGAATGCCGCGGGTGGCACCTCTTCGAGGTCGCCCTTGAGCTCGTAGCCGAAGCTCTCGAGGACTTCGCGCAGGTCCACGAGGCGGTCGGGATCGGGGCGATCGTGGACGCGGTAGATCGCGGGCTGCTTGGCGAAGAGGAGCTTCTTCGCGACGGCCTCGTTGGCGGCGAGCATGAACTCCTCGATCAGGCGGTGGGCCACGTTGCGCGACTCGGGGACGATGCCCACGACCAGCCCCTCGTCGTCCAAGACGATGTCGGCGTCGGGCAGATCGAAGTCGATCGCGCCTCGAGCCTCGCGGCGCGCGCGCAGGAGAGCCGCGACCTCGGCCATGAGGCGAAACGCGTCGAGGAACGACCCGTAGCGCAGCCGGTCCTCGGAGGTGGCCGGCGTCTCGAGCAGCCGCGCGACCTCCGTGTAGGTCATGCGGTGCGCGCTTCGGATGACGCCCTTCGTGAACTCCGAGGCCGTGACGCGTCCCTTGTTGTCCAGGTCCAGGATCGCCGACAGGACCAGGCGGTCGACCTGGGGATTCAAGGAGCAGAGCCCGTTGGAGAGCCGCTCCGGCAGCATCGGGAGGACGCGTCCCGGAAAGTACACGGACGTTCCGCGGGAGCGCGCCTCGTCGTCCAGTGCCGTTCCCTCGGCGACGTAGTGCGACACGTCGGCGATGTGCACACCGATGCGATAGCCGCCGGGCGTCTTCTCGGCTTCGATCGCGTCGTCGAAATCCTTGGCCGTCTCGCCGTCGATCGTGACGATCGCATGGTTGCGGAAGTCCGCCCGTCCGCGGATGTCCTCCGGCGCGACCGCCTCCGGGAAGCGCAGGGACTCCTCGACGACCGGCTCGGGAAAGCGCGGTGGAAGGTTGTGGGAGCGGAGAACGATCTCGATGTCCACGCCCGGCTGGCCGAGAAAGCCCAGCCTGTCCTCGACCTCTCCCTGCGCCACGCGGCGCGAATCGGGAAACGCGGTCAGGCGCGCCTCGACGATCTCTCCTTCCTGCGCC
This sequence comes from Acidobacteriota bacterium, assembly GCA_046725935.1. Lineage (GTDB taxonomy): Bacteria > Acidobacteriota > Thermoanaerobaculia > UBA5066 > Gp7-AA6 > DAHUXD01. Next base: position 6,734 of record JBKOZO010000148.1, on the reverse strand, counting down.
TCGCCTCCCTTCCCCTGAGGGATGCGGATCACGGCGTCGATCTTCGGGTCGTACGGGAGGACGACTTTCCGGCCGTCCTGCGTCTCGAATCTCCCCACGACCTTTTCCCGGGCCCGGATCAGGACGCGAACGACGACGCCCGAGATGCGCCCCTCCCCTCCCCGCCGCCCCGCCGCCCGGGTCCGCTCGACGCGCGCCAGCACGGTGTCGCCGTCCAGCGCGCCGCTCATTCCCGGGCGCGGGATGAACAGGTCTTCCCCGTCTTCAACCAGGACGAACCCGAAGCCCTCTGGGCGCACCGTCAGCCGCCCGGCAACCAGGTTCGAGTACTCGATTGCGGAGTACTTTTCGCCCCGGACCCGCGCGATCTCGCCCCGCCGCTCGAGCTCGTCGAGCCGGGCGCGAAAGGCCTCCTCCTCGTCTTTGCCGACGTGGAGGGCCTTCGAGAGGTCCTTGAACGAAAGGACCCGCGACCCCTTCTTGCGCAGCAGGTCGAGGATCTCCGAGTCCCGAGGCGTCACGCGCCGGAGTCTATCCGCCTTCCTTGGGGGGCTCGATCGGGGTGAACAGGCCCGGGAAGTCGTCGAGGTTCTCGGGCTCCGGAGCGACGACCTTGCGTTCCCACCCGCAACTGCGGCACTTCACCACTCCGTTGACCGGGATCGAGGTCGGATTGTGCGGATCCTCGCAGTACGGATTGGGGCAGTTCCACGGCAGATTGGGTGTCGGCATCTCCGAGAACCTTCTCTTCGATCTTACGCCGGTGCCTGGCTCCTTAAAAGGCGATGAAAACCGAACGCCGCCGCGGCGCGGACGTAAGCTCTGAGGCATTCCGCGGAGGTCGGTCATGATCCGAGCCCGCCGTGCCCGCCTTTTTTACCCCGCTCTCGCCACGCTCGTGCCCCTCTTGGCTTCCTCGACGGCCGGGGCCCAATCGGCGCCGGCGTGTGCGCTCGAGTGGACGGTCTCGCCCAGCCCCAATCAGCCGGGCGGCAGCAACGGGCTGGGCGGCCTCGCCGTCGTGTCGACTCACGACGTCTGGGCGGTCGGCACGATGGCGGTCGACCTGGACCACCGCACCACTCTGACCGAGCACTGGGACGGAACGGAGTGGAGCATCGTCGAAAGCCCCAACGGACCGAACGAGATCAACTTTCTGATACGCGCGGCGGCGATCGCGACCGGCGACGTCTGGGCCGTCGGCTATTCGCGCACGCCCGGCTTCTCGGGCATCAGCAAGACGCTGACCGAGCACTGGGACGGACAGAACTGGAGCGTCATCCCCAGCCCCAACCCGCAACCCCCAGGCGACTACGAGTTCAGCAACGAGCTCTTCGGCGTCGCCGCCGTCTCGACCGACGACGTCTGGGCGGTCGGCCAGACCTACGACTTCACCGACGGCGTGTCGCTGATCCTGCACTGGGACGGACAGGAGTGGAAGTCCGTGGACCACACCCACCCGGGACTGGGAAGCGTCCTCTACGGCGTGACGGCCGTAGCGACCGACGACGTCTGGGCCATCGGCAACGCGTACTTCGACGGACTGCAGCAGAGCGTCATCCAGCACTGGGACGGCCAGGAGTGGAAGGTCGTCCCGAGCCCCAACGTTGGACCGTTTCTGAACTGGTTCCTGAGCATCTCCGCGACATCGGCGACCGACATCTGGGGCGTCGGGCAACATCAGGCGGTCTTCGGAACGCTTCAGGTCTACCAGACGTCGATACTGCACTGGGACGGACAGGAGTGGAAAGTCGTCCCGAGTCCCAACAACACGCAGCTCAACAACTATCTCTTCGACGTCGTCGGAGTGTCGGCGACCGATGCCTGGGCCGTCGGGTTCTTCGACACCGGTACCGAGCTCCAGACGATGATCCAGCGCTGGGACGGCATGGACTGGAAGGTCGTGCCAAGCCCCAACGGGTCCGGTGGCTTCATCAGCGAGCTCACCGCCGTGGCCAAGGTCACTCCGACGAACGTCTGGGCGGCCGGCCAGGCGTTCGACGGGTTCTTCGACTTCGAAACGTTGATCGAGCAGTTCGGCTGCGACGGCACGGATCCCGCGCCCACGATCAAGAGCACGGCTCCGGCATCGGGACCCGCGGCGGCGGGCACCGCGATCCACATCGCGGGCGGAAACTTTCTCGCCGGCGCCACCGTCGCCGTCGGCGGATCCGCCGCGACGGACGTGGTAGTGAACGACGCCGCGTCCATCGACGCGACGACTCCGGATCTCTCGCCGGGCACGCTCAACGACGTGGTCGTGACGAACCCCGACACGCAGAGCGCGACCCTGGCGGCGGCCTTCTTCGCCGACTTCCTCGACGTGCCCGCGGGCGACCCCTTCCACGACTTCGTCGAGAGGCTGATCCGCAACGGCATCACCGCGGGATGCGGCTCCGGCGCCTACTGCCGCGACACGGCCGTCACCCGTGGCCAGATGGCGGTCTTCCTCCTGAAGGCCAAGATGGGTCCTGCATACACGCCTCCTCCCTGCACCGGCACGGTCTTCGACGACGTGCCCTGCACCGGCGGAGTCTTCGATCCCTGGATCGAAGCGCTCGCGGTCCTCGGAGTCACGGGAGGATGCCAGGCCTCGCCGCCGCTCTACTGCCCCGATGACCCCGTCAACCGGCAGCAGATGGCGGTCTTCCTTCTAAAGACTGCGAACGGCTCGACGTTCGACCCTCCCGATTGCATAGGGGTCTTCGACGACGTGCCCTGCACGCCCGGGGTCGGGTTTTCAGACTGGATCGAGCAGCTCTACGCCGACGGCGTCACCGGCGGATGCCAGACGACGCCTCTCCTCTACTGTCCGACCAGCCCGAATACGCGCGGACAGATGGCCGTGTTCCTCACGAAGACCTTCGACCTCCCTTAGCCCCCTTTTTCGGGCTGGCAGAGATCTTGCGGCTCCTAGGCGGCGAGGAGCCGGCGCCGGCACTCGGTCCCGGAGAGGAGCCGGCGACGCGGCCGTCCGAAAGGAGAACCCATGAAGAAGAAGCAAAGCAAAGTGCTCTGGAGCGTCGGGGCCGCAGCGTTGGGCGCGGGCCTGATGGCTCTGCTCGATCCGCAGTCCGGAAAGCGGCGCCGCGCGGTCCTTCGCGATCGGAGCGCCCGAGCCGCCCGCAAGCTGGGTGAGACGGCCGGGAAAAAGTGGCGCGACCTCGCGAATCGCGGGACCGGCGCCGTCGCGAAGGTCCAGCGCCTCCGTAAGGACGAAGAGGTCGTCACGGACGACGTCCTGCAGGAGCGTGTCCGGGCGAAGGTCGGACATCTGGTCTCCAATTCCTCTTCGATCGAAGTCACGGCTCAGAACGGCATGGTCATGTTGACGGGCCCGGTGCTCGCAGAGGAAGTCGATCGCCTTCTCTACGGAGTGCGTTCCGTGCGCGGCGTCGCCGGCGTCGAGAACCAGCTCGAGATCCATACCCAGCCGGATCAGGTCCCTGGATTGCAGAGCGCGACTGAGTCACAGGCCGACGCCGGCGATCGGCGACCGGCGCGATCCCGGCGCCGGTCACGCCCGCATCCTGACGAAGGAACCGACCGTCACACCCTGTGACGTCTTCGAGAATCGATGAGGCCGGCGCCCTTTCTCGGGGCGACCGGCCAACGATTCATGCCGCTCCTCCTCCCAAAGTCCCGGGTCCCTTTCTCATGACGTAGCGAGCCTCAAGTTCCGGCTGCCGGCGGACCCTGCGGGACTATCTTCAAGTTGGCCGTTGAGGGCGGCGAGATGACGGTGGGGACCGCGTCGTCACGAGCAGCTTCGACAACCGCCGCAGGACTGCCCGTCCCCTTCTCAAAGACACAAGCAATCACACGCAACGCACTTCGAGAACCGACTCCGGAGAGCCTCCGACCGTGGGAGCTCCGGAGAAAGGAGGGAACGTGATGAGGCGGACTTCGTACTTTTTCCCGTTGATCATCGGCGCCGCGTCGATTCTGCTCGCTGCATCGGCCTCCGAGGGCAAGACCCGCCACTATTACATCCAAGCCGAGGACGTCACCTGGGACTTCGCGCCTTCGAACCAGGACCTCCTGCATGGCGGCCCGATCCCGGACCCCTGGACGAACAGCCACGTCTTCCAGAAGACCCGCTACATCGAGTACACCGACGGCTCGTTCAACTTCCCGAAGCCGCAGCCCGTGTGGCTGGGCGTATTGGGACCGATCATCCGCGCGGAGGTCGGGGACACCGTGATCGTGCACTTCCGCAATCGCGCGCCCAGCGGTTCCTACGGCATGCATCCTCACGGATTCCGGTACACGAAGGACAACGAGGGCGCGCACTACCAGGGGGTCAACTCCGGCCAGCCCCCGGGCGCCGGGGCGGAAGTTCCGTTCGGCGGAAACTTCGACTATACGTGGATCGCTGACGCCGACAGTGCTCCGGGACCCAACGATCCCTCCTCGCTGGTCTGGTGGTACCACTCGCACATCACCGAGCAGGCCGAGACGAATCGGGGCCTGCTGGGACCGATCGTCATCACGAAGAGGGGCTTCGCCCGGGACGACGGCATTCCGAAAGACGTGGACCAGGAGTTCGTCACGGCCTTTTTTATTTTCAACGAGCTGGAGGGCGAGGAACCCGGCTTGATGCACAGCATCAATGGGTACATTTTCGGCAACCTCACCGGACTCGTCATGCATAAAGGCCAGAAGGTCCGTTGGTACATCCTGGGCATGGGAAACGAGGTCGACCTTCACAGTCCGCACTGGCACGGCAAGACGGTTCGAGTGGCGGGCAGCCAGACAGATGTCGTCAACTTGCTCCCCGCGACCATGATCACGGCAGACATGACCGCCGACAATCCTGGGGAATGGATGTATCACTGCCACGTGGCCGACCATCTCGACGCGGGGATGTTTACGTCGTACCAGATCCTGCCATAAGGTTTGAGGCACCACGCCCGTGTGAGTCGACGGGGAGGCCATGAAGAACAGTCTTGGACTCCGACGTCTCGTCATGCTCCTGGTGGTCGCCGCGCTGGCCCCGGCGACCACTGCTGGTGGCGAGGACTCCGCGCGCTACAGACGCACCGTCGCGCACTACGACATACCCGACGTCGTGCTGCGCAATCAGGACGGAGCTCGAGTCAGACTTCCGCAGGCGCTGACCGCGGACAAGCCCGTGCTCTTGAACTTCATCTTCTCGACATGCACCACGGTCTGCCCGGTGCTTTCCGCGAGCTTCTCGACTCTCCAGAAGACGCTCGGCCTGCAGGCCGGCGAAATGCGAATGATTTCGATCGCCACCGATCCCGACCACGACACGCCGGAAGTGCTACGCAAGTATCGTGAGAGCTTCGACGCCGGGCCGGAATGGGAGTTCCTCACCGGATCGCGCGAGGATATCGACCGCGTCCTGAAAGCCTTCGGCGCCTACAGCCAGAACAAGATGACTCACCGACCGTTGAGCCTCCTCCGCTCCGCCGGAGGCGAGTCCTGGGTGCGGATCGACGGCCTCATCGGCGCTTCGGACCTGCTGGCCGAGTACCACGGCCTGCGCCGGCCCTGATCGGCACGATTCATGTCGTTGCGCCGCCCTCACCCGATGGCGCCGGGATGATGATCGCCCTCCTGATGCTGGCGTTCGTTGGGCCCGCGCCGCTCGCGGATCCCGGCGACCTGCGGCTGGGAGAAAGGATGTATCTACAAGGAATACTCCCATCCGGGGAGCCCATGCGAGCCTTCGTCCAGGGGGAGGTTTCCGTGGGCGGTTCTCTCCTTCCCTGTGCGAGCTGCCACCTGAGAAGTGGCATGGGATCCATCGAAGGAGCCGTCAAGGCTCGGCCGATCAGCGGGCCCAGGCTCTACAAAGCTCTTCTGAGAGCCTCGAGAAACCCTCTCCGCCGCAAGCCCAGACATCCCGAAACCCCGGCCGAGCCCGATCTGGTCCGCCCCGCCTATACGGACGCGACGCTGTCTCGGGCGTTGAGGGAAGGCGTCGACCCGTCGGGCCGGACGCTCAGCCCGGCGATGCCTCGATACTCTCTCGAGGCGCGCGACATGGAGATCCTCATCCGCTATCTCAAGAGCCTCTCGACAGAGATTTCCCCCGGAGCGACGGAGACGACCGTTCGTTTCTCGACGGTCGTGACCGAGGGCGTCGATCCTGCGGATCGGGATGCGATGCTCGCCACCCTCGCGGCATACGTCGAGGACCACAATTCGAAGCCCCCGCGCCCGGCGGAGCCCGCTCCGCCTGAGGCCTTCGTCCTGAAGAAGCCCAGGTATCCGAGTTATCCCCGGTTGGAGCTGGTTCATTGGGAACTCAAGGGAACCCCGGATACCTGGCGCGATCAGCTCGACGCGCTTCAGCGGGCGCAACCCGTCTTCGGCCTTCTGGGAGGAATGGCCGCCGGCGCGTGGACGCCGATCCACGAGTTTTGCGAAGAGGAAAGGATCCCGTGCCTCTTCCCGATCACCGAGCTGCCGGTCGTCTCCTCGACGGACTGGCACACTCTCTACTTCTCCAGAGGGCTTTACGAGGAAGGAGCCGCCGCCGCGCGCTATCTCGCCTCGATGCAGCTTCCCTCCGGCAAACCAGTGCTCGAAGTCCTGCGCGACGCCCCCGAGGGTCGAGCGCTGGCGCAGGGTTTCGAGGACGTCTGGCGCGCGCTGGGGCGGCCTCGACCCGACCGCACCGTGCTCGAGCCCGGGCTAGAGCTCAACGCGAGCCCGGGGACGGAGGGCGGTGCTGCAGCAGAGTCCGTGGGTGTGTTCTGGCT
>JBKOZO010000147.1:0-13874 GCA_046725935.1 Acidobacteriota bacterium | reverse complement strand
CAGCAGACCCCATACATCGACTTCGAAGAGAACATCTATCGGTACCGGTTCGCGGGCACGGTCTTCGTCGACCGGGAGGGGTTCCAGAGCTCGTCCGACCTGGGCGCGTCGGTGCACTGGAACGCCCCCGAAAACTACGGCGACATTCACATCGGCGCGTACAACGGCGAGGGCTACACGCGGCCGGAGGTCAACGACCAGAAGGCGTTCATGGTTCGCGCGACGCTGCGACCGGTGCCGCAGATCGCCGCCCTCCGCGGCCTGCGTCTGACGGCGTTCTACGACGGCGACCACTACGTCCGCGACGCCAAGCGCGAGCGCTTCGTCGGCTTCATCTCCTACGAGAGTCCCTGGGTCAACTTCGGCGCCCAGTACGTGAAGGCCAAGGACCAGAACGCGTCCGCGACCAAGCCCGTGGTCGAAGCCGAGGGCTACTCGGTGTGGGCGACGCCGCGCCTCCCGTGCGGCCTCGAGGCGCTGATTCGCTGGGACCGCATCGCTCCGAACACGGACCAGGGCCCGCGCCGGCAGCGTCTGATTGCCGGGCCCGCTTACTGGTTCCCCGTCCAGAAGGGCGTCGCGGCGGCCGTCATGCTGAAGTTCGAGCAGCTCCGGTACATGGGAGGCCCCAACCAGAAACCGACCGAGGAGACCTACGGACTTTTCACGCTCTTCAACTTTTAGTTAACCCCAACTTCATGGGGTATTTACGCAAGAACTTCATCTTGCGTTTCGAGGAGACTCTATGAAACCGACGCGAATCCTGCTCGCCGTCGCCCTCGGGGCCGCCATGGCGCTGCCGGCGGCGACGGTCCGAGCGCAGAACGTCCAGATCAACGGCGCGGGCGCGACGTTCCCGTACCCGATCTACTCGAAGTGGTTTGCGGAGTACAACAAGCTGCATCCCGAGGTCGAGATCAACTACCAGTCGATCGGATCGGGCGGCGGCATCCGCCAGCTGACCAACCAGACGGTCTTCTTCGGAGCGACCGACGGCCCGATGACGTCCGACCAGCAGTTCCAGGCGCCGGGCCCGATCCTGCACCTTCCCACCGTCCTCGGCGCGGTGGTGCCGATCTACAACATCCCGGGCGTGAGCCAGCAGCTGAAGTTCACGGGCAAGGTGCTCGCCGACATCATCCTGGGCACCGTCAACAAGTGGAACGATCCGGCGATCACGGCGTTGAACCCCGGCGTCAGTCTCCCAGGCACCGACATCACCGTGGCGCACCGCTCGGACGGCTCGGGCACGACGTACATCTTCGTGGACTACCTCTCCAAGGTCTCGCCGGAGTTCAAGTCGAAGGTCGGCGTGGCGACGTCGGTCAATTGGCCGGTGGGCGTCGGCGGCAAGGGAAACGAGGGCGTCGCGGGACTGGTCAAGCAGACTCCCGGATCCATCGGTTACGTCGAGCTGATCTACGCCAAGCAGAACAAGATCGACTACGGCCTGGTGCAGAACAAGGACGGCGAGTTCGTCAACGCGACCCTGGAGTCCGTCACGGCCGCCGCCGAAGCCGCCTCGAAGGCGATGCCGAAGGACTTCCGCGTCTCGATCACCAACGCCCCCGGCAAGAACGCCTATCCAATCTCCTCGTTCACCTGGCTCCTCTTCTACGAGAGCGCGAAGGACAAGCAGCGCGCGAAGATCATGGTGGACTTCATGAAATGGGCCCTGACGGAGGGGCAGAAGTTCGCCGGCGATCTCGGGTACGCTCCACTGCCGCCCGAGGTCGTCGCGCTCGAGATGGAAGCCTTGAAGAGGATCAAGGTCTAACCCGAAACGGAGACGTCGCATGCCCAAGTCCCCGTCCTCTCGCCGGAGCGCCGACGACCGCGGCTTCCGCCTGGGGACGGGGTTTTTCGCCCTGCTGGTCGTCCTCCTTGTGCTCGGGATTTTCATTGAGCTTTTTCGGACCTCGAATCTCTCCATTGCGAAGTTCGGCTTCCGATTCTGGACGGGGAAGGTCTGGGACCCCGTCGCCGGGGAGTTCGGCGCGCTTCCGTTCATCTGGGGCACGCTCTATTCCTCGATCCTGGCGATGCTGATCTCGACACCGATCGCGCTCGGGATTGCGATCTTTCTCTCGGAGCTCTCTCCGCGGCCCCTGCGGACGCCTCTCGCGTTCCTGACGGAGCTGCTGGCGGCGATCCCCTCGATCGTCTACGGGCTGTGGGGAATTTTCGTCCTTGTGCCTCTCGTGCGGAAGCTCGAGGTCCTGACGCCGGCCTGGATGAAGAAGATCCCGCTCTTCTCGGGTCCGCCGCTGGGCGTCGGGATGCTTTCGGCCGCCTTGATCCTGGCGGTGATGGTGATTCCCTTCACGTCCTCGGTGGCCCGCGAGGTCCTGAAGGCCGTGCCGGCGTCGCAGCGCGAGGCGGCCTACGCGCTCGGCGCGACGCGCTGGGAGGCCATCCAAGCGGCGCTGCGCTACGGCAGGACCGGAATCCTCGGCGCCGTCATGCTCGGCCTCGGGCGCGCGATCGGCGAGACGATGGCCGTGACGATGGTCATCGGGAACAATCCCCAGGTCTCGTGGTCGCTCTTCGCGCCGCAGCACACGATGGCGGCCGTCATCGCCAACGAGTTCACTGAGGCGGCCGACGACCTCTACCTTTCGGCGTTGATCGAGATCGGCCTGGTTCTCTTCGTGATCACGGTCGTGATCAACGCCCTCTCGCGGTTTCTGATCTGGAGCGTGAGCCGGGAGGTCAAGGTCAAGGTCGAGCCTCCGGTCGTGCCCGTACCCGCCGAGCCTGAGGTCGCGGCATGACGAGCAGACGCGCCCGTAAGGCCATCTCCTCCGTCGTCGTGGCGCTCTGCGCCGCGGCCGTCGGGATCGCCCTCGTCCCGCTGGCGTTCGTGTTCTTTTACGTGATCCAGCAGGGCTTCTCGTCCCTGAGCTGGGACTTTTTCACCAAGATGCCGAAACCGGTCGGCGAGACCGGCGGCGGCATGGCGAACTCGATCGTCGGCACCCTGATCCTGATCGCCGTGGCGGGTGCGATCGCCATCCCCGTCGGCGTCATCGCCGGCGTCTATCTGTCCGAGTACGGAAAGCGCCGGTTCGCGTCGCTGGTGCGTTTCACGGCGGACGTCCTGAACGGCGTGCCCTCGATCGTCATTGGCATCTTCGCCTACGGCCTGGCGGTCCTGCCGGTGAAGCACTTCTCGGCGCTCGCCGGCGGCCTCGCTCTGTCGTTCATGATGATCCCGATCATCACGCGCACGACCGAGGAGCTCCTGAACCTGGTGCCCGGCACACTTCGCGAGGGATCGCTCGCGCTCGGCGCGACTCGCGCGCGCTCGGCGTTTTCGGTCATGCTACCGGCGGCGCTGCCGGGAATCATGACGGGCATCCTCGTGGCCCTGGCGCGCATCGCCGGAGAGACCGCGCCCCTTCTTTTCACGGCGTTCAACAACCGGTTCTTCTCGACCGCCTTGAACCAGCCGATCTCGTCGCTGACGGTCCAGGTCTACACGTACGCGATTTCGCCCTACGAGGACTGGCACCGCCAAGCCTGGGCCGGCGCGCTGGTCCTCGTGTCCGTCGTGTTCCTCTTCTCGGTGCTCGCCCGGGTCGTGACCCGCCGCCTGGAAAGGATGCATCGCACATGAGCGATACGATGGCGACCGACGTGGACGCTCCGCCCCGGGCGCAGATCGAAGTGCCGGCGCAGACCGGCGGCCGCGGAACGGCGGGCTCCTCAGCCGCGCTCCGGATGGAGACGAAGAAGCTGAACTTCTGGTACGGCTCCAAACAGGCGCTCTACAACATCTCGCTGAAGATTCCCGAAAAGTCCGTGACGGCGTTCATCGGGCCGTCCGGATGCGGGAAATCGACCTACCTGCGGTGCCTCAACCGCATGAACGACATCATCCCGGAGACACGAGTCGAAGGGGAGGTCTTGCTCGACGGCCGCGACATCTACGGCTCGGGCATCGACATCGTGGACCTGCGCCGCCGCGTGGGGATGGTCTTCCAGAAGTCCAATCCGTTCCCCAAGTCGATCTTCGACAACGTGGCGTACGGCCCCAAAATCAACGGGCTCGCGAGGAAGTCGGAGCTTCCGGACCGCGTGGAGCAGGCCCTGCGCCGTTCGGCGCTGTGGGACGAGGTCAAGGACCGCCTCGACACGTCGGCGATTGGCCTTTCCGGCGGCCAGCAGCAGCGGCTCTGCATCGCCCGGGCGCTCGCGGTCGAGCCCGAAGTCCTGCTGATGGACGAGCCGTGCTCGGCGCTGGATCCGATCGCCACGAGCAAGGTCGAGGAGCTGATCTATGAGCTCAAGCGCGACTTCACCATCGTCATCGTGACCCACAACATGCAGCAGGCCGCGCGGGTCTCGGAGTCCACGGCCTTCTTCATGCTCGGCCGGCTCGTCGAGCACGACCGGACCGAGAAGATCTTCACCAATCCCGGTCAGAAGATCACGGAGGACTACATTACCGGCCGGTTCGGTTAGGCCGAAGGAAGGGAAATGAAAGCAGTGGTCACTAAGGGCAAGGACGGCGCGGCCCCGCGCGCCGAGACCCACGCGGGAGCGATGAAGCGGATCGCCCTGATCGAGGACGACGCCGACATCGCGTACACGATCCGCCTGAACCTGCGCAAAGAGAAGAAGTACCAGGTCGAGCACTACATCTCGGGGATCGCGGCGCTCGCGGCCGTGCAGGAGAAACCCTTCGACCTGGTGATCCTGGACCTGAACCTGCCCGACATCGACGGGCTGGCGCTGTGCCGCGAGCTGCGCCGCGCCGACGAGACGCGGAAGGTGCCGATCATCATGCTGACGGCCCGCGTCGAGGAGAGAGACAAGCTCCTCGGCTTCGAGATCGGCGCCGACGACTACATCACCAAGCCCTTTTCGATGCGGGAGCTCCTGGCCCGCGTCCACGCGCACCTGCGGCGTGTCGCGGCGTTCGAGACTTCCGAGGAGGAGGTCTTCCGTGACGGAGCTCTCGTGGTCGACCGCGCCCGCTTCGAGGTCACCCTGGACGGCCACCGCGTCCACCTGACCAAGAAGGAATTCGACCTGCTCTGGCTCCTGATCCGCAACCGCAACCGCGTGGTCACGCGCGACGCCATCCTGGCGCGGCTCTGGGACTACGACGCGGACGTGGAGACGCGGACGGTCGACGTCCACATCCGGGCCCTGCGCCGCAAGCTCGGCGAGCAGCGGATCGAGACGGTCGTGGGCCTGGGCTACCGGTACCGCGAGGGCGCCACCAAGTAAGCTTCGTCCGATGAAGCTGCGCTCCCGCTTCACCGCGCTCTTCGCCGTCCTGGCGGCGGCGGCGGTGCTGATCCTGATCCTCGTGTCCGACGCGACGGTCCGCCGCGCCGTCGAGGACCGCGTGGCGGAGCGCTTCCGCCGGGACCTCGAGCACCTGGCCGACGACCTGGGCCGGGGAAACGTCCCCGAGTCGGCGCGGGACGCGTTCCTCCGCGACGCCGCGCGGCAGCTGCAGAGCCGGATCACGCTGATCGCCGGAGACGGCAAGGTCCTCGGCGACACGGACCTGCTGCCGCAGGACGTTCCGGGCATGGAGAACCACGCGAATCGCCCCGAGGTGCGGCAGGCGCTCGCGACCGGGACGGGCGAGTCGCGCCGCACGTCTCCGACCGAAGGACGGGCGATGCTCTACGAGGCGCAGCGGCTGGGCGACGGTTCGGTCCTCAGGCTCGCCGTGTCCGAGGCGCACCTGATGGACGTCGAGCAGAAGTACCTCTGGACGATGCGCGCCGCCATCCTCGCGGCGTGTCTGCTGCTCTTCCTGATCGGCTCGGCGGCGTCGAATCGGTTCAGCCGGCCGATCGCGGAGCTCACGCGCGGCGCCTCGGCCATCGCGGCGGGGGACTTCGCGCGTGACCTGCCACAGGCCGGAGGCGAAGAGGTGCAGCTCCTCGGCAGCGCGGTCCAGAGAATGAAGGACTCGCTCAAGCAGGCGCTCGAGCGCGCCGAAGGGGAGAGGCGGCTCGCGGCCATGGTGTTCGAGACGCTGCCCGACGGGCTCGTCGTCGTGGATGCGAAGCTGCGCGTCCTGGAGTGCAACGACCGCTTCGCGATGATGACGGGGATTCCCTCGCCGGCCGGCCGCGGCGTCTACGAGGTCCTTCGCGAGAAGGCCCTCTACGACTGCTTCGAGGCCACCGTGCAGAACCGGGAAACCAGCGAGAAGACCGTCCACATGCCCGATGAGCGCATCTGGCAGGCGACCGTGGCGGCGATTCCCGGCGGCCACCGGGCCGCCGCCGTCGGCGTGCTGCGCGACGTCACCCGCCTGGAGCGCACGGAGTCGATGCGGCGCACGTTCGTCGGCGACGTCTCGCACGAATTGCGCACACCGATCGCCTCGATCGCCGCGGCGGCCGAGACGCTCGCCGATGGGCAGCCGGACAAGGTGGAGGCCGCGGAGCTGACGGGCCTGATCCGCCGGCAGGCCGACCGGATGCGCGAGCTGATCGACGACCTGATGGACCTGGCCCAGATCGAGAGCGGCGCCGTGCCGCTCGTACGCGAGGAGATCCCTCTCCAGGAGCTGCTGTGCGAAGTCGCCGAAGATCTTGGATCGGCGGCGCGCGACCGCCGCGTCGACGTGCGTGTGGTCGGCGACGCCGGCGTCTCGGCGTACGGGGATCGCCGACGCATCGGCCAGCTCGCCCGCAACCTCATGGACAACGCGATCAAGTTCTCTCCGGAAGGCGCGCCCGTGGTCGTGCGGGTGTGGCGGCATGGAGGGAAGCCGGGCTTCTCGGTCGAGGACCTGGGCCCCGGCATACCGAAGGCCGAGCGGGACAAGATTTTCCAGCGCTTCTACCAGGTGGATCGCTCCCGCTCGAAGGTCCGGCCGGGATCGGGGCTGGGGCTCGCCATCGTCAAGCACATCGCGCAGCTCCACGGCGCGTCGGTGGACGTCGAGGGAGAGGTCGGCCAGGGGAGCACGTTTCTCGTCCGGTTCCCCGCCGCGGCCGCCTGAAGTTCGGGTAAAGGGGCGCGTAAGGAGCGCCTGAAGGTTGGGATAGGATGACGCCGCTTTCACGAGGCGGCCCATGCTCAACCTCCTTCCCCGGGACGAGAAATACTTCGAGCGCTTCACCGAGCTGGCGGTGCGCATCCAGGAGGCCGCGCGGATGCTCCAACGCTTCTTTCAGGGAGAGGCGGCGCTCTCTTCGGTATTGGTCGACGTCAAGCGGCTCGAGCACGAGTGCGACGAGATCTCCCACGAGATCCTGCGCGGCATCGACCGGACCTTCATCACGCCGATCGACCGGGAGGACATCCACCGCCTCGCCGTCCGCCTGGATGACGTCATCGACTTGATCGACGGCACCGTGCGTCGTCTCGAGATCTACCGCATCTCTTCGCCCACACCGATATCCCGGTCGCTCTCCGAGCTCATCGTCAAGACGACGGGGGAGCTCGTCGAGGCCGTCGCGCTCCTGCGCAAGCAGAAGGGCGTCATGGAGCACTGCATCCGGATCAAGACGCTGGAGAACGAGGGAGACGTCGTATACCACGACGCGGTCGCGTCGCTCTTCGCCAACGGAATGCCGCCGATCGAGGTCATCAAGTGGAAGGACGTCTACGACAACATGGAGCGCTGCATCGATTCCTGCGTCGCCGTGGCGCACGTCCTGGAGAGCGTGGTCCTCAAGCACTCGTGACGCCGCGGTCGCGCTCGTACTGAGATGCAGTACGTCCTCGTCATCATCGCGATCGCCCTGGTCTTCGACTTCATCAACGGGATGCACGACTCGGCGAACTCCATCGCCACGGTCGTGTCGACCCGGGTCTTGACCCCCCTGGCGGCGGTTTTCTGGGCCGCGTTCTTCAACTTCATTGCGGCATTCGTTTTCGGCACCGCCGTGGCCAAGACGATCGGGGCGGGTCTGATCGACATCACCGCGGTCAATTCCGACGTGGTTCTCGGCGGGCTCGTCGGCGCGATCGCCTGGAACCTGATCACGTGGTGGTTCGGACTGCCCTCGTCCTCCTCGCACGCGTTGATCGGGGGTTACGCGGGCGCGGCGGTCGCCCGGGTCGGCTTTCGCGCGATCATCCCGGGCGCCGCGTGGGTCAAGACGCTCTCGTTCATCGTGCTCTCGCCGCTCATCGGAATGACGGTCGGCTGGATTTTGATGGTCGCCGTCTCCTGGATCTTTCGCAAGACGCCGTACGGCTCGGTGGACCACTGGTTCCGTCGGGCGCAGCTTGGCTCGGCGGCGGCGTTCTCGCTCTCGCACGGGACCAACGACGCACAGAAAACGATGGGCATCATCGGCGGCCTTCTCGTCGCCAACCAGGGCCTCTTCGCGGATCCTTCGTCCGCCTTTCACTGGATGCATCTGCCGGACTTGAAGGTCGTGCCGTGGTGGATCATCCTGTCGGCCCACGCGGCGATCGGGCTGGGAACACTAACCGGAGGCTGGCGGATCGTGCGCACGATGGGCAGCCGCATCACGAAGCTGAAGCCCTTCTCGGGCTTCTGCGCCGAGACCGCCGCGGCGACGACGGTCATCGCGGCCTCGATCTGGGGAATTCCCGTCTCGACGACGCACACGATCACGGGCGCAATCATCGGGGTCGGCGCCGCGCAGCGCTATTCCGCGGTGCGATGGGGCGTGGCCGGCCGCATCGTATATGCGTGGGTCCTGACGATTCCGATGGCCGCGGCGATCGGGGCGCTGACGTACACGCTGCTCGCGCTCCGGCACTGAGAGAGAATCGCCGGATGCGAATCCGTCTGCTGGCGGCAACTTTTTTGGCCGCGGCGGCCGCGGCCGGTGCGGCCGTGCCCGACACCGCCCCGTTCGACGCGGTGCTCTCCGAACGGGCGCGCGGCGGGGGCTTCGACTATCGCGGCGCGACGGGACAGGACCGCAAGCGCCTGGCGGCGTATCTCTCGAACCTCGGCGACGCGGATCCGAAGGGGATGGCGGATGGGGAGAGGAAGGCGTTCTACATCAACGCCTACAACGCCATGGCCGTCGCGATCGTGCTCGAGCGCTATCCCGTCAAGTCCATCCGTGACATCGACGGCGCCTTCAACGGGATTCGCAAACGGATCGGCGGCGAGATGCTCACCCTCGACGACATCGAGAACCGACTGCGCGCCATGAAGGACGCGCGCATCCACTTCGCCATCGTCTGCGCTTCGAAATCCTGCCCGCCGCTGGCGGCGCGGGCCTACACCGCCGCGGGCCTCGACGCCGCTCTCGATACCCAGGGCCGCGTCTTCGTCAACGATCCATCCAAGAACCGTTTCGATCGCTCCGCCGACCGCGTCTCCCTGTCGAAGATCTTCGACTGGAACCGAAAGGAGTTCAAACGCGACGGCGGGTCGGCGATGAAGTACGTGGCTCGCTTCGTGTCCGAGCCTGCGGTCGCGCAGTGGCTTTCGGCGCGCCCGCTTCCGCCCGAATTCCTCGAATACGACTGGTCGCTGAACCAGCCGTAGAGACTCGGCGTATTCCGTTCATGGACGTTCTCCAGGCCATCGGCAACACGTCCCTGGTTCGGTTGCGCAAGGTCGTCCAGCCCGGCTGCGCCGACATTCTGGTGAAGCTCGAGTGGGAGAACCCGACCGGCAGCATGAAGGACCGGATGGCCAACGCCGTGATATCGAGGGCCGAAGCGGACGGCCGGCTCAAGCCCGGAGGAACTGTCGTGGAGTACACCGGCGGGAGCACCGGCGCCTCTCTTGCGCTGGTCTGCGCCGCGAAGGGCTACCGGATCCGGATCGTCACCTCCGACGCGTTCAGCCGGGACAAGCGGGACCAGATGGC
The DNA here is from genome assembly GCA_046725935.1 of Acidobacteriota bacterium. Taxonomy (GTDB): domain Bacteria; phylum Acidobacteriota; class Thermoanaerobaculia; order UBA5066; family Gp7-AA6; genus DAHUXD01. The sequence goes on along the minus strand of JBKOZO010000147.1, from coordinate 4,083 downwards.
GGCTCTCGGCGCCGAACTCGTGCTCGTGCCGAGCGAAGGCGGCAAGACCACCAAGAAGCTGATCCTCGACATGATCGAGACCGCCCGCGGCCTGAGTCGGGAGCCCGACACTTACTGGACGGACCAGCTCAACAACCACGACTCGATCAAGGGCTACTACGAGCTCGGCGAGGAAATCTGGAACCAGACCGGCGGAGAAGTCGACGCTTTCGTGCACAGCGTTGGGACGGCCGCTTCCTCGCGCGGCGTCGCCACGATTCTGAAGCAGCGCAAGCCCGCCCTTCGGATCGCCTGCGTCGAGCCCGCCGAGTCGCCCGTCCTCTCCGGCGGCCGGCCCGGTCCCCACAAGATCGAAGGCGTTGGGGTCGGGTTCATCCCTCCACTCTGGGAGCCGTCGCTCGTGGACGAGATCCTGCCGATCGGGTCCGAGGACGCCAAGGAGATGGCGCGCCGCCTCGCCCGCGAGGAGGCCCTCTTCGCCGGGACCTCATCGGGCGCCAACGTTCTCGCCGCGATGGACGTCGCGAGGCGGCTCGGGCCGGGAAAGACGGTCGTCACTCTCCTGGCCGACTCGGGCCTGAAGTACCTGAACACGGACGTGTACCGGCCGGCCTGACGCCGAATCCCTGCGCTCCGACTTCTCCGGCCTCAGCTCTTCGGCGGCGCGGCCACCTGCTTCTTCGCCTTTTCGACCTCGGCCTGGGCATCCAGCGTCAACCGGTAGGCGACGTAGTACTTGTAGATGTTGCGCACGTACGTCGTCGTCTCGGTACCGATCTTCTGCGCGACGACGATCGCAACGTCCGGCGGCCCTCGTCGCCGGGCACGAAGTCGACGGTCTTCAGGGGCGAGCTTGCGCGGCTGGGACGGCGGCGTCGGAGTCGCGGATTGGGGATCAGAGGCGCGGAAGGGATGAGAATCGACGCGAGCCATCCGGCGGCAAGACGAGGGAAGGTTCTCGACATGACGGTCGGGCGCCCCCTTGGGTCGATCATTTCCCAAAACCGCCTGCCGGAGAAAAGTAAGCCCCCCGTCACCGGGGGGCTCCGAAGGAGGAGATCTGTGTGCACCTTCTTCTACGGAGCGGGGGCGCCTCGCGTCTAGGGCGCAGCACTTTCACGCCAAAGATCCACGGTTGCAGTATCTTCTGCCGCGGTGACACTCCTGTTGTCGCTTTTTGGCGACATCTACGAGCTCGAGGGCGTTTGATCCGGCTTCGCCTCAAGCCCGGGCGCGACGAATCCGTTCGGCGGCGTCACCCGTGGGTGTTTTCCGGCGCGATCGCGAGCGCGGAAGGCGACGGCAGCGACGGACGCGCGGAGATCGTGGACGCCGCCGGGAAACTCCTCGCGCGCGGGGCGTATTCGCCGGACTCCCAGATCGTGGCGCGGCTGTGGACGTTCGAAGACCGCGCGATCGACGCCGCGCTGTTTCGTGAGCGTTTCACGGCGGCCCGGCGGCTGCGCGAGGAGGTCCTGCCGCCCGAGACGACGGGATATCGCGCCGTCAACTCCGAGGGAGACGGATGTCCCGGCGTTCTCCTCGACGTCTACGGCGAGGTCGCGGTGCTCGAGTTGTTGACGGCGGGCACGGAAGCGTGGCGCGGAGACCTGGAGCGTGCGGCCCGCGACGTCTTCGCCCCGAAGCGACTCGTCGTTCGTGAGACGGGGACGGCGCGGGACCGAGGAGAGCGTCCCTCAACGAGCGAGAGTCCCGATCGCGCCCCGTTCCTCGAAAACGGCCTCCGCTTCTTCGCCGATCTGGGGTCCGGCCAGAAGACCGGCTTCTTCCTGGACCAGCGCGACAACCGGGCGCGGTTGCGAGGGCTGTCGCGCGATCGCACGGTTCTCAACCTCTTCTCCTACTCCGGCGCGTTCTCGGTCGCGGCGCTCGCGGGCGGCGCTCGGCGGACCGTGGACGTCGATTCGTCGTCGCCGGCGCTCGCGCTCGCGCGTGAGCACCGCCGCGCCAACGGCTTCGAGGCCCGCGACGAGGACTTCGTCGAGGAGGATGTCTTCGACGACGTGCGGCGCCGCTCCGCGGCCGGCGAGCGCTGGAACGTCGTGGTCTGCGATCCGCCGGCCTTTGCGAAGAAACGGGCGGACGTCGATCGTGCGGCGCGCGGCTACAAGGACGTCAACCGTCTCGCCATGTCGCTGGTCGCTCCGGGAGGCTGGCTTCTGACCTGCTCCTGCTCGGGCCTCGTCAGCGCCGACCTGTTCCAGAAGATCGTCTTCTCGGCGAGCCTGGAGGCGAGCGCTTCATTCGCCCTGACCGCCCGCCAGGGAGGGGGTCCGGATCACCCCGTATCGCTCGACTGTCCGGAAGGGGAGTACTTGAAGGGTCTCTGGTTACGGCGGCAGACGGGCATCTATACTCCGGGACCATGATGGTGATCGTTCCGATCTCGGTTCTGGCGTTCTTCTTCGCGGCCGCCGCTCCCGTCCGGCAGGTCGGGCCGTCCCGGTATCACGCCGTATCGCCCCGGCGAGCGGCTTCCTCGGCGGATCTGGTCCTGTCTGCGCCGCGGCTTCCGGCGCAGGCCCGGCACGTGCTGCCGGCGCTCGCGCCTGCCGAGAAGACATGGCTCGACACGCGAGAGTGGCGCGACGGGATTCGCCCGAAGAGCCGCTTGAAGATCGGCGTCGCGCGCGCGCTGGTAGGCGACGTGGGCCTGGACGGCGTTGCCGCCGACCGGCTTCTCGAGAAGTCGCACCTTTCGGGAGGAGGTTTGCTCGAACGCGCCGACGACGGGCGCCTCGTCTGGACGGCGGCCTTCGCCTCGGAGGGCGCGGACGCTCTGCGCCTCCATGTTCGCACGGCCTTGCTTCCGCCGGAAAGCCGCGTCTACGTCTACTCGGCCGCGGGTGACGTCCGGGGACCGTACACGTTCGATTCAGAAACGGCGCCGGAGGGGTTCTGGACGAACACGATCTACGCGCCGGAGATGTTTCTCGAGGTTCAGCTACAGGGCTCGAACGCCGGGGAGCTCGCGAACACCCGCCTGCTCGTCGACGCCGTCGCGCACCTCGAGTATCCGGCCGCCGCTACCGCCGACGCCGGGCCCGAGGGAGCGTTGAATCCCAAGTCGCAGACCTGTTTCGTCGATGCGGCGTGCGTGAGCGCATCGGAGTTCCCGAACCTCGACGACGCCTCGCACGCGGTCGGCCAGCTCACGTTCCAGGATGGGAGTGGGTTCTTCGTCTGCACGGGAGGCCTGCTCAACTCGGATCCGCAGACCTTCACTCCCTACCTCCTGACGGCGAATCACTGCTTCTCGACGCAGGCCTCGGCGACTTCGCTGGAGGTCGTCTGGAACTACAAGACCGCGACCTGCGGCGGTATCCCGCCGAATCCCGCCACCCTTCCACAGAGCCTCGGCTCGACTCTTCTCGCGACGGGAACCGTGAGCGACTTCACGCTCGTGCGGCTCTCGCAGAACCCGCCGGACGGCGCCTTTTTCCTGGGCTGGACGACGCAGGACATCGCGACCGGGGGAGCGGGAACGATCCTGCGCCGCCTGAGCAACTCCAGCGGCGGCCCCATGGTCTACACGCGCGAGCGCGTCAGCGCCACGCCCGACCCCGCCGCCTGCTCCGACTCCCCACAGGGCGACTTCATCTACGAGAAAGACGAGGTCGGCGGAACCGGCGGCGGGAGCTCCGGCTCGCTCGCATATACGTCGGATCTGCGCGTCGTCGGCCAGGAGCTCGGCGGCTGCGGGCTCAACGTCAACGACGACTGCGACGTCATCCAGAATTCGACGGTCGACGGCGCGTTTCGCGTGTCCTTTCCCTTTCTCCAGCCCTTCATCGCGCCGGGGGAGGTTCCCCAGCGGTCGTCGGTCGTCCTGACGCCGACCCGTGGAGAGCCCCGGCAGACGGTCACCCTGCCTCCGCGTCCTTGATCGCGATCCTCGGGCCGTCTCCTCCCGACCGCGGAGGGATCGCCCGCGAGACGGCGCTGCTTGCGGAAGAACTGTCGCGTCGGGGGCCGGTGGTCTACTTTACGTTCTCGCGCCGCTACCCGCGCTGGCTCGACCCGCGTCGTTTCGACGTGGATCCCGGGCTGGGACCGTCGCCG